>NZ_NKRF01000088.1:0-74310 GCF_003408955.1 Pseudomonas sp. GL93
AACCTCATGAGAAAACCCGGAACGGGGAAAAAGACCTACAGGGGTACCGGTGTGGGCGGCGGTCCGTGTAGGAGCGAGCTTGCTCGCGAAGGCGGCAGGTCAGTCACCAAACATGCTGTCTAATACCCCGCTTTCGCGAGCAAGCCCGCTCCCACACAAGCCCGCTCCACAGCTGTTACTTGGCCGACTTGATCGCAGCACCCAGCTTCTTGGCGGTATCGGCCGGGTCGGCTTTCGGGTCGTTGATGTAGTTGGTCACCACGTCGAAGAAAGCACCTTGCACCGCCAGGGTGGTGGCCATGTTGTGGGCCATGCTTGGCTGCAGGCCCCCGGTCTTGGCGTCGGCCAAAAAGTCCTTGGCGGCGGTCTGGGCACAGGAATCAAAGCCGTAGGATTCCATCTTGGTCAGCATGTCGTTACGCACAGGGATCGAGCCCTTGTTGATGCTGAACACCTTCTGGAAGTTTTCACCCAGCACGACTTTGGCGATGTCCTGCTGGCCCGCGGCAGTGCCTTTGTCTTTCTGCTTGAACACCGCCAGGGAGTCGATGTTGTAGGTGAAGGCCTTATCAGTGCCCGGGAACGCTACGCACTCATAATCCTTGCCGGCAACTTTCTTGGCCGCGGTCCATTCGGACTTGGCCCAGTCACCCATGATCTGCATGCCGGCCTTGCCATTGATGACCTTGCCAGCTTCCAGGTTCCAGTCCTGGCCCTTGCCGTCGACGTCCATATAGGTCGCGACTTTCTTCAGCTCGGTGAGGGCCTTGACCATTTCCGGGCCGGTCAATGCGCCGTTATCCAGGTCGACCAGGGCTTTCTTGTAACCATCAGCGCCCATTACCGAAAGCACCACCGCTTCGAACACGGTGCTGTCCTGCCAAGGCTGGCCGCCGTGGGCGAGCGCAATGAAGCCTGCGGCCTTGAGCTTGTCGCCCGCTGCGTAGAATTCTTCGAGGGTGGTTGGGTTCTTGGTGATGCCGGCTTTCTTGAAGACTTCCGGGTTGATCCACAGCCAGTTCACGCGGTGGATATTCACCGGCACGGCCACGTAGTCACCGTCGTATTTCACGGTGTCGGAGACTTTCTTGTCGAGCAGCGAATCCCATTTTTCTTCTTTGGCGACGTCTTTGAGCACGTCAGTGTCGAGCAGGCCAGTAGACGCCCATTCCTGGATGTCGGGGCCTTTGATCTGGGCAACGCCTGGCGGGTTGCCAGCGACCGCGCGGCTTTTCAGCACGGTCATGGCGGTGGCGCCACCGCCGCCTGCTACAGCACCGTCTTTCCAGGTGAAGCCGTCTTTCTCAACTTGGGCCTTCAGGACATCCACAGCCGCTTTTTCACCGCCGGAGGTCCACCAATGCACCACTTCCACCGTACCTTTGGAGTCGGCGGCAAATGCACTGAGGGGGAACAACGAGGCAATGGAAATAGCGACGGCGAGGCGATTAATCGCGTTCATCTGAGTACCTTTTCTTGTTGTTATGCATGCAAGTCTAGAGCTTGCGCTGCACGGAGTTTAAACATGGATTTTCAGAGTGCAGGTAACAAAGGGACGTACAAATGTCACCACTTGGTGACATAACACCCACTGCCCAATGCACTGGCCAAGCTGGGTACCAAGGGCAGCGCAGGCAGCACGACCGCTTGCCAGGCATGGTACAGGTCAGGTTTGCCGCCCCAGATTTTACTGCTGGGTTGGTTGTGCGGGCTGAGTTCGTGGTGCCAACTGCCCTGGAGCCGGTCGATGAAGTGGGTTTCGCAAAACTCCCAGAAACGTCGGTACCAGGTTTCGTAATGCAGCTCACCGGTACGTTTGAGCAGCGCCTGAGCAGCGGCGCTGGCTTCGGCATGGGTCCAGTGCAGGCGCTCGCGTACCACCGGGCGCTGGTTCCAATCCAAAGTGTAGACAAGGCCCGGCGCACCATCCACCGCCCAGGCGTACTCGCAGGCACTGGCGAACAGGCCTTTGGCGTCGCTCACCAGCCAGTCGGGCGTGGCCAGCTTGGCCTCAAGGCGCGCAGCTTCCAGGTGCAGCAGCAACCGCGCCCATTCAAAACCATGGCCTGGGGTGATGCCGTAAGGGCGAAAGCCATCGGCGGGGTTGTCTTGGTTGTAACCGAGCAACGGCTTCCACTGCGCATCGAAATGCTCGATGACCATGAACTGGGTGCCAGCGGCGTGGGTGTGGATCACCCGCTCGACGATGCGCAGCGCACGGTCCAGCCAACGTGTATCACCGCTGACATCGGCCAACGCCAGGAAGGCTTCGGTGGCGTGCATGTTGCTGTTGGCGCCACGATAGGCTTCGACGCCGCTCCAGTCCCGGGCAAAGGATTCGAGCATGACGCCCTCCTCTTCGCTCCAGAAGAACTGGTCGATGATATGGACGGCGTCGTTCATTAATGTGCGCGCACCCGGCGCGCCGGCCACCACGGCAGAGCTGGCGGCGAGGGCCACGAAGGCGTGCACGTAGGCGGCCTTGCCGGTGTTGCCATCAGCCGCCTGGGGCGCGGCGAACCAGCCACCGTGCTCACTGTCGCGCAGCGGGCCGCTGAGCGCTGCCACACCGTGCGCTACCAGCTCGGCATAACCCGGCAACCCCATGGCATGGGCCATGGCAAAGCTGTGGGTCATGCGCGCAGTGTTCATGGTTTCGGCTCGAGCATTGGCCGGCAAGTGGCCTTTATCGTCAAGGTTGCCGAAACCGTCCGGCAGGCGCGACGCCTTGGCGAACGCCAGCAGGCGCTGGCCTTCGGCGGCGAGCCAAGCGTGATGGGCTGGTGCATTCAGCCAACTGCTGGCAGGCAGTGGGTGGGTGGTCATGGGTGGCCCTTATTGTTTTTTTGGGATGACCGGAGTCTAAACAAGGGCGTGGGATGGGCAAGTAACGAAGGGGAGAAGAAATGTCACCGAGCGGTGACAATCAACCCCCTAATGTAGGAGCGAGCTTGCTCGCGAAAAACTCACAGGCACCGCGTTCATTCAGCAAGTACCCGTTATCGTTAACGTTTTTCGCGAGCAAGCTCGCTCCTACAGAGGGCGATTTTGCGTTCATTGACCCAGTGGTATGGCCGCAGCAGGCGCATTGAGGCGCTGATTCAAGTTCTGCACCTGGCTCTGCAAGGTGGTGATATTGCGCGTGGTCTGGATGCGGAACACGTCGAATTCCTTGTTGGTCGGCGCGTCGATATTGGCCGGCTGGTTTTCCTGGGCGCTCTTGAGCACCAGCACGTCCTGCTCGAGACGGGCGATGGCCGCGCTTGGGTTGCCTTGTTTCTTCAAGGCCGCCACATCGGTGGCCAGGCCCTTGCTCTCGGCCTGTGCTGCCGTGAGGCTGGCGACCGCGTCAGTGAGGGCCTGCACCTGGCCTTGCAGCTTGGTATTGGCCGCTGTCAGTTCGGTGGTGCTGGCACTCATCTGGGCCAGGCGGTTGTCCAGTTCGGTGGCTTGACCCGCGACGCCCAACTGTTGCTTACCCTGTTCCTGCAACTGGGCTTCCAGCTGCTTGATCTGCAGCTTCAAGGCTTCGCTGCCGTTGTTCACATTGGCTTCGCTGGCCACGACCTTGCCGGAAATCGCCTGCAGGCGTCCCGCCGCTTCCTCGCTGATGCGGGCAAAGCTTTCCTGGGTGGCAACCAACTGCTGGCCCATCAGGGAGATCTGCTGGAAGCTCCACCAGGCCAGGCCCGCAAAGGCAATCAACAGCGCGCCGACCAGTGCCCACAACGGGCCAGTGCTGGCGCTCTTGACCTTGACCACGGGCGTCGTTCGCGAACGCACCGACGTCGCGGGGGTCGGCACGAAATCATCGTCATCCCCGAGATCGGCCCGCAGGCTGGGAACGTTGTCGAAGTCGTCTTTAGCATCGTTACGCATGAATCTACCCTGAATCAATGAGATGGCTGGCTGCAAAGCCGAGCGGCAGGAGTATAAACCGCACTCCCGGCGCATGGATCGACTCGGAACCTGGAATTGGGTTCCCGAAGTGTTGCTGCTTATAAGCTTATTGGCGGCCCGGGTCCTGGGCTTTCCACCAGCTGCAGAACTCGTCGAGCGCGGCCCACAGGCTGATCTTGGGCTCGTAGTCGAGATAATGCCTGGCGCGGCTGATGTCGAGGGTGAAATCTTTGTTCATCACCTGCATGCCCAGGCGCGACAATGCCGGTTCCGGCCGCCCCGGCCACATCGCGCAGAAGGCTTCATTCAAGGCCGCCACGCTGTAAGACAAACCGTAGGAGCGGTAACGGGTCACCTGGGGCAGCTCCATTTGCCGCATCACGTAGTTCACCACATCCCAGATCGGCACCGGTGCGCCGTTGCTGATGTTGTAGGCTTTGCCCAGCGCAGAGCCTGTGGCGAGCAAACTGCTGAGCAGCGCCTCGTTAAGGTTATGCACGCTGGTGAAGTCGACTTTGTTCAAGCCGTCGCCGACGATCGCCAGGCGGTTCTTGCGCTGCATTTTCAGCAGGCGCGGGAAGATGCTCATATCGCCGGCCCCGGTGACAAAGCGCGGGCGCAGGGCGATCACTTCCAGGCCGAACTCCTGAGCGCCAAAGACCTTCTGCTCAGCCAGGTACTTGGTAGCGGCATAGGGATGCTTGAAACGCTTGGGCACTTGTTCTTCGGTGAGCCCCAGATGGTCGCGACCGTCAAAGTAGATCGACGGCGACGACAGGTGCACCAGGCGCCCGACGCGCTGTTTCAGGCAGGCTTCGACGACGTTTTCGGTGACCAGCACGTTGTTCTGATGGAAGTCCTGGTACTTACCCCACAGCCCGACGGCGCCGGCGCAATGCACCACGGCTTCGACATCGCGGCACAGGTCGCGCACCAGGTCGGCGTCATTCAAGTCACCCTGGATAAACTCGGCACCGCGCCGTACCAGGTGCTCCACACCCTCGGCGCGCCGCCCGTTGACCCGCACGTCCAGGCCTTGTTCAAGGGCGAAGCGCGCAAGGCGCCCGCCAATGAAGCCGCTTGCGCCGGTGACCAGAATTTTCATGAAGCCTCCTACGGATGCAGCTGCAAGCGCCAAGCTTAAAGCTGCAAGTTAAAAACGATCTGCGAGCTCTTCACTTGCAGCTTGCAGCTTGACGCTTGTCACTGCTGATAGGGCACCAACCATTGGCCACACACCTGGGCCAGATGGTCAGTCAACAAGCCCAACAGTTGCCCACCACTGCGCCAATGATGCCAGTACAGCGGCACGTCGATGGGCTTATCTGGCAATAACTCGACCAGCACGCCGGTTTCCAACTGGTCACGCACCTGTAATTCAGGCACCAGGCCCCAGCCCAGACCGGCTTCCGTCAGGCGGATAAAACCTTCGGACGACGGGCATAGATGGTGTTCGAAACCACCGTCTACCCCCAGGGACGCCAGGTAGCGGTGCTGCAGGAAATCATCCGGGCCGAACACCAGCGCAGGCGTGCGCGCCAATTGGTCAGCCCGCACGCCCCCAGGAAAATGCCGCGCCAGAAAGGCCGGGCTGGCCAGGGCCCGATAACGCATGGCGCCCAGCAACAGGCTGCGGGCACCGGCCACGGGACGCTCGCTGGCGCAAATGCAGGCCGCCACTTCACCGGCGCGCATGCGCTTGAGGCCCACGGTCTGGTCTTCGACCACCAGGTCCAGCAGCAAATGCTGTTCGGCGCAGAAGTCGCTGATCGCCTCGGCCCACCACGTGGCAAGGCTGTCGGCATTCAGGGCAATGCGCAGGCGCTCGGGCATGCCCTCCTCGTCCAGGGCCGGCACCTGGCTTTGCAGGTCACGCTCCAGCAAGCGCACCTGTTGCACATGGTTGAGCAAGCGCCGGCCGATATCGGTGGGCGTCGGCGGCGAGGCGCGTATCAACACCGGCTGGCCAATGCGCGCTTCCAATAGCTTGATGCGTTGAGAGATGGCTGACTGCGACAGCCCCAGCACCTGGGCACCGCGCTCAAAGCCGGCTTGTTCCACCACCGCCGCCAGGGCAGAAAGCAATTTATAGTCGAACATCAGTTTCTCTAATGAGCGATCAGCAATATTGGTTTTTCTTATACAGCCTCGAGCCGCACCATAGCCAGCATCGTATGAGTATCAACAAGGATCTCCCTCTATGTGGCAAAGCTATGTGAACGGCTTGCTGGTGGCCCTCGGGCTGATCATGGCAATCGGCAGCCAAAATGCATTCGTACTCGCGCAAAGCCTGCGCCGCGAACATCACTTACCCGTGGCGGCGTTGTGTGTGATCTGCGACGCACTGCTAGTGGCCGCTGGGGTATTCGGGCTGGCCACCGTGCTGGCACAGAGCCCGATACTGCTGGCGGTGGCACGTTGGGGCGGCGCAGCGTTCTTGCTCTGGTACGGCGCATGCGCACTGCGCAGAGCCTGCTCGAAACAGAGCCTGGACCAAAGCGACAGCCTCAAGACACGTTCATTGCGCGCCGTGCTGCTGAGCGCCTTGGCGGTCACCTTGCTCAACCCCCATGTCTACCTGGACACCGTCCTGCTGATCGGTTCCCTGGGCGCGCAACAAACCGAACCGGGTGCTTATGTCGCCGGAGCAGCCAGTGCCTCGTTCCTGTGGTTCACCACCCTGGCCCTGGGTGCGGCATGGCTGGCACCCTGGCTGGCACGCCCGGCCACCTGGCGCCTGCTGGACCTGCTAGTGGCCGCGATGATGTTCTCGGTGGCCTATCAACTGATCAGCGCCTGAGCAATATTCCAAAACGCTCTGGAACCTCTATCCCACACAGTTGTTGCGTGGTTATGCCGCACCCCCGGTGCTATGATCGGACCCCTGCGCCGCAAAGAGTACAAACTCCCCGGCGCATGTTTGGCCGCCCGTGATCGGCCTTGCGCTCACCGCAACTGACCTGATTAGGAGAATCATCATGGCTTTCGAATTGCCGCCGCTGCCCTACGCACACGATGCCCTGCAGCCGCACATCTCCAAGGAAACCTTGGAATACCACCACGACAAGCACCACAACACCTATGTCGTGAACCTGAACAACCTGGTGCCTGGCACCGAGTTCGAAGGCAAGACCCTGGAAGAGATCGTCAAGTCTTCCTCGGGCGGCATCTTCAACAACGCCGCTCAGGTCTGGAACCACACCTTCTACTGGAACTGCCTGGCGCCAAACGCCGGTGGCCAACCAACCGGCGCGCTGGCTGAAGCCATCAACGCTGCGTTCGGTTCGTTCGACAAGTTCAAAGAAGAGTTCACCAAGACTTCGGTTGGCACCTTCGGTTCCGGTTGGGGCTGGCTGGTGAAAAAGGCTGACGGTTCCCTGGCCCTGGCCAGCACCATCGGCGCCGGCAACCCACTGACCAACGGCGACACCCCGCTGCTGACCTGCGACGTGTGGGAACACGCCTACTACATCGACTACCGCAACGTGCGTCCAAAGTATGTGGAAGCGTTCTGGAACCTGGTCAACTGGAAGTTCGTGGCTGAGCAGTTCGAAGGCAAGGCCTTCACTGCCTAAGCGATGCTTGCAGTAGGAAAAGCCCGGCGATTGCCGGGCTTTTTTTTGGGCGACGATTGTGGATCGGCCGAAATAATGGAACTCATTGAGACGTACCGGCCACGTAGTCGAAGAGAGGAATACACCTCTCGTCCAACGCAGGAGAGTCAATTATGGAACCAGTTTCGATGATGGCCGCCGCCGGCGCCGCCGCCTCGGTGGCACTGCCCATTGCAGGAAAAGCGGCCGAGATGGGAATGGATATACTCAAGGACATGATGGACAGTGTCACGGACGGAGCCCAAGGCGGCCAACTGGGCGCGGATTCACAGTCATCTGCCCCACCACAGATTAATTTTTAATCAAGCAACCACTTGCCCCCCGCAAGGCAACATTCACGGCGGATTCCATCCGCCGTTTTCCTGCCCACCGTCGCTGCAAAGCGCCACCCCCCTTCCCACAGTAATGTCCCTTTGACTGCCCTCCCCAGATTGCCAATACTCATGGCATATTGACGGCCACCCGCATGAGACAAGGAATGCCCCTTTGAAGCTGGAACTCAAGAACAGCTTGTCGGTGAAGTTGCTACGGGTTGTGCTGCTGTCGGCCTTGATCGTGGGTGTGGCGCTGAGCGTGGCGCAGATCGTTTTTGATGCCTACAAGACACGCCAGGCCGTGGCGGGCGATGCCCAGCGCATCCTCGACATGTTTCGCGACCCCTCGACCCAGGCCGTGTACAGCCTGGATCGCGAGATGGGCATGCAGGTGATCGAAGGTCTGTTCCAGGACGACGCTGTGCGCATGGCCTCTATCGGCCATCCCAACGAGACCATGCTGGCGGAAAAAAGCCGCCCTTTACAGCTGTCCCCCAGCCGCTGGCTGACCGACCTGATTCTTGGCCAGGAACGCTCCTTTACCACCGCGTTGGTGGGCAAGGGCCCCTACAGCGAATATTACGGCGACCTGAGCATCACCCTCGACACCGCCATCTATGGCAGAAGTTTCCTGGTCAGCTCGGTCATCATCTTTATCTCGGGCGTATTGCGCGCCTTGGCCATGGGGCTGGTGCTGTACCTGGTGTATCACTGGATGCTGACCAAACCGCTGTCGCGGATGCTCGAACACCTGACCTCGATCAACCCGGACCGCCCCAGCCAGCACAAGATCCCGCAGCTCAAAGGCCACGAGCGCAACGAACTGGGGCAGTGGATAAACACCGCCAACCAATTGCTCGAATCCATTGAGCGCAATACCCACCTGCGCCACGAGGCCGAATCGAGCCTGTTGCGCATGGCCCAGTACGACTTCCTGACCGGCCTGCCTAACCGCCAGAAGTTGCAGACGCAGTTGGATAAAATCCTCACGGATGCCGGTCGCCGACAACGTCGTGTCGCAGTGTTGTGCGTGGGGCTGGATGACTTCAAGAGTGTCAACGAGCAATTCCCCTACCAGGCCGGCGACAAACTCTTGCTCGCCCTGGCCGACCGCCTGCGCGCCCATAGTGGCCGCCTGGGCACGCTCGCCCGCCTGGGCGGCGACCAGTTCGCCCTGGTGCAAGCCGATATCGACCAGCCCTACGAAGCCGCCGAACTGGCACAAAGCATCCTCGATGACCTGGAGGCCGAATTCGCCCTCGATCATGACCTGATCCGCCTACGCGCCACCATCGGCATCACGCTGTTTCCGGAAGATGGTGACAGCACCGAGAAGTTGCTGCAAAAAGCCGAGCAGACCATGACCCTGGCCAAGAGCCGCTCGCGCAACCGCTATCAGTTTTATATCGCCAGCGTCGACAGCGAAATGCGCCGGCGCCGTGAACTGGAGAAAGACCTGCGCGATGCCCTGAGCCGCGAGCAGTTCCACCTGGTGTACCAACCGCAAATCAGCTATCGCGACCATAAGGTGGTCGGCGTGGAGGCCCTGCTGCGCTGGCAACACCCGGAACATGGGCTGGTACCGCCGGACTTGTTTATCCCGCTGGCGGAACAGAACGGCACCATCATTCCCATTGGCGAATGGGTGCTGGACCAGGCGTGCCGGCAATTGCGCGAATGGCATGACCAGGGTTTCACGGCGCTGCGCATGGCCGTCAACCTGTCCACTGTGCAACTGCACCACACCGAGTTGCCGCGGGTGGTCAACAACCTGATGCAGATCTATCGCCTACCGCCGCGCAGCCTCGAGCTGGAAGTCACCGAGACCGGCCTGATGGAAGACATCAGCACCGCCGCCCAGCATCTGTTGAGCCTGCGCCGCTCCGGGGCGCTCATCGCCATTGATGACTTCGGCACCGGCTACTCATCCCTGAGTTACCTCAAAAGCCTGCCACTGGACAAGATCAAGATCGACAAGAGCTTCGTCCAGGACCTGCAGGACGACGACGATGACGCAACCATCGTGCGCGCCATTATCCAACTGGGCAAAAGCCTGGGCATGCAGGTGATTGCCGAAGGGGTGGAGACCGCCGAACAGGAGGCCTACATCATCTCCGAGGGGTGCCATGAAGGGCAGGGTTATCACTACAGCAAACCGCTGCAGGCCCGGGAGTTGACGGCTTATCTGAAGCAGTCCGAGCGCAATAACGCCGTGAGTCTTTGAATTTACACTTCGATACTCAATATTTCCCGCGTATAAGCCTTTACACAAAATGCAAATCTTTCGCATTATGTCGCAGCGTTTGCGCTCCCCGCGCGCCCTTTCAACAACCGAAGCAGGATGTTCGCCATGATTCGTATGCCCCTGGCCACCGCCAGTCTGCTGGCCATTGCCATTTCTCTCGCCGGTTGCGGCGAAGGTAAAGACAAGGCCGCCGCGCCCCAGGCACCCGCTGCCGCCAGCACTACCGCACCGGCGGCTGCCCCGGCTGGCCAGGTCGACGAAGCGGCCGCCAAGGCCGTGGTCGCGCACTACGCAGACATGGTGTTTGCGGTGTACAGCGATGCCGAATCCACCGCAAAAACCCTGCAGACCGCAATCGATACCTTCCTCGCCAACCCGAACGACGAAACCCTGAAAGCGGCCCGTACCGCCTGGATCGCCGCGCGCGTACCCTACCTGCAGAGTGAAGTATTCCGCTTCGGCAACACCATCATCGACGACTGGGAAGGCCAGGTGAACGCCTGGCCCCTGGACGAAGGCCTGATCGACTACGTCGACAAGTCCTACGAGCACGCGCTGGGCAACCCAGGTGCCAACGCCAATATCATCGCCAACAACGAGATCCAGGTGGGCGAAGACAAGGTCGACGTCAAGGAGATCACCCCGGAAAAACTCGCCAGCCTCAATGAGCTGGGCGGTTCCGAAGCGAACGTCGCCACCGGCTACCACGCCATCGAATTCCTGCTGTGGGGCCAGGACCTCAACGGCACCGGCCCAGGCGCGGGTAACCGTCCGGCGTCGGACTACATGACCGGTGACGGTGCAACCGGCGGCCACAACGAGCGTCGCCGCACTTACCTGCGTGCCGTCACCCAACTGCTGGTCAGCGACCTGCAGGAAATGGTCGGCAACTGGAAACCCAACGTCGAAGACAACTACCGCGCCACCCTGGAATCGGAACCAGGCACCGATGGCCTGCGTAAAATGCTGTTTGGCATGGGCAGCCTGTCCCTGGGCGAACTCGCTGGGGAGCGCATGAAGGTGTCCCTGGAAGCCAACTCGCCGGAAGACGAGCAAGACTGCTTCAGCGACAACACCCATTACTCGCACTTCTACGACGCCAAGGGCATCCGTAACGTCTACCTGGGCGAATACACCCGTGTTGACGGCACCAAGCTGACCGGCGCCAGCCTGTCGTCCCTGGTGGCCAAGGCCGACCCGGCAGCCGACGCGGCCCTCAAGGCTGACCTGGCAGCCACCGAAGCGAAGATCCAGGTGATGGTTGACCACGCCAACAACGGCGAGCACTACGACCAGTTGATCGCCGCTGACAATGAAAAGGGCAACCAGATCGTGCGTGACTCGATTGCCGCCCTGGTCAAGCAGACCGGCTCGATCGAGGCTGCTGCCGGCAAGCTGGGCATCAGCGACCTGAACCCGGACAGCGCTGATCACGAGTTCTGATCAAGCGCAGTTGAAAGAGGCGACCTGCGGGTCGCCTTTTTTATGCACGCAATAATTGCGGCACCTCTCTCTGTGGGGGCTGGCTTGCCTGCGATGGCGGTGGGCCAGTCGACTAATTGCCACTGATACACCGCCATCGCAGCATGTGTAGGCTGTACCCGCCAACGGTAACTACGATGCGAAGCGAGCCGCTCTTGATCTTGATCTGCTTGTGATCTTGATCTTAGGCGCCCCGTCAAACCACGCTGGCCGGAATTCGACAGGGATTTGGGGGGTAAACCGGCAGGGATGCCGGTTTAGCCGCCCCGCGCCATGGATGGCGCGTGGCGGCGGCCCCCCAAATCACTGGCGGATTACGGGCACACCGAGCCCAGGCGAGGTACCGAGTGGTGGGGCAAGAGCGCTTTGCTTAATTTCGCCTGGGCCGGCATTCCGGCTTTTCGAAAGTGAGCCGCCGTCAGGCGGAACCCTAAGTAGCCGTTACCGCAGCAATGGATATGTACACGGTCCAACTGTGTTGACTGCCAGGCCGCCTTCGCGAGCAAGCCCGCTCCCACAGTTTTGACCACGGGGTGTCAGGTAGATATGGGGCGGCTGGCAGGCCGTCTTCGCAGGCAAGCCAGCTCCCACATTTGGATCGTGGTGTGTCAGGGAAATCTGCGTCGGTTGATAGGTTGTCACGGGAGCAAGCTCCCTCGCCACAGCTTCAGCGTCGCTGCGAAGTTGTGTAAACACCAAGCCACACACAGGGGTTCTCCATCAACCGGCAGCCCTTGGTTTACAAGACCTGCACCGCAGGTAGAATGGCGCCTCTGCCCAATCACCCGAGCGAACTTCATGGCGTTGCCGACCCTGCGCATCATCGGTTTCATCATCGGCATCTTCCTGATCACCCTTGCGGTCGCCATGGTAATCCCGATGGCGACCCTGGTGATCTTCGAACGCACCAGCGACCTGCCCTCGTTCCTGTGGGCCAGCCTGATCACCTTTATCGCCGGGTTGGCGCTGGTCATCCCTGGTCGCCCCGAGCACGTGCACCTGCGCCCCAGGGACATGTACCTGCTGACGGTCAGCAGTTGGGTGGTGGTGTGCATCTTCGCCGCCCTGCCCTTTTTGCTGACCCAGCACATCAGCTACACCGACTCGTTCTTTGAAAGCATGTCCGGCATCACCGCCACCGGCTCCACCGTGTTGAGCGGCCTGGACAGCATGTCGCCGGGCATTTTGATGTGGCGTTCGCTGCTGCACTGGCTCGGCGGTTTCGGCTTTATCGGCATGGCGGTGGCGATCCTGCCGCTGCTGCGCATTGGTGGCATGCGCCTGTTCCAGACCGAATCCTCGGACCGCTCGGAAAAGGTCATGCCTCGCTCACACATGGTGGCGCGCTTGATCGTGGCCGCCTATGTGGGCATCACCATCTTCGGCAGCCTGGCCTTCTGGTGGGCCGGGATGGGCGTGTTCGATGCGATCAACCATGCAATGTCGGCGATCTCCACCGGTGGGTTTTCCACCTCGGACGAGTCCCTGGCCCATTGGAAACAACCGGCGGTGCATTGGGTCGCGGTGGTGGTGATGATCCTTGGCAGCTTGCCGTTCGCCCTGTACGTGGCCACCTTGCGCGGCAACCGTCGGGCGCTGATCAAGGACCAGCAAGTGCAAGGCTTGCTCGGCTTGTTGCTGGTGACTTGGCTGGTACTCGGCACCTGGTACTGGTGGACCACCAACCTGCATTGGCTCGATGCCTTGCGCCATGTGGCGCTGAACGTGACGTCGGTGGTGACCACCACCGGCTTTGCACTGGGGGACTACAGCCTGTGGGGCAACTTCTCACTGATGCTGTTCTTCTACCTGGGCTTTATCGGCGGCTGCTCAGGCTCCACCGCAGGCGGTATCAAGATCTTCCGTTTCCAGGTGGCCTACATCCTGCTCAAAGCCAACTTGAATCAGTTGATCCATCCCCGCGCGGTGATCAAGCAGAAGTACAACGGCCATCGTCTCGATGAGGAGATCGTGCGCTCGATTCTGACTTTTTCGTTTTTCTTCGCCATCACCATCTGCATGATCGCCCTGGCCCTGTCACTGCTGGGCGTGGACTGGATGACCGCGTTGACCGGCGCCGCCAGTACCGTTTCCGGTGTGGGCCCGGGCCTGGGCGAAACCATCGGTCCGGCCGGCAACTTTGCCACCCTGCCGGATGCCGCCAAGTGGATCCTGTCCCTGGGCATGTTGCTGGGCCGCTTGGAGATTATTACCGTGTTTGTGTTGTGCATTCCGGCGTTCTGGCGCCACTGATGCTGGACATTTGCTGCAACCGCGCCCGGTATTCGCCGGGCGTGGCATCGAACCAGCGGCGAAACGCGCGGAAAAAGTTGCTCGGGTCGGCAAACCCCAACAGGTAGGCGATTTCCAGCAAGGTCATGCTGGGTTGTGCCAGGTACTGCTCGGCCAGTTCGCGACGGGTGTCATCGAGCAAGGCCTGGAAGCTGGTGCCCTCCTCCTGCAAACGCCGCTGCAAGGTGCGCTGGGACAGGTGCAACGTCTTGGCCACCGCTTCACGCTTGGGTTCGCCCTGGGGCAGCAGGCGGCACAGCACCTGACGCGCCTTGTGGGTCACGCGGCTTTCGGAAAAACGCGCCAGGTATTCACCGGCAAAGCGATCATGCAACAGCGCCATGGCTTCATTGGCCGTGGGCAGCGGCGCCTCCATGTCGACCTGTTCGAAAATCAGCGCGTCATAGGGCGCATTAAATTGCAAAGGCGCATGGAAGGCGCGCTGGTAGGGCGCCAGGTCCGCTGGCTGGTCGCCCTGCAGCAGCACTTTGCGCGGTTGCAGTGTGCGCCCGGTGAGCCAGCCGCACAGGGCCAGGGCGCTGGCCAGCGAGGCTTCGGCGCTTTGACGGGTGGGCGGCAAGTGATCGCCATGCACCGTCAGAATCAGCGCATAGCCTTCGGGTAAAAGCCGAAAACTCAAGTCAGCGCTTTCGGCGATGATGCGCTGGTAGCGCACCAAGCGCATAAAACCTTCGGCCAGGGTGTTGCTGGACATCAACGCATAACCGGCAACGTGAAACGAGGCCGGGCGTACCACCTTGCCCATGTTCAGGCCAATCGCCGGGTTGCCCGACAACTCCACCGCGCGTTGCCACAGGCGGGTCATGGCGTCTTGCGGGAAGCGCGCATCGGGGTCACTGAGAGCGGCGTAGTCCAGGCCCAGTTGCTTGAACAAGGCACGGCAATCCAGGCCATCCATTTCCAGCGCCTTGACGATGCCCATCGCCCAGCTTGCAGAAGTTGTTCGTTCGCTCATGGCGTCTTCTTATTGAAAGCAGGCTCAAACGGCAGCCAGGAAGCCAAGGATACTAAAGTGGCATCTATTGTCACTGGCTGTTAGCACTGATCACTCTAGACTCAAATAAGCTCCCCGCCGCGCACCCGTTGGCGGCACAACAACCAGAGGGCCGGTGACCGTGGAAAACATCAAGAAATTCAACAGTTTTGCCGAGTTCTACCCGTACTACCTGAGCGAACATGGCAACAGCACCTGCCGACGCCTGCACTTTATCGGCACCACCTTGGTAATAGGCATTCTCGCGTACGCCATCGGCAGAGGCTCATTGGTCCTGCTGCTGGCGTTGCCCCTGGCGGGCTACAGCTTTGCCTGGATTGGCCACTTCTTCTTCGAAAAGAACCGCCCAGCCACCTTTCAACACCCGTTCTACAGCTTGTTGGGGGATTTTGTGATGTACCGCGACATGATCCTGGGCAAGGTGCCGTTCTAGGGGTGTGACCTCATGTCACTGGCGCCTGAACCATTAAAAATTGTGCATACGTCGAGATAAAAGTCTTTTTGTCATTTACGGTGCTGTATCCTGCCAAGGCTTTTTGAGAGCGCGGAATCACCTGCGATTGAAAAAACAGACCTTGCGAGGAGCGACCACGATGCACGAGATACCTAATCTCCCCTTCCCAAGCCTGCACCCAACTGAGCAGCCAACACCGCAGCAGGCCAGCGACAAGCAGCCTGAGGCCAAAGAAGCAAAACCAGTCGAACGCGAAAGCCGGGACTGACGCCGTACCAGACCGTGTGGAAAGCGCACCTTTGAGCGCTTTCCACACTGCCTGAATCATCCGAGACCTTCACTATGACCACTTCCCCTTCCGACACGCCGGACGCCGCTGTACTCGACGCTGCCTTGCAGATGGTCGAAGTCTGGAACCGCCTCAGTGCCGACAAGCAAGCGGCACTGCTCAAGCGCTTCGGCACCCAGGAAAACGCCCTGGCGGCTCTGGTGACCACCCAATTGCTGGCCCCCGCGCAAGCTTGATCTTCTTTAGATCTGACGTTTTACATTTTTGCCGCCCTGCCCGGCCTGCGCGCCGGTATCATTAGCAGCCTATCTTTACCTGCTGCGACAGTGGATCTCTCCCATGCCAGATACCCAGCGCCCCATGGCGGTCACGCTGCAAGTCGTTTCCATCGTGCTGTTTACCTTCATCGGCTACTTGAATATCGGCATCCCCCTGGCCGTATTGCCGGGTTATGTGCATAGCCAGCTGGGCTATGGCGCCGTCATTGCCGGGCTGGTGATCAGCGTGCAATACCTGGCAACGCTGCTGAGCCGCCCCTATGCCGGAAAGATCATCGATAACCTGGGCAGCAAGCGCGCCGTGCTGATTGGCCTGGTGGGCTGCGGTTTGAGTGGCGTGTTCATGTTGTTTGCGGCGTGGTTTTCCAGCCTGCCGGCCTTCAGCCTTGGCTGCCTGCTGATCGGTCGGCTGGTGCTGGGCAGCGCTGAAAGCCTGGTGGGTTCGGGCGCGATTGGCTGGGGCATTGGCCGTGTCGGCGCGGCGAACACGGCCAAGGTTATTTCCTGGAACGGCATCGCCAGCTACGGCGCGCTGGCGGTCGGCGCGCCGTTAGGGGGGCTGCTGGTCAGCCATTTAGGACTGTGGAGCATGGGCGTCAGCATCATTCTGTTGGCCGTGTTGGGTGTGCTGCTGGCCTGGAAAAAACAAGCGGCGCCGATTGTGCCAGGCGTACGTTTGCCGTTCATGAATGTGCTGGGCCGCGTGCTGCCCCATGGTTGCGCGCTGGCGCTGGGCTCCATCGGCTTTGGCACCATCGCCACTTTTATCACGTTGTATTACAGCACCCAGCACTGGGATAACGCGGTGTGGGCCTTGAGCCTGTTCGGTGCCAGTTTTATCGGCGCACGCTTGCTGTTTGGCAATTTGATCAACCGCATTGGCGGTTTTCGCGTCGCAATCGCCTGCCTGTCGGTGGAAGTGCTCGGCCTGCTGTTACTGTGGCTGGCGCCGGATGCCCAACTGGCGTTGGCGGGTGCGGCGTTGAGCGGTTTCGGCTTTTCCCTGGTGTTCCCCGCGCTGGGGGTAGAGGCGGTCAACCTGGTGCCGGCTTCCAGCCGTGGCTCGGCGGTGGGCGCCTATTCGCTGTTTATCGACTTGTCCCTGGGCATCACCGGGCCGCTGGCGGGCGCCGTGGCGGCAGGTTTTGGCTTTGCCTCGATCTTCCTGTTCGCCGCCCCCGCGGCTTTCGCCGGTTTACTGCTGAGCTTCTACCTGTCCCGCCAGGCGCCTAAGGCCCGCGAAACACGCGACGCCTAGAAGTCGACCTTGCCGCGCCCGGCCTTGATGCTGCCGCGCTTGGTCTTGGACTCCAGGCGGCGTTTCTTCGAACCCAGGGTGGGCTTGGTCGGACGGCGCTTTTTCTCGACCTTGGTGGCGCTCTGGATCAACTCCACCAGGCGCTCCAGCGCATCGGCGCGGTTTTGCTCCTGGGTGCGATATTGCTGGGCCTTGAGCACCAGCACGCCTTCGCTGGTGATCCGGCTGTCACGCAGCGCCAGCAGGCGCTCCTTGTAGAACTCCGGCAACGACGACGCCGGAATATCAAACCGCAGGTGCACCGCACTCGACACTTTATTGACGTTCTGCCCACCGGCACCCTGGGCGCGAATGGCGGTCAGCTCAATCTCGGCATCGGGCAACTGTACGTTGTTGGAAATCACCAGCATGGAAAGCGCGAGCCTTGGTAGAAGGGCTTAAAGATACGCGCTGCAAGCCGCACGCGGTCAAAAAATGTGGGAGTTGGCGTGTGTGGGAGTCGGGCTTGTGTGGGAGCTGGCTTGCCTGCGATAGCATCACCGCGGTGTACCTGTTACACCTCGGTGCCTGCATCGCAGGCAAGCCAGCTCCCACACACCCCAACTCCCACATTTGAGGCAGTATAGGGCCTTACTCCGCCGTCAAGGCGCCCGCCGCCTCCGACTGCTGCGCCCGCTTGTTCTTGACCCAGTAACAAACGCCCATGAACGCCACCCACACCGGGATCGCGTACACCGAGCGGTCAATGCCTGGAATCATCAACATGGTGCCCAGGATAAACACCACGAACGCTACGCAGATAATGTTGCCATACGGGTACCACAACGCCTTGAACAGCGGCACCTGGCCAATGCGGTTCATGTGCTGGCGGAACTTGAAGTGGGAGAAGCTGATCATCGCCCAGTTGATCACCAATGTGGCCACCACCAGCGACATCAGCAGTTCCAGCGCGTCATGGGGCATCAGGTAGTTCATCAGCACCGCCACCAGGGTGATCGCCGCCGAGGCCAGGATCGAACGCACCGGCACGCCGCGCTTGTCGATTTTCGCCAGGGCCTTGGGCGCGTCGCCCTGCTCGGCCATGCCCAAGAGCATGCGGCTGTTGCAGTAAGTACCGCTGTTGTACACCGACAACGCGGCCGTCAGCACCACAAAGTTGAGGATATGCGCGGCGGTGTTACTGCCCAGCATCGAGAACACCTGCACGAACGGGCTGCCGCTGTAGGCATCGCCGGAGGCGTTGAGGGTCGCCAAGAGGCTGTCCCACGGGGTGAGCGACAGCAGCACCACCAGGGCGCCGATATAGAAAATCAGGATGCGGTAGATCACCTGATTGATCGCCTTGGGGATCACGGTGCGTGGTTGATCGGCTTCAGCGGCGGTAAAACCGAGCATTTCCAAGCCGCCGAAGGAGAACATGATGATCGCCATGGCCATCACCAAGCCGCCGACGCCATGGGGGAAGAAACCACCATGCTCCCACAGGTTGCTGACCGAGGCTTGCGGGCCGCCGCTGCCGCTGACCAGCAGGTAGCTGCCCAGGGCAATCATGCCGACGATCGCCACCACCTTGATGATGGCGAACCAGAACTCGGCTTCACCGAAGACTTTGACGTTGGCCAGGTTGATCGCGTTGATCAGCACGAAAAACGCTGCCGCCGAGACCCAGGTCGGGATTTCCGGCCACCAGTAGTGCACGTACTTGCCGACGGCCGTCAGCTCCGACATGCCCACCAGGATGTACAGGATCCAGCAGTTCCAGCCCGACAAGAAGCCGGCGAAACCACCCCAGTACTTGTGGGCGAAGTGGCTGAAAGAGCCGGCAACCGGCTCCTCGACAATCATTTCGCCAAGCTGGCGCATGATCATGAAGGCGATAAAGCCGCAGATGGCATAGCCCAGGATCATCGAAGGGCCGGCGGATTTGAGCACCCCGGCCGAGCCCAGGAACAGGCCGGTGCCGATGGCGCCACCAAGGGCGATCAACTGGATATGCCGGTTTTTCAGGCCGCGTTTCAGCTCGCCTGAAGAAGAATGGGGTCCACTCATGAAAAGGGTCTCACGCAAGGTTTGAAGAGTTGAATGCAGGTTGCTGCCTTGAATTACCGACTCAAGCAGCGCCGCTCAAACCCCAGCGCAGGCACCAGGAGTACAGCGTCTTTCTAATGGTCATGCGTCACCTGTTTGTTTTTATCTGTGACGAAATCGAACCCGTCCGGCTCGTGGCCAGGCGGAGTGATCAGGGGGATCAAACCCTGAGGTCTTGGCCTTTTGCGTGGGTACGCAAGGGGGGTCACAGTAAAACGCGGCGCATTGTACACCGCTCGACAGCTTCGGCACGCACCGGGAAAGTGCACAGGCGATTCTGTCAGCTAATGCTTACATCGGCGCGCCCCCCAACAAAGCCAGGGCAGTTGCGTAAACTTATCGTTACACGCCGGAAAACCTGCGTTACAGCCAGACTTTGGCAGCCCTCAACGGAATTCTGTCGGTAGGCAATGTCTGAAGAATCGCTTCAGCCAATTCACTGTTTTACCTGAATAAAAAAACCCACCAAAAAACAGAAGAAAAAATCCAAATGAAACCGTGTCAATAAATTTTTTGCATTTCGAAACACTCTCTTCTAGGTTCTTTCCACTTGCCCGCGAAGCCCGTGGGTGAGCCGTTCTCAATCAACGTCCTCTAGGAGATACACCATGCAAGCACTGGAAAACGACCTGGAAACCGAACTGCAACTCGACGATTGGTTTGAAGCGCCGACCCATGAGGCCGCCGTTGAAATGATGCAAGCCGATGCCGTTGTGCCTTTTGGCACCGCGATGTGGCCTTTCTAATACCCGGCAGGCATCCGGCAGGCGCTGTGCACGGCGCCTGCCCCCTTACCCAAGGCACAGAAGGACACCCGTCATGGACAAGGCCCGCGCTGTCGAACACTTTCTCTACTACCTTGCGCACCACCCCGCCCTCAGCGGCCTGAATCGCCCCACCGTGTTGCTGGGGCATACCGAGCGCTACGACGCCATCGCGCAGGCCATCACCCAAGGCAGCGCCGCCCGCTTCAACTTCCAACTGCAACGCCTGGACCTGGCGCCCAGCGACACCCTGGCCCAGGCCATTCAAAGCTGCGACCTGTACCTGTTTCTCTACGATTCCTCCACGCTGCCCAACCCACGCGCCGAAGGCCCGGACTTTATCCGCGCCCTGCAAGGCGTGATGGCCGAGCATTGGAAAAAATCCCTGCTGTTCAAGGATTACGGCGACTATTTCTACGACACCTTCAGCGTCGAGCCCCAACGCATCGCCGACCTCAACGCCACCCTGATCCGGCGCATGGCCCAGGCCAACGTGCTGAGCTTTACCGACAAACACGGTTCGCGCCTGGAAGCGCCGATGAGCAGCATCAAGAAGTGGACCAATATCAACGGCGTCGGCAACCACGACCTGGCGCCTGGCGAAATCGCCACCCACAGCGAAGCCATCAACGGCCAGGTGCGGTTTGTCGGCACCTTCCTAGGTACTATCCCCTTTGCACGCAAATACGGCGTGCTGCAATCGCCGCTGGAGCTATGGATCGAGAACTCCACCGTTTGCAGCGTGGCCAGCGAAGTGCCAGGGCTGGCGGATGACTTCAACAAGTACCTGAATGCCAACCCGTCCAACCGTCGCGTGGAGGAGTTGGGGATTGGCACCAATGAAGGGGTCAAGGACCTGTATGCGCGCAATGCCGGGTTTGAAGAGCGTCACTGCGGGCTGCACCTGGGCTTGGGTGGCGGGCAGAAAGGCAGTCATCACCTGGACTTGATCTTTGCCAGTGGGGTGTTGGCGCTGGATGACAAGCCGGTGTTTGATGGCGCCTTTGCCTTTTGAAAGACCGTCAGACGTGTACAGCTCCCACAGTTGGTTGCATTTCAAATGTAGATCGTAAAAAAAACGCCAACCCTAGGGTTGGCGTTTTTGTGCAGCGCTTAACGCATCACTGCGGCTTCTTGCGACCAAAACCAGGGCGCTGGCCGGAACCGGCCGGTGCGCCACGGCGCTTGCCCGACGGCTCATCCGCGACCAGTTTCGGGCCAGGGCGCTTGTTCGCCGCTGGCTTGGCTGGACGCTTGGTGCTGGCGTTGTCGGCCGGGCGATCCTCACCACGGTTGCTGCGACCACCTGCAGGGGCAGGACGCGGCGTACGTGGCGCACGCTCGCCTTCTTGACGCGATGGCGCGGTGGGGCGGCGCTCGCCTTCAATGTGCGGCTGACGCGAGATACGACCGCCGGTGGCCGGTGCATCCAGCGCAGGGCGCACGGTGCGGGCAACACGTTCGGTACGTGGCACCGGGCGCGACGATTTACGCTGCATACGCTCAAGCTTGTCTTTGCTCTTGGCGTTCATCTGCGGCATAGCGACGGGCGTCAGGCCCACTTCGGCGCTGAGGATATCGACTTCGTACTGGCTCATTTCGCGCCAGCGGCCCATCGGCAGGTCGGAGTTCAGGAACACCGGACCAAAACGCACGCGCTTAAGGCGGCTGACCACCAGGCCCTGGGACTCCCACAGGCGGCGCACTTCACGGTTACGGCCTTCCATCACCACGCAGTGGTACCAGTGGTTGAAACCTTCGCCACCCGGCGCCTGCTTGATGTCGGTGAACTTGGCCGGGCCGTCTTCGAGCACCACGCCCGCCTTGAGACGTTCGATCATCTCATCATCGACTTCACCACGGACACGCACGGCGTATTCACGGTCCATCTCGTAGGACGGGTGCATCAGGCGGTTGGCCAACTCACCGTCGGTGGTGAACATCAGCAAGCCGGTGGTGTTGATGTCCAGGCGGCCGATATTGATCCAGCGGCCTTCTTTAGGCTTGGGCATCTTGTCGAACACGGTCGGACGGCCTTCCGGGTCGTCACGGGTGCAGATCTCGCCGTCGGGCTTGTTGTACATGATCACGCGGCGCACCGATTCGGCGGCCTCTTCACGCTTGATGACCTTGCCATCAATGGTGATTGCATCGTGCAGGTCGACGCGCTGGCCAAGGGTGGCCTCGACACCGTTGACCTTGATGCGCTTCTGGGTGATCCAGGCTTCGACGTCGCGGCGCGAGCCCACGCCGATACGCGCCAGCACCTTTTGCAGTTTTTCGCCTGCTGGGCCGATTTCCTGGTCTTTCTGGTCTTGGTCATTCATCGTAAGCACCTCCCGGTGGGTCGATTCAGGCGTGGCCTGAGGGGTATTGAAAGCGGGGCCTTGGCCGAATAGGTCGGCAAGGGGTCGCGAATCATACGCGCATGGCGCGTGTTGCGCATCACAGACTAGTCGATAACGCCCAAGTCATTTGCTTTTCCGCCGACCGGTGGCGCCCAGGGCCAGCAATCGCAGCTGGGCTTCGGCCAGAACCGTGCGTTTGTCGGTTTTGTCGAGTTTCTTCCAGGCACGGATTTCACGCTTGCTGCGGCCACAGCCGACGCAGATGTCGTCGCTGAATTTGCAGACGCTGATACACGGGTCTTTCATAGCACTCATGGTCGATCCTCTGTGGGAGCTGGCTTGCCTGCGATGGCATCACCTCCTTGCATCTGAGAGACCGAGGGGTCCGCATCGCAGGCAAGCCAGCTCCCACATGGGTTGCGCGGTCAAAGTCAGAACGGGTCAGTCTTCGAGTTGGCGGCGCTCGTTTTCGATGGCCTCGGCCAGCGCCCGGGCTTCGTCTTCTTCGTCACTCAGGGGCGGCTGTTCGAGGGCGGCGACGGCGGCCAGGAGCTTTTCCCGGGCCTGGGCCACGCCAAGCACATCGTCTTCGGCTTCGACCTCAGGCTCGGATTCAACGTTCACCTGGGTTTGCGGCTGCGCCGCACCATCACGCAGCAAATCGTCGAAATCAGTCTTGATGCCCTGCTCCATGTCGTCCAGTTCCAGCAACAACGTATGGAAACTGGTCTCGTCCTTGGGCTCCTCCGGCTCGGCGCTGGCGTCGGCCAGTTCCTGCAGGCTTTGCGGCACCGGCGCGTCGTCGAAGTCGAGCACTGGCTCGGCCTCCATTTCGCGCAGCTCGGCCAGGGGCGGCAAATCGTCGAGGTTTTTCAGGTTGAAATGGTCGAGGAACACCTTGGTGGTGGCGAACATCGCCGGCTTACCGGGCACATCACGGTAGCCGACGATGCGAATCCACTCACGCTCCAGCAGGGTCTTGACGATATGGCTGTTGACCGCCACACCACGCACGTCTTCGATCTCGCCCCGAGTGATGGGCTGGCGATAGGCGATCAGCGCCATGGTCTCCAGCATCGCCCGGGAGTAGCGCTGCGGGCGTTCCTCCCACAAACGCCCGACCCACGGCGAAAACTTCTCACGGATCTGCAGGCGGTAACCCGACGCCACTTCGCGCAGTTCAAAGGCACGGCCCTCGCAGGACTTGCGCAGGATCTCCAAGGCCTTCTTGAAGACCGGCGGCTCCGGGCGTTCGGCTTCTTCAAAGAGCTCGAACAGGCGCTCCAAAGATTGCGGTTTGCCCGAGGCCAGGAGAAAGGCCTCCAGCAAAGGGGCCAGTTCGCGGGGTTCAGTCAGATTCATCGATTCAGCTCGTTATTCGGCTCGCGCCCGCACGTGGATAGCCGCAAAAGGCTCATTCTGCACCAGCTCGACCAAGGACTCCTTGACCAGCTCCAGGATCGCCATAAAGGTCACCACCACGCCCAGGCGCCCTTCTTCGGCGGTGAACAACTCGACAAAGGGCACAAACCCACCGCCCTTGAGACGTTCCAGCACATCGCTCATGCGCTCACGGGTGGACAGCGCTTCACGGCTGACCTGGTGGCTCTCAAACATATCGCCACGGCGCAGTACTTCGGCCATGGACATCAGCAATTCTTCCAGGCTCACGTCTGGCAGCAACTTGCGCGCGCGCGCCTCGGGGGCGTCGAGCTTGGGCACCACCACATCACGGCCCACACGGCTCAGGCCGTCGATGCCTTCGGCGGCAGCCTTGAAGCGCTCGTACTCCTGCAGGCGGCGGATCAGCTCGGCGCGCGGGTCATCCTCTTCGGCCTCCACCGTCTCCGAACGCGGCAACAGCATGCGCGACTTGATCTCGGCAAGCATGGCCGCCATCACCAGGTACTCGGCGGCCAGTTCCAGGCGCACCGACTGCATCAGCTCGACATAGCCCATGTACTGGCGGGTGATTTCTGCCACCGGGATGTCGAGGATGTTGATGTTCTGCTTGCGGATCAGGTACAGCAGCAAGTCCAGCGGGCCTTCGAAGGCTTCAAGGAACACCTCCAGGGCGTCCGGCGGGATGTACAGGTCCAGGGGCATTTCCATGACCGCCTGGCCGTACACCATGGCAAACGGCAGTTCCTGCTGGGCGCCGGCCTGGGGATCAGCGGTTTCCACGGCCGACATTCAGGCCTCGACCATGAACGGAGCCGGGTCGCCACAACCCACACGCACCACTTCTGGCTCGCCGTCGGCCAGGTTGATCACCGTGGAGGCCTTGTTGCCGCCGTAGCCGCCGTCGATGATCAGATCGACGTGTTTCTCCAGCAAACGGCGCATTTCGTAAGGGTCGTACAACGGTTCGGTTTCACCCGGCAGGATCAACGACACGCTCATCAGCGGTTCGCCCAGCTCGGCCAGCAGCGCCAGGGCGATCGGGTGTTCCGGCACGCGCAGGCCGATGGTGCGCTTTTTCGGGTGCAGCAACAGGCGCGGCACTTCGCGGGTGGCGTTGAGGATAAAGGTGTAGGGCCCCGGCGTGTGGGCCTTGAGCAGACGGAACGTGCCGGTGTCGACCTTGGCGAACAGCCCGAGCTGGGACAGGTCGCTGCAGATCAGCGCAAAGTTGTGCTTGTCGTCCAGCTGGCGCAGGCGTCTTACCCGCTCGACCGCGCCCTTGTCGCCGATCTGGCAGCCAATGGCGTAAGACGAATCCGTCGGGTAGATGACTACACCACCGGCGCGGATGATCTCCACGGCCTGTTTAATCAGGCGCGCCTGAGGGTTTTCCGGATGAATCTGGAAGAATTGACTCACGTGCTCTACCTGTTCAGACGGTGGCAATAATGGGGTCATGCTTGAATCGCCCCCACAACAGCGGCAAATCTTCCGGAACCTGGCGATACTCACCAATTTCGGACCAGCCGCCTGGGCCATGAAAATCACTGCCGGCACTGACCAGCAGACCAAATTCGCGGGCAAGGATCGCCAGGCTGCCGACCTGTTCCGCCGGTTGATGCCCGTTGACCACCTCGATCGCGTGGCCACCCGCACCAATATAGTCGCTGATCAGCTTGCGGCGCTTGCTGCGGGTGAAATCGTAATGCCAGGGATGCGCCAGGCTGACCCAGGCCCCGGAGTCCCGCAGGGTCTGGACGGTGTCTTCCAGGGTCGGCCAATGCAGCTTCACATCGCCCAACTTGCCGGCGCCCAGCCATTTGCGAAAGGCTTCGGCGCGATCCTTTACATACCCTTCACGTACCATCCAGTCGGCAAAGTGCGGACGGGCCGGTGCGTTGCCGCTGTCGCCCAGCTCTTGCTGGATGGCACGGGCGCCGTCGAGGGCACCTGGCATGCCTTTAAGGCTGAGCTTGCGGCTTATTTCTTCGGACCGCAGCCAGCGGCCATCGTGCAATTGGGCAATCGCCGCAACCAACGGCGGGGCATTCTGATCGAAACCGTAGCCAAGTACATGAATGGTGGCGCCGCCCCAGGTGCAGGACAATTCCACGCCGTTGACCAGCTGCATGCCCAGGGAATGCGCGGCCTGGCGGGCTTCATCGAGACCCTCGAGGGTGTCGTGGTCGGTCAATGCCAAAACTCGCACGCCTTTTTCAAACGCACGCGCAACCAGTACCGCGGGCGCCAGGGCGCCGTCGGAGGCCGTGCTGTGGCAGTGCAAATCAACATTCACGGGAGTGTGTAACCTCAAGTCAGCTGGCGCTATCGCAACCAAGGATGTTTGTTATTATGCCGCCACATCCAGCTTCTGGCTCTTACTGTGAAACAATTCATCGACTTCATCCCGCTGTTGCTGTTTTTCATCGTTACCAAACTCGACCCCAGGGTCATCGAAATCGCCGGCCAGCAGCTGTCGTTCGGGGGCATCTACAGCGCCACGGCCGTACTGATCGTCAGCTCCATCCTGGTCTACGGCGCCATCTTCATCTCCCAGCGCAAGCTGGAAAAAAGCCAGTGGCTCACCCTTATCGCCTGCCTGGTATTCGGTGGCCTGACACTGGCCTTCCACAGCGAAACCTTCCTTAAATGGAAAGCCCCGGTGGTGAACTGGCTGTTTGCCCTGGTGTTCATCGGCAGTCACTTCATTGGTGACCGCCTGCTGATCAAGCGGATCATGGGCCATGCGCTGACCTTGCCGGAGCCGGTGTGGGTGCGCCTGAACGTGGCCTGGATCGTATTTTTCCTGTTCTGCGGTGCCGCCAACCTGTTCGTGGCCTTCACCTTCCAGGACTACTGGGTCGACTTCAAAGTGTTCGGCAGCCTGGGCATGACCGTATTGTTTTTGATCGGCCAGGGTATCTACCTGTCGCGCCACCTGCATGACACCGCAGCTACCACACCGAAAACCGAGGACTGACATGCTCTACGCCATCATTGCCACCGACGTTGCCAACTCGCTGGAAAAACGCCTGAGCGTACGCCCGGCCCACGTCGAGCGCCTCAAACAGCTGCAAGCCGAAGGCCGCATCGTACTGGCTGGCCCGCACCCGGCCGTCGACAGCAATGACCCGGGCGACGCCGGTTTCACCGGCAGCCTGATCGTGGCCGAGTTCGCCTCCCTGGCCGACGCCGAGGCCTGGGCCAAGGCAGACCCTTACGTTGCAGCAGGCGTCTATGCCGATGTGGTGATCAAGCCGTTCAAGCAAGTCTTGCCTTGAGCCCGGCTGCGTCGAACCTAATCGTTTCGGCGTACTCCTAATGGCTCACGGGGTCACCGGTGGGGCCTTCGCCGCCGACAATGGCTAAATTGAGTGAGTCATGAGCGAGCTGTTACTGATAGATGATGACCAGGAGCTCTGTGAGCTGCTGACCAGTTGGTTGAGCCAGGAGGGTTTCCAGGTGCGCGCCTGCCACGACGGCTTGAGCGCCCGGAAAGCCTTGGCCGACAGTGCGCCGGCGGCCGTCGTACTGGATGTGATGCTGCCCGACGGCAGCGGCCTGGAACTGCTCAAGCAATTGCGCAACGACCACCCGGAGCTGCCGGTGCTGATGCTCTCGGCCCGGGGCGAGCCCCTGGACCGCATCCTCGGCCTGGAACTGGGCGCCGATGACTACCTGGCCAAGCCTTGCGATCCGCGCGAACTGACGGCGCGCCTGCGCGCCGTGTTACGCCGCAGCCACCCGGCCGCGGTATCGACGCAGCTGGAACTGGGCGACCTGTGCTTCAGCCCGGTGCGCGGCGTGGTCAGCATCGATGAACAGGAGTTCGCCCTGACCGTCTCCGAAAGCCGTCTGCTCGAAGCCTTGCTGCGTCAACCCGGCGAGCCCCTGGACAAACAGGAACTGGCGCAGATCGCCCTGGGCCGCAAGCTGACCCTGTATGACCGCAGCCTGGACATGCACGTCAGCAACCTGCGCAAAAAGATCGGCCCACACCCCGATGGCCGGCCACGGATCGTGGCGTTGCGCAGTCGTGGCTATTACTACAGCCTCTAAACACCACGCTTAACCCTGTGGGAGCTGGCTTGCCTGCGATAGCGGTGTGTCAGTCCACCGTTATGCTAACTGGCCCACCGCTATCGCAGGCAAGCCAGCTCCCACCATTGATTTCATCACCTTCAAGGGTTTTGTCAGTTCCTATCAACCCCGTCTTTCCCGAAGCTTTCCCCTCCCCTGACCGCCGCTGACCTTGCTCTGCGTAACCTACTCACATCCGGACTCACCGGAATAGAGACAGGAGAATCACCATGCGCAAGACCCTTATCGCTTTGATGTTCGCCACCGCCCTGCCCACCGTTGCCATGGCAATGCCGGAAGGTCCAGGCCCCATGGGTGGACCTGAAAGCCGAATGATGGGTGGCCCAGGCCACGGTGAACACGGCCCGCGTGGCAAAGGCGGCCCGTTCAGCCAACTGGACTTGAGCAAGGAGCAGCGCGAGCAGATCCGCAAGCTGATGGGTGACCAATGGCACGCCCGCAAAGACCTGACCCAAAAGTACCTGGACAAACTGCCAGCCGCTGACCAGAAAGCCATGCAGGACGAAATCGCCGCCGGCAAGCAGAAAACCCAGGCCGATATCCGTGCCGTGCTCAAGCCCGACCAACAGAAGAAGTACGACGAGATCGTCAAGAAGCAAGCCGAGCGCCGCGCCGAATGGAAAGAGTTCCAGGCCTGGAAAGCCCAGCAAGCGCAAAAAGCGCAATAATGGCCTAGCTTCACCCCAGCCCAGTGGTTCGCGCCGCTGGGCTTTTCCTGTTTGAGGGTTTCCTGTGCGTTCATTGTTCTGGCGTATCCTGGCGAGTTTCTGGCTGGCCATCGCCCTGGTTGCCGGTTTGTCGATCCTGCTTGGGCACATGCTCAACCAGGACGCCTGGATTCTCAGCCGCCACCCTGGCCTCAACAACCTGGCCCAAGAGTGGACGCAGCTCTACGAAAGCCAGGGCGAAGACGCCGCCCAGGACTTGCTGCAACAACGCAAACGCCAGTACCACATTGACGTGCAAGTGCTTAACGAAAGCGGCGAGCCAGTGGTGCGCGGCACCTTCCCGCGCCGCGCCGCCGCGTTCGAAGCCCGGCAGAACGACAGCCAGGACGGCCACCTGCCGTGGCGCCGCCTGACCGCCGAATACACCAGCGACAAAACCGGCGATACCTATCTGCTGATCTACCGTATTCCTCACCCGGAGCTGGACGCCTGGCACCGCAGCAGCCTGCTGTGGCCGCTCAGTGCATTGGCGATTACCCTGGTGGTGCTGACCCTGTTCAGCCTGCTGGTGACCTTGTCCATCACCCGCCCGCTCAGCCGTCTGCGCGGCGCGGTGCATGACCTGGGGCAAACCACCTATCAGCAGAACAGCCTGGCGCAACTGGCCAACAGGCGCGATGAATTCGGCGTGCTGGCCAACGACTTCAACCGCATGGGCGCGCGCCTGCAAAGCCTGATCGGCAGCCAGCGCCAGTTGCTGCGCGACGTCTCCCACGAACTGCGCTCGCCATTGGCGCGCTTGCGTATCGCCCTGGCCCTGGCCGAGCGCGCCAGCCCCGAAGAACGGGAAAAACTCTGGCCGCGCCTGACCCGCGAATGCGATCGCCTGGAAGCCTTGATCAGCGAAATTTTGGTATTGGCACGGGTCGACGCCGACAACGCCAGCGCCGAAGACATCGACCTCACCCCGTT
This sequence comes from Pseudomonas sp. GL93, assembly GCF_003408955.1. Taxonomy (NCBI): domain Bacteria; kingdom Pseudomonadati; phylum Pseudomonadota; class Gammaproteobacteria; order Pseudomonadales; family Pseudomonadaceae; genus Pseudomonas; species Pseudomonas sp. GL93. Next base: position 29,487 of record NZ_NKRF01000088.1, read on the forward strand.
GCTTAAAACGCTGCAAAAGGACGCCCAACTCAGTGCCCCCGAGCAAGTGGTGCAACTGACGACTGCCAATGATTTGCAGCTTAAAGGCTGGCCGACCATGATCGAACGCGCCGTGGACAACCTGCTGCGCAACGCCCAACGCTTCAACCCGGCGGGCGAACCGATTGAATTGCAGGCCCAGCATCAGGGCGGGCGCATTTTGATCAGCGTACGCGACCACGGCCCCGGCGTTGAAGCCGAGCACCTGAGCCAATTGGGCGAGCCGTTCTACCGGGCGCCGGGCCAGACCGCGCAAGGCCATGGCCTGGGCCTGGCCATTGCCCGTCGCGCCGCCGAGCGCCATGGCGGCAACCTGATCCTGGCCAACCATCCCGATGGCGGCTTTATCGCCAGCATCGAACTGCCCTTGATCCCTGGGGTTGCCACACCGGTGGGATGATCTTCTATAGTGGCCCTTCTCTTACGGAGGGCCTTTGATGACTGACCTGCTGACTCCCATCCAAGCCGCACTCGCTTTACCGCACGCCCCACTGCCCCAGGCCCAGGCCGGTGCCCTGCCCTCGACCTTCGCCGTCACTGACCTGGCGGCCGCCAGCATCGGCGCCGCGGGCCAGGCTATCGCCCAGTTGATTGAGCAACAAACCGGGCGCCTGCCCAGCGTCAGCGTGGATCGGCGGTTGGCCTCGTTGTGGTTCTCCTCGTCGATTCGCCCCGTGGGGTGGCAAGTGCCGCCTTTGTGGGACCCGGTAGCGGGTGATTACGCCAGCGTCGATGGCTGGATCCGCCTGCACACCAACGCGCCCCATCATCGTGCAGCGGCTGAGCGGGTATTGGGGCCCGCCGCTGATCGCGCCGCCATGGCGAGTAGAGTCGCGACCTGGAAAGCCGCCGAACTGGAACAGGCGATTGTCGATGCAGGCGGTTGTGCGGCTCAGATGCGTAGCTGGCAAGCCTGGCAGCAGCACCCCCAAGGCTTGGCGGTAAACGCCGAGGCGTTGATCCAGCGCCAGGTCTTCGAACCCGGCATCGACAAACCCTGGCTCGGCTCAGCCGCTCGCCCACTGGCTGGCATCAAGGTGCTGGATTTGACCCGGGTGCTGGCCGGCCCGGTGGCCAGTCGGTTCCTCGCAGGCTTAGGTGCCGACGTACTGCGCATCGACTCACCCACCTGGAACGAACCTGGCGTCGTCCCGGAAATGACCCTGGGTAAACGCTGCGCTCGCCTTGATCTAAAGCGCCACGACGACCGGCAGGTGTTTGAAGCGTTGCTCAAGGACGCCGACATTCTGTTTCACGGTTACCGCGCCGATGCCCTTGAGCAACTGGGTTATACCCTTGGCGAACGGCAGCACCTCGCCCCCGGCCTGATCGACGTCAGCCTCAACGCCTACGGCTGGAGCGGCCCATGGCGTAATCGTCGTGGCTTTGACAGCCTAGTGCAGATGAGCAGCGGGATTGCCGAGGCCGGCATGGCCTGGAAACAGACGGATAAACCGCTGCCGCTGCCGGTGCAGGCGCTGGACCACGCCACCGGCTATTTGATGGCCGCCAGTGCGATCCGGGCGTTGGCCGAGCGCCTGGACTCCGGACGCGGCGGTTCGGCGCGCTTGTCGTTGGCGCGTACGGCGAAGTTGCTGGTGGAGGCCGGGCAAGTGCCACAGCAAGCGGCATTGCGCGAAGAAGACATAAATGACCAAGGCCTGGTCGTGGAGCAGACAGCCTGGGGCCAGGCCCATCGGCTGCTCGCGCCGCTGAGCATCAGTGGCACGCCGTTGCAGTGGGATTTGCCGGCGGTGGAGTTAGGGTCACATAGACCTCAGTGGTGACCTGGGCACCGCTATCGCAGGCAAGCCAGCTCCCACAGGATCAGACAACGCGGTCCACTGTGGGAGCCGGGCTTGCCCGCGATGGGGCCATCACCGTCGCTATCAATCCCCGCGGTTCAACGAAGTCCACAAATGCTGCGCCGCATACGCCCTCAACGGCCGCCACGCCTCGGCCCGCGCCAATAACTGCCGCGCCGACACCGGCCCACCCTCCAAGGCCGCCAAAGCATTGATCAACCCGATATCCCCCGACGCAAACGCATCCACCTCGCGCAACTGGCGCATGGCGATGTACTGCGCGGTCCACTCTCCAATCCCCGGCAACGCCACCAACTGTGCAACGCCGTCCTTGAGGCTGGCCTTGGGTTCGAAAAGCTGAGGATCATCCCACAGCGCCTGGGCCACACCAGACAAGGTACGGCCTCGCGCCCTGGGCATGCCCAGGGTGGCCAGGTCTGCGGCCGCCAGCACTTCAGGTGTCGGGAACAAGTGGGTAATACCGGCGTGCGGGGTTTGCAGGGTCTGGCCATACTGCGCCACCAGCTTGCCCGCCAGGCGAATCGCCGCCACCACGGTGATCTGCTGGCCCAGCACCGCACGAATCGCCAATTCCAACCCATCCCAGGTGCCAGGCAACCGCAGGCCAGGGCGGGCCGCAACCAGTTGCGCCATTAGGGGATCTTGCGACAATTGCGCGTTGATCACCTCAGGCACCGCATCCAGATCAAACATCCTGCGCAAGCGCCGCTCGATCTCAGGCATAACGGCAGGCTCAGGAAAGTCGACCGTCACCTCCAGCCAATCCCCCGCTCCCGGTTCGACGCTGACCCAGCCATGTCGCCCAGCCACACTGATACTGCGTCGATACACCCCGGCGACCACAGTTTCCAACCCGGTAATCGCCCGCGCCGATAGGAACCCCAGCATCGCCGCCCAGTCGTAGGGCGGTTGATACGCCAATCTCACAGTGACAATACCCCGCTGTACAACCCATACGCGGCTAACCCGGCGCCCGCGACCACGCCGCTGAAAATGCCTTTTTCCACGGTGGTAAACAAGGGTTGGCCCTGCTCGCGCTTGGCCAGGGCAAACAGGATCACACCCGGTGCGTACAGCAACGCCGACAGCAGCAAGTACTTCAAGCCCCCCGCATACAGCAGCCAGATCGCGTAGCCGAGGGCAACCAGCCCCACCAGCAGATCTTTCATGCGCCGGTGCTGCCAGCCTGCATAGGTTTCGCCGCGCGCGCTCAACAGCACCGCATAGGCCGCCGACCACAGGTAAGGCACCAGGATCATCGAGGACGCCAGGTAGATCAGGGTGGTGTAGGTGCTGGCTGAAAACAGCGTGATCACCAGGAATGCCTGGATCATCACGTTGGTCAGCCATAAGGCATTGACCGGCACCTGATTGGCGTTTTCCTTCTTCAGGAACGCCGGCATGGTCTTGTCCTGAGCGGTGGCATAGAGGATTTCCGCGCACAGCAGCGCCCAGGAGAGCAACGCGCCGAGCAGCGAAACCGCCAGGCCGATACTGATCAATACCGCACCCCAAGGCCCGACGATATGCTCCAACACACCGGCCAGGGACGGGTTCTGCAATTGCGCCAGCTCCGGCTGGCTCATGATGCCCAGGGACAGCACATTCACCAACACCAACAAGGCCAGCACGCCCACGAAACCAATCACCGTGGCGCGCCCCACGTCCGAGCGCTTCTGCGCCCGCGCCGAATACACACTGGCGCCTTCGATCCCGATAAATACGAACACCGTGACCAACATCATATGGCGCACCTGCTCGACCACGCTGCCCATCTGCGGGTTGCCCAGGCCCCAGATATCGCGAGTGAAGATATCCGCCTTGAACGCAACGGCGGCGATCACGATAAACATCAGCAGCGGCACGATCTTCGCCACCGTCGTCACTTGGTTGATGAACGCTGCCTCTTTGATCCCGCGCATCACCAGAAAATGCACGGCCCACAGCAACAGAGACGCGCAGCCGATGGCGAGCGGTGTATTGCCCTGGCCGAACGCCGGAAAAAAGTAGCCGAGGGTGCTGAACAGCAAGACGAAATAACCGACGTTGCCCATCCACGCACTGATCCAGTAACCCCAGGCGGATGAAAAGCCCATGTAGTCACCGAAACCCGCCTTGGCGTAGGCATACACCCCGGAATCCAGTTCGGGCTTACGGTTCGCCAACGTCTGGAACACAAAGGCTAACGTCAGCATGCCGATGGCGGTGATTGCCCAGCCGATCAAGATGGCCCCCACTTCGGCACGCGCAGCCATGTTCTGCGGCAATGAAAAGATGCCGCCGCCAATCATCGAGCCCACCACCAGGGCAATAAGGGCACTGAGCCGAAGTTTCTGGGCGGGTTGGGACATGCAGGTTCCTCGGAATAAACGATGGGGCGACAACTGCGCACACAAGTAATTCAAATGAATGAAGGTGTCATAACATAAGGATATGTAAAGGCACAAAGTTTAGGCTTATTTAGAATTTAAATACGTCAATTATGAAGTGTTCGTCAAACAGCGTACAAAAAATTTGCACATTCGAAAATACGAACTAGCGTCAACACCCATGCCCCGACCAAATGATTAACCATAAAGCAGAGAGCGCTCTACTCGGCGTCTTTGCGGGTTTTTTACGCCCGCAAAACCTCACCCTAAGTCGTTAATTCACAATGGAATGTGCCAATGAAGTGATCTGAGTCAGCTGTTTGATTAGCGCACGGAATTATTCTGTGGTCTCTCTTCTCCTGCATTGGAGTCATGCAATGTCTGAAACTCCCGGAAAACTTCGATTAGGCGCCCTGGTCGCACTTGTCGTCGGCTCGATGATTGGCGGCGGCATCTTTTCATTGCCACAAAACATGGCCGCCAGCGCCGATGTCGGTGCAGTGTTGATCGGCTGGGTGATTACCGCCATCGGCATGTTGACCCTCGCATTCGTGTTCCAGACCCTCGCCAACCGCAAGCCTGACCTCGACGGCGGGGTATACGCCTACGCCAAGGCCGGTTTCGGCGACTACATGGGCTTTTCATCCGCCTGGGGTTATTGGATCAGCGCGTGGCTGGGCAACGTCGGCTACTTCGTCTTGCTGTTCAGCACCCTGGGCTACTTCTTCCCGGTCTTTGGCGAGGGCAATACCCCGACGGCGGTGATCGCTGCGTCAGTGCTGTTATGGGCCGTGCATTTCCTGGTGCTGCGCGGGATCAAGGAAGCGGCGTTCATCAACCTGGTGACCACCGTCGCCAAGGTGGTGCCGCTGCTGCTGTTCGTGCTCATCGCGCTGTTCGCGTTCAAGCTGGACATCTTCACCGCAGACATCTGGGGCGTAAAAAACCCGGACCTGGGCAGTGTGATGAACCAGGTGCGCAACATGATGCTGGTCACCGTATGGGTGTTTATCGGCATCGAAGGCGCGAGCATCTTCTCGTCCCGTGCCGAGAAACGCAGTGACGTGGGCAAGGCCACCGTGATCGGCTTTATCACTGTGCTGCTGTTCCTGATGCTGGTGAACGTGCTGTCCCTGGGGATCATGACCCAGCCGGAACTGGCCAAGCTGCAGAACCCGTCGATGGCCGCCGTGCTGGAGCATGTGGTGGGCCACTGGGGCGCGGTGCTGATCAGCGTCGGCTTGATTATCTCGCTGCTCGGCGCGCTGCTGTCCTGGGTGCTGCTGTGTGCGGAGATCATGTTCGCCGCCGCCAAAGACCACACCATGCCGGCGTTCCTGCGCAAGGAAAACGCCAACCATGTGCCGGTCAACGCACTGTGGCTGACCAACGCAATGGTGCAGATATTCCTGGTGATCACGCTGTTTTCCGCCAGCACCTACCTGTCACTGATCTACCTCGCCACCTCGATGATCCTGGTGCCTTACCTGTGGTCGGCGGCCTATGCCCTGCTGCTGGCGGTGCGCGGCGAGACCTACGAAAACGCCCTCAAAGAGCGCAAGAAAGACCTGTTCATCGGCGCCATCGCCCTGATCTATGCGATCTGGCTGCTGTATGCCGGCGGCACCAAATACTTGCTGCTCTCCGCCCTGCTCTACGCACCCGGCGCGATCCTGTTCGCCAAGGCCAAGCGTGAACTGGGCAAACCGATTTTCACCCCCGTCGAGAAGCTGATTTTCGCCGCAGTGGTCATTGGCGCCCTGGTGGCGGCCTATGGGCTCTACGACGGCTTCCTGACCCTGTAATTGTTGTTCACTGGAGGATCTGTAATGACCACGGAAAAAGTGAAGTACGGCGTACATTCCGAAGCCGGCAAACTGCGCAAAGTCATGGTGTGCTCCCCAGGTTTGGCCCACCAGCGGCTGACCCCCAACAACTGCGACGAACTGCTGTTCGATGATGTGCTGTGGGTGGCCCAGGCCAAGCGCGACCACTTCGACTTCGTCACCAAGATGCGCGAGCGGGACATTGATGTGCTGGAAATGCACAACCTGCTCACCGACATCGTCGCCAACCCCGAAGCGTTGGACTGGATTCTGGAACGCAAGATCACCGCCAACACCGTCGGCCTGGGCCTGGTCGATGAAGTCGGCTCGTGGCTGCGTAGCCTGGAGCCGCGCAAGATCAGCGAGTTCCTGATTGGCGGCGTGTCGGCCGATGACCTGCCGAGCAGCTTTGGTGGCAAGACCATCGAGATGTTCCGCGACTTCCTCGGCCACGCCAGCTTCATCCTGCCGCCGCTGCCCAACACCCAGTTCACCCGCGACACCACCTGCTGGATCTACGGCGGCGTAACGCTCAACCCGATGTACTGGCCGGCGCGACGCCAGGAAACCCTGCTGACCAGCGCCATTTACAAATTCCACCCTGAGTTCACCAACGCGGACTTCCAGATCTGGTACGGCGACCCCGACCAGGAGCACGGCGCTGCCACGCTGGAAGGCGGCGACGTGATGCCGATTGGCAACGGCGTGGTGTTGATCGGCATGGGCGAGCGCTCGTCTCACCAGGCCATCGGCCAACTGGCGCGCAACCTGTTCAAGAACAAAGCCGTGGAGCGTGTCATCGTTGCCGGCCTGCCTAAATCCCGCGCCGCGATGCACCTGGACACCGTGTTCAGCTTCTGCGACCGCGACCTGGTCACCGTCTTCCCTGAAGTGGTCAACCAGATCGTGCCTTTCACCCTGCGCCCTGACGAGAGCAAGCCCCACGGTATCGATATTCAACGTGAGAAAACCAACTTCCTCGAAACCGTGGCCGCAGCGCTCAACCTCAAGGCCCTGCGCGTGGTCGAGACCGGCGGCAACAGCTTCGCCGCCGAACGCGAGCAATGGGATGACGGCAACAACGTGGTGGCCGTGGAACCGGGCGTGGTGATTGGCTACGACCGCAACACCTACACCAACACCCTGCTGCGCAAGGCCGGTGTAGAAGTGATCACCATCAGCGCCGGTGAGCTCGGCCGAGGCCGTGGCGGCGGCCACTGCATGACCTGCCCGATCATCCGCGACCCTATCGACTATTAAGGAGATTTCATCATGGCTTTCAATATGCGCAACCGCAGCCTGCTGTCGCTGATGCACCACACCACTCGCGAGCTGCATTACCTGCTGGACCTGTCGCGCGACCTCAAACGCGCCAAATACACCGGCACCGAACGTCCGCACCTGCAAGGCAAGAACATCGCGCTGATCTTCGAAAAAACCTCGACCCGCACCCGTTGCGCCTTCGAGGTCGCAGCCCATGACCAGGGCGCCCACGTCACCTATATCGATCCGGTGTCGTCGCAGATCGGCCACAAAGAAAGCATGAAAGACACCGCCCGCGTCCTGGGCCGGATGTTCGATGCCATCGAGTACCGTGGCTTTGAACAGGAAATCGTCGAAGAGCTGGCCAAGTTCGCCGGTGTGCCGGTGTTCAACGGCCTCACTGCCGAATTCCACCCGACCCAAATGATCGCCGACACCCTGACCATGCGCGAACACAGCGACAAGCCGCTGCATGACATCAGCTACGCCTACCTCGGGGACGCCCGCTACAACATGGGCAACTCGCTGCTGATGATCGGCGCCAAGCTCGGCATGGACGTGCGCATCGGCGCGCCGAAAGCGCTGTGGCCGCACGAGGATTTCATCAAGCAATGCCAGGCCTTTGCCGAGGAAAGCGGCGCACGCATCACCATCACCGAAGACCCGAAAGAAGCCGTGAAGGGTGTGGACTTCATCCACACCGATATCTGGGTGTCCATGGGCGAACCGGTGGAAGCGTGGGACGAGCGCATCGAGCAACTGCTGCCGTACCAGGTCAACGCCAAGATGATGAAAGCCTCGGGCAACCCTCGGGTGAAATTCATGCACTGTTTGCCGGCGTTCCATAACAGCGAAACCAAGGTCGGCAAGGACATCGCTGCGCGCTATCCGCACCTGGCCAATGGCGTGGAAGTGACCGAGGAAGTCTTCGAGTCGCCGGCCAACATCGCGTTTGAGCAGGCGGAAAACCGCATGCATACCATCAAGGCGATTCTAGTGTCGGCGTTGGCGGATATCTAAACCCTGCTGCGATCCCGCTGTAGGAGCGAGCTTGCTCGCGAAAAACTCAAGGGCACCGCGTTCATCCAGAATGGGCGCGTTATCGTTGACCACCTTCGCGAGCAAGCTCGCTCCTACACAGGATTGCGAGTTCTAGAAGGATTGCATTATGCGCATCGTCGTAGCCCTGGGCGGCAACGCCCTCCTGCGTCGTGGTGAACCCATGACCGCAGACAACCAACGCGCCAACATCCGTATCGCCACCGAACAGATCGCCAAGATCCACCCCGGCAACGAGCTGGTGATCGCCCACGGCAACGGCCCGCAAGTGGGCCTGCTGTCGTTGCAGGCGGCGGCCTACACCAGCGTCTCGCCTTACCCGCTGGACGTGCTGGGCGCCGAGACCGAGGGCATGATCGGCTACATCATCGAACAGGAACTGGGCAACCTGCTGGACTTCGAAGTGCCATTCGCCACCCTGCTTACCCAAGTGGAAGTGGACGCCAAGGACCCGGCCTTCCAGAACCCCACCAAGCCCATCGGCCCGGTGTATGCCAAGGCCGAAGCGGAAAAACTCGCCGCTGAAAAAGGCTGGGCCATCGCGCCCGACGGCGACAAATACCGCCGCGTGGTCGCCAGCCCGCGCCCCAAACGCATCTTTGAAATTCGCCCGATCAAATGGCTGCTGGAAAAAAGCGCCATCGTGATCTGCGCCGGTGGCGGCGGCATCCCTACCCTGTATGGCGAAGATGGCAAGCTGCGCGGCATTGAAGCCGTAATCGACAAAGACCTGTGTTCCTCCTTGCTGGCCACGCAACTGGAGGCCGATTTGCTGGTGATCGCCACCGACGTCAACGCCGCCTTTATCGACTTCGGCAAGCCCACCCAGAAGGCCATCGGCCAGGCCCATCCGGACGACATGGAAAAACTCGGCTTCGCCGCCGGCTCCATGGGCCCCAAGGTACAAGCCGCCTGCGAGTTCGCCCGCCAGACTGGCAAAACCGCGGTGATCGGTTCACTCTCGGACATCGAAGCCATCGTCCAGGGCAGCGCCGGCACCCGCATCAGCACGGCCAAACCTGGCATCACCTACCTGTGAAGTTGAGGAGAAACGCCTATGGCTATCTTTGAACCCGGTCACCTGCATATCGAGCGACACGCGCTGAACAAGGACGATGTCAGCTACGACCTGTGCCTGGACTATGAAGTCGTCACGGATGACCGCGAAGGCAAAGGCATGCAGTTCACCCTGCATGGCAGCATCCAGGGCAAGGACATGAAAGAAACCTTTTTCCTGCCCAAGGACCAGGCCTACAACTTCGCCAGCAATGTGACCAAGATTGTTGAAAAGTACGGTATTCCCAAGACCCATAGCAGCGTCGGTTCACAGCACAAGCATTACGATCTGATGTTTGAGAATGTGCGCCAGCAGTTGGATATGAAATCCGGCGACCCGGTCAAACCCGAACACCTGGAATAACCTGCCCCCCCAGTCGAATGTGGGAGCTGGCTTGCCTGCGATAGCGACCTGTCAGACGATATTTTCGCTACTGACCCACCGCCATCGCAGGCAAGCCAGCTCCCACATTTTGATCTCCACCGGCTCCAAGGCATACTGGCCACCCTCAGCACTCCAGAATCAAGATCCGCCCCATGCGTATCCACGTCAGCTTCATCGACCGCGTCGGCATTACCCAGGAAGTCCTGGCCTTGCTCGGTGGGCGCAATCTCAATCTGGATGCGGTGGAGATGGTGCCGCCCAACGTCTATATCGACGCGCCGACCCTCAGCCCCGAAGTGCTCGAAGAACTGCGCGACGCGTTGTTCAGCGTGCACGGCGTGCAGGCGGTGAAGGTGGTCGACATCCTTCCGGGCCAGCGCCGCCACTTGCAACTCGACGCCCTGCTGGCGGCCATGACCGACCCGGTACTGGCTTTGGACAGCGCTGGCAAGATCCTGCTGGCCAACCCGGCGTTGATCGCCTTGTACGGGCGCGAACCGGCCGGTGAGAGCATCGCCGAACTGTTCGATGACCCGGCCTTGCTGGAGACCCTGCTGGAGCAGGGCTTTCGCTTGCCGCTACGCGAGATCAGCGTGAACGGCCAGACCCTGCTGCTGGGCGCCACGCCGATCACCGACGCCGGCGCCCTGCTCACCCTCTACCAGCCCAACCGCATCGGCGAGCAACTGTCGGCGCTGCACCATGACCATGCCGAAGGGTTTGATGCGCTGTTGGGCGAATCCCCGGCGATCCGCACGCTCAAGGCACGGGCGCAACGGGTGGCGGCGCTGGATGCACCGCTGCTGATCCAGGGTGAAACCGGCACCGGCAAAGAGCTGGTGGCCCGCGCCTGCCACGCCATCAGTGCGCGTCACAGTGCGCCGTTTCTGGCATTGAACTGCGCGGCACTGCCGGAAAATCTCGCCGAAAGTGAATTGTTCGGCTATGCGCCTGGCGCCTTTACCGGCGCGCAACGCGGTGGCAAACCGGGGCTGATGGAGCTGGCCAACCAGGGCACGGTATTTCTCGATGAGATCGGTGAGATGTCGCCGTACTTGCAAGCCAAACTGCTGCGCTTTCTCAACGACGGCAGCTTTCGCCGCGTGGGTGGCGACCGCGAGGTGAAGGTCAATGTGCGCATCCTCAGCGCCACCCACCGCGACCTGGAAAAGATGGTCAGCGAAGGCACCTTTCGTGAAGACCTGTTTTACCGCCTCAACGTGCTCAACGTCGCTGTGCCGCCCTTGCGTGAACGCGGCCAGGACATCCTGCTGCTGGCGCGCTACTTCATGCAGCAAGCCTGCGCGCAGATCCAGCGCCCGGTCTGCCGTCTGGCGCCGGGTACCTATCCAGCCCTGCTGGGCAACCACTGGCCGGGCAACGTGCGGCAGTTGCAAAACGTAATCTTCCGCGCTGCCGCCATCTGCGAAAGCAGCCTGGTGGACATCGGCGACCTGGACATCGCCGGCACCTCTGTAGCGCGCCAGAGCGATGGCGAAGTCGACAGCCTGGAACAGGCCGTGGAAGACTTCGAGCGCAGCCTGCTGGAAAGCCTCTACAGCCGCTACCCCTCGACCCGCCAACTGGCCAGCCGGCTGCAAACCTCTCACACGGCTATCGCCCATCGCCTGCGCAAATACGGCATTCCCAACAAGCCTTGAGCCATGTTCCATCCACTGTAGGAGCGAGCTTGCTCGCGAAAAACGCGAGTGCGCTACGTTCATCCAGGCTTCCCGGGTCATCGTTGACGATCTTCGCGAGCAAGCTCGCTCCTACAATGGGGCGCATTCCAGATTTGGTCTGAGAACGACATTCCGTGTACTGAAAGCGCTACAGCGTAACGATATCGCTACAACCCTGCTTTTTGCGCGCCATGCAAGGCTTTGATCCACATAGGCTTTTTTTCACGCACCTGACTGTAGCGAAATCGCTACAGTGCATTCGATGAAGCTTGTAGCTAAATTTATTAAGTCATTGATCTATAACGACTTAATAACGTTGGCCGCGATATTGCTAAGCAACTCCTCATTATTCCAATCCCGTCCACCAGACGATTCTGGCCCTGAGGAGTTTCCATGAGCGAGTTGCGTTTCACTGAAGATCACGAATGGCTGCGCGCCGAAGCCGATGGCAGCGTCACCGTGGGTATCACCGCGTTTGCGCAGAACGCGCTGGGTGACGTGGTTTTCGTGCAACTGCCGGAGTTGCAGGCTTACGACAAAGGCGCTGAAGCCTCCACCGTGGAATCGGTCAAAGCCGCCAGCGGCGTGTATATGCCGTTGGACGGTGAAGTCCTCGAAGTCAACGACAAGCTCGATGGCAGCCCGGAACTGGTCAACGAAGACCCGATGGGCGAAGGCTGGTTCTTCCGCTTTAAACCGGCCGATGCCAGTGCAGTGGCTAAGCTGTTGGATCAGGATGCATACGACCGCCTGATCAAAGCCAACGCAGAAGCTTGAGGAGCGCGCCATGACCGTTAATCTGACCACCGACAACGAATTCATCGCCCGCCACATCGGCCCGCGCCAGGAAGATGAGCAGCAAATGCTCGCCAGCCTGGGGTTTGATTCCCTCGAAGCCCTGAGCGCCAGTGTGATCCCGGAAAGCATCAAGGGCACCAGCGTGCTCGGCCTGGAAGACGGCCTGAGCGAAGCCGAAGCCCTGGCCAAGATCAAGGCCATCGCCAGCCAGAACCAACTGTTCAAGACCTACATCGGCCAGGGCTACTACAACTGCCACACGCCGTCGCCGATCCTGCGCAACCTGCTGGAAAATCCGGCCTGGTACACCGCCTACACGCCGTATCAACCCGAGATTTCCCAAGGCCGCCTGGAAGCCCTGCTGAACTTCCAGACCTTGATCAGCGACCTCACCGGCCTGCCGATCGCCAACGCCTCCCTGCTTGACGAAGCCACCGCCGCCGCTGAAGCCATGACCTTCTGCAAGCGCCTGAGCAAGAACAAAGGCAGCCACGCGTTCTTCGCGTCGGTGCACAGCCACCCGCAAACCCTCGACGTATTACGCACCCGTGCCGAACCACTGGGCATTGATGTGGTAGTGGGCGATGAGCGCGAACTGACCGACGTCACCCCGTTCTTCGGTGCGCTGCTGCAATACCCGGCCAGCAACGGCGATGTGTTCGACTACCGCGAACTGACCGAACGCTTCCACGCCGCCAACGCACTGGTCGCCGTGGCCGCCGACCTGCTGGCCCTGACCCTGCTGACGCCGCCGGGTGAATTCGGCGCCGACGTCGCCATTGGCAGCGCACAACGCTTTGGCGTGCCACTGGGCTTCGGTGGCCCGCACGCGGCGTACTTCTCCACCAAGGATGCGTTCAAGCGCGACATGCCAGGCCGTCTGGTCGGCGTTTCCGTCGACCGCTTCGGCAAGCCGGCCCTGCGCCTGGCCATGCAGACCCGCGAGCAACATATCCGCCGCGAGAAAGCCACCAGCAACATCTGCACCGCCCAAGTGCTGCTGGCCAACATCGCCAGCATGTACGCCGTGTACCACGGCCCCAAAGGCCTGACCCAGATCGCCCAGCGCATTCACCAGCTGACCGCGATCCTGGCCAAGGGCTTGACGGCCCTGGGCCAGAACGTGGAACAGGCACACTTCTTCGACACCCTGACCCTCAACACCGGCGCCCACACCGCAGCCCTGCACGACAAGGCCCGCGCCCAGCGCATCAACCTGCGCGTGGTGGATGGCGAGCGCGTTGGCCTGTCGGTCGACGAAACCACCACCCAGGCCGATATCGAGGCCTTGTGGGCCATCTTCGCGGACGGCAAAACCCTGCCAGCCTTTACCACCACCGACAGCACCCTGCCGAGTGCGTTGCTGCGCCAGTCGCCGATCCTCAGCCACCCGGTGTTCAACCGTTACCACTCGGAAACCGAGCTGATGCGCTACCTGCGCAAGCTGGCCGATAAAGACCTGGCCCTGGACCGCACCATGATCCCGCTGGGCTCGTGCACCATGAAGCTCAACGCCGCCAGCGAAATGATCCCGGTGACCTGGGCCGAATTCGGTGCCCTGCACCCGTTCGCCCCCGCCGCGCAAAGCGCCGGCTACCAGCAACTGACCAGCGAACTGGAAGCCATGCTGTGTGCAGCGACCGGTTACGACGCGATCTCCCTGCAGCCCAACGCCGGGTCCCAAGGTGAGTACGCCGGCCTCTTGGCCATCCGCGCCTATCACCAGAGCCGTGGCGAAGAACGTCGCGACATCTGCCTGATCCCGTCATCAGCCCACGGCACCAACCCTGCGACCGCCAACATGGCCGGCATGCGCGTCGTGGTGACCGCTTGCGATGCACGCGGCAACGTCGACATCGAAGACCTGCGCGCCAAGGCCATCGAACACCGCGAGCACCTCGCCGCACTGATGATCACCTACCCGTCCACCCACGGCGTGTTCGAGGAAGGTATCCGCGAAATCTGCGGGATCATTCATGACAACGGCGGCCAGGTGTACATCGATGGCGCCAACATGAACGCCATGGTCGGCCTTTGCGCACCGGGCAAGTTCGGCGGCGACGTGTCCCACCTGAACCTGCACAAAACCTTCTGCATCCCTCACGGCGGTGGCGGCCCGGGCGTTGGCCCGATTGGCGTCAAGTCGCACCTCACGCCGTTCCTGCCCGGCCACGCGGCCATGGAACGCAAGGAAGGCGCGGTATGCGCCGCACCGTTCGGCAGCGCGAGCATTTTGCCGATCACCTGGATGTACATCAGCATGATGGGCGGTGCCGGCCTCAAGCGTGCGTCGCAGTTGGCGATCCTGAATGCCAACTACATTTCCCGCCGCCTGGAAGAGCATTACCCGGTGCTGTACACCGGCAGCAATGGCCTGGTGGCCCACGAATGCATCCTGGACCTGCGCCCGTTGAAAGACAGCAGCGGCATCAGCGTGGACGACGTGGCCAAGCGCCTGATCGACTTTGGTTTCCATGCACCGACCATGTCGTTCCCGGTGGCCGGCACCTTGATGATCGAGCCGACCGAAAGTGAATCCAAGGAAGAACTGGACCGCTTCTGCGACGCCATGATCGCCATCCGCGAAGAAATTCGCGCAGTGGAAAACGGCACCCTCGACAAAGACGACAACCCCCTCAAGAACGCGCCGCACACGGCTGCGGAACTGGTGGGCGAATGGAGCCACCCTTACAGCCGTGAACAAGCGGTGTACCCGGTGGCGTCGTTGATCGAAGGCAAGTACTGGCCACCGGTTGGCCGGGTCGACAACGTGTTTGGTGATCGCAACCTCGTCTGCGCGTGCCCTTCTATCGAGAGCTACGCCTGATCTGACTGGAGATACGCGGCCAGTGTGGGAGCTGGCTTGCCTGCGATAGCGGTGTATCAGCCGACAGCGATGTTGCCTGACCCACCGCTATCGCGGGCAAGCCCGGCTCCCACATTGACCGAGTCCACCTCAGAAAATAATAAGAAACCGGAGAACAACCATGTCCCTTAGCGTGTTCGACCTGTTCAAGATTGGCATCGGCCCCTCCAGTTCCCACACCGTCGGCCCGATGCGTGCCGCCGCTCGATTCGTCGAGGGGCTCAAGCGTGACAACCTGCTGGCCACCACCACCAGCATCAAGGTGGAACTCTATGGATCGCTGGGCGCCACCGGCAAAGGCCACGGCAGCGACAAGGCTGTGTTGCTGGGCCTGGAAGGCGAACACCCGGACACCGTGAATACCGAAACCGTGGCTGCACGCCTGGCGCAGATGCGCAGTGACGGGCGCCTCAACCTGCTCGGCGAACACAGCATTGCGTTCAACGAGAAAGAACACCTGGCGATGATCCGCAAGCCCCTTGCCTATCATCCCAACGGCATGATCTTTCGTGCCTTTGACGCCGCCGGCATCCAGACCCGCAGCCGCGAGTACTACTCGGTCGGTGGCGGTTTCGTGGTGGATGAAGACGCGGCGGGCGCCGACCGTATCGTCGAAGACGCCACACCCCTGACCTTCCCGTTCAAACACGCCAAGGACTTGCTCGGCCATTGCACCACCTATGGCCTGTCTATCAGCCAGGTGATGCTGACCAATGAAAGTGCCTGGCGCCCGGAAGCGGAAACCCGCAGTGGTTTGTTGAAAATCTGGCAGGTCATGCAGGACTGCGTCGATGCCGGCTGTCGCAACGAAGGCATCTTGCCCGGTGGCTTGAAGGTCAAGCGCCGGGCAGCGGCCTTGCACCGGCAGTTGTGCAAGAACCCGGAGTCGGCGCTGCGCGACCCGCTGTCGGTGCTCGATTGGGTCAACCTGTATGCGCTGGCAGTCAACGAAGAAAACGCCAATGGCGGGCGCGTGGTCACTGCGCCCACCAACGGCGCGGCTGGGATCATTCCCGCCGTGCTGCATTACTACATGCGTTTTATCCCCGGCGCGAACGAAGACGGCGTGGTGCGCTTTTTGCTCACTGCGGCCGCCATCGGCATTTTGTACAAGGAAAACGCTTCGATCTCAGGCGCCGAAGTCGGTTGCCAGGGCGAAGTCGGCGTGGCCTGTTCCATGGCCGCAGGCGCGCTCTGCGAAGTGCTGGGCGGCAGCGTCTCCCAAGTGGAGAACGCCGCCGAGATTGGCATGGAACATAACCTCGGCCTGACCTGCGACCCGATTGGCGGGCTGGTGCAGGTGCCGTGCATCGAGCGCAATGCCATGGGCTCGGTGAAGGCGATCAATGCGGTGCGCATGGCCCTGCGTGGCGACGGGCAGCACTTTGTGTCCCTCGACAAGGTCATCCGCACCATGCGCCAGACCGGCGCCGACATGAAAAGCAAATACAAGGAAACCGCCCGTGGCGGTTTGGCGGTCAACATTATCGAGTGCTGACGCCCACAAGCGCGTCGGCACGTTTTTCAGGAGCTGAATATGTCCACCGAAACCCTGTTGAAAACTCCTCTGCACGCCTTGCACCTCGAACTCGGCGCGCGCATGGTGCCCTTCGCCGGCTACGACATGCCAGTGCAGTACCCATTGGGCGTGATGAAAGAACACCTGCATACCCGTGAACAGGCCGGGTTGTTTGACGTGTCCCACATGGGCCAGATCCGCCTCACCGGCGCGAATGCCGCCAAGGCCCTGGAAACCCTGGTGCCCGTCGATATCATCGACCTGCCGGTGGGTATGCAGCGCTATGCGATGTTCACCAACGAGCAAGGCGGCATCCTCGACGACCTAATGGTCGCCAACCTGGGCAACGACGAACTGTTCCTGGTGGTCAACGCCGCCTGCAAGGACCAGGACCTGGCGCACCTGCGCACACATATCGGCGACCAATGCACCATCGAACCGCTGTTCGAAGAACGCGCCCTGCTGGCCCTGCAAGGCCCGGCGGCAGTGAAAGTATTAGCGCGCCTGGCCCCTGAAGTCACCCAGATGACCTTCATGCAATTCGCCACCCTGCGTTTGCTGGGCGTGGACTGCTACGTCAGCCGCTCCGGCTACACCGGTGAAGACGGTTTTGAAATCTCCGTGCCGGCGGCCAATGCCGAGAGCCTGGCCCGCAGCCTGCTGGCCGAAACAGAAGTACAGGCCATCGGCCTGGGCGCCCGCGATTCCCTGCGACTGGAAGCCGGCCTGTGCCTGTACGGCCACGACATGAACACCGACACCACGCCAATCGAAGCCAGCCTGTTGTGGGCGATTTCCAAGGCTCGGCGTGCCGATGGCGCACGGGCCGGCGGCTTCCCTGGCGCCGACCGCATCTTCACCCAACAGCAAACCGGTGTGGCGCGCAAACGCGTAGGCCTGCTGCCGCAGGAGCGTACCCCGGTGCGTGAAGGCGCTGAAATTGTCGATGCACAAGGTACGGTTATCGGCAGCGTCTGCAGCGGAGGCTTTGGCCCAACCTTGGGTGGCCCGCTGGCGATGGGTTACCTGGACAGCGCATTTGTCGCACTGGATACCGAACTTAGCGCAATGGTACGTGGGAAAAAGGTGCCACTGCGTGTAAGTAAAATGCCATTCGTTCCGCAACGTTACTACCGTGGCTGATTGACTGTTTCTATAAGTAACGCGGTTGCGTTAATGTGCACTAAACTGTAACGCAACCGCCATAAAACAGTGCACTCACGATAGGCTTTTTTATAGCTGACGTCCTATAACAAGTGAATAACTCTATCGAATAAGCCGGCATCAGAACATTCAACAAAGTGTCATGAGAGGCAGTAAAATCAAGGCCTGCCCAAGGGCTTGTTTTTTTCATATTAGTTGGCGTAGAGTTTGCCCACTGTGTTTGCATGGGTCGCTTGGAACCTGGACCTGGGCAGTAGCTCAAGTAGTTTGCTACAACCCGTTCGACGTCTCTTACTTTCCTGCAACCCAGCCCAGTACTCTTTCGTGTGAAAGGGGCTGTCATTAATTTTTAGCGTCAAAGGAAAGAAGAAAATGTCGGATAGCAAACGTCAGAGCGGTACCGTCAAGTGGTTCAACGACGAGAAAGGGTTTGGTTTTATCACGCCTGAAAGCGGGCCGGATCTGTTCGTGCATTTCCGCGCTATCCAGGGCAACGGCTTCAAGAGCCTGAAGGAAGGCCAGAAGGTCACCTTCGTTTCAGTCCAAGGCCAAAAAGGCCTGCAGGCTGACGAAGTACAAGCAGAAGGCTGATCCTTGCTGCGACAAAAAGCCCCTGATATGACATCAGGGGCTTTTTTATGGGCGCCATTGCGTAAACTGCGTGCTTTCTCCAGAGAGCCCTGCCATGTCCAAACCCCTGTTGAGCCCCCAGGGCGAATTCCCCGCCGTTGGCCTGGGCCGTCGCCTGGCAGCGATGTTCTACGATTTCCTGCTGTGCACCGCCCTGCTGATCGTCACGGCGTTTATCTACAAGCTGGTATGGATCGCCTTCGTGGGCGAAGCGAAGATGCGCACGCTCACCGAGTCCGGCGCGCTGGACGGTGACCCGTTGCTGTCGACGATCCTGTTGTTTGTGCTGTTCGGGTTCTTCGCCAAGTTCTGGACCCATTCGGGGCAAACCCTGGGCATGCAGGTGTGGGGCGTGCGCGTGCAAAACGCTGACGGCTCGCGGATCAGCCTGTGGCAGGCATTGTTGCGTTTTGTGGTGTCGATTGCGTCATGGTTGTGTGTGGGGTTGGGGTTTATCTGGTCGTTGTTCGATAAACACAAACGCAGCTGGCATGACATCTATTCGGATACGCAGCTGGTGCGGATCCCGAAGCAAAAGAAGTAATCGCTAAATAGCGCAGATCCAAATGTGGGAGCGGGCTTGCCCGCGAAGGCGTAGTGTCAATCAGCACTTTTGATACTGATCCACCGCTTTCGCGAGCAAGCCCGCTCCCACATTTTTTTCCGCGTACACCTCTGATCAGGCGTTGCCAGCGAGTTTGAGGCGTGCAGCCTGGGTAAAGTCGAGCATGCGCTTGAGTGGCCGCACTGCCTGCGGAATCACCGCCGGTTCCACGAAGATCTCATTGCTGCCCTCGCGCAGGCATTGCAACGTACGCTCCAGCGTATTCATCGCCATCCACGGGCAGTGCGCGCAACTGCGGCACGCGGCCCCGTTACCGGCGGTAGGCGCTTCGATGAAGACTTTGTCCGGGCACAACTGCTGCATCTTGTAGAAGATGCCGCGATCAGTCGCCACGATAAAGGTCTTGTTCGGCAAGCGTTGCGCCGCAGCGATCAGTTGGCTGGTGGAGCCCACCGCGTCCGCCAGTTCGATCACCGAAGTCGGTGACTCCGGGTGCACCAGGATCGCCGCATCCGGGTACAGCGCCTTCATGTCTTCAAGCTGTTTGGACTTGAACTCTTCGTGGACGATGCAGGCACCGTCCCACAGCAGCATGTCGGCACCGGTCTGGCGCTGGATGTAGGTGCCCAGGTGTTTGTCCGGGCCCCAGATAATGGTCTCGCCGTTGTCCATCAGGCTCTCGACGATTTCCAGCGCGCAGCTGGAAGTCACCACCCAGTCCGCCCGGGCTTTGACCGCTGCCGAGGTGTTGGCGTACACCACCACGGTGCGCTCGGGGTGTTGATCGCAGAACGCAGAAAACTCATCCACCGGGCACCCCAGGTCCAGGGAGCAGGTGGCTTCCAGGGTCGGCATCAGGATGCGTTTTTCCGGGGTGAGGATCTTGGCGGTCTCCCCCATGAAACGCACGCCAGCCACCAGTACGGTCTTGGCGGGGTGGGCGGCGCCGAAACGGGCCATTTCCAGGGAGTCGGAAACACAGCCACCGGTTTCTTCGGCCAGGGCCTGAATCACCGGGTCGCAATAAAAGTGGGCAACCAGCACCGCGTCCTGAGCCTTGAGCTCGGCGGCAATGGCGGTTCGCAGGCTCGCCTCTTCGGCAGCGCTGAGCACTTTGGGCTGCTTGGCGTCGAGGTGGGCTTGAACCAATAGGCGTTCGGAAATGTGCGTCATGTTCGCAAGACCTGCAGGCGCAGTAGCGCGAAAGTCGAGTGTACCACCGGCTCCGGAGCCCTTCGGGCGCCGCCGGACGAAGTGTTTTTGTTCATCAAGCACGGGTAAAGCTTAAAGCTGCGCAAGGCTACAGAATATCCAATGGATTCAAAAGCCTAATCTGGTGACCCGGCAAGTACCCAATCCCTGGCCGGGACACGCCAATTAGGCGACGCCCGCACAACAATCAAAACCGCCCTTTCCCCTCTCACCCTCCTTAAAAACCAGAAATATCAGGCCCCCACACCCTGTCGCGCACTAATTTTGTGCACATGAGCACTGAATTACGCGATTTTTCTTACGTCTTGTGTAATAAATCCTACAGCGATGTAACAAACCGTCGACCACTCACTCAAGTAGGGCAACTACCGCTGAGTTCAACGCTGGCTCAGACGGTATGGATCGTGTGTATTTCTACGTTAAGGATGTCGAGTGCCAAATCAGCTCTCAACCGGACACTTGTGTTGTACCCGTAACCTGGGCATTGCCCTGCTCTGCCTGTGGGCCCTGCCCGTGGCTGGCGCCGAGGCGCCGCAGCCAGGCCAGGAAGCCCTGCGCTTGCAGCAGCAACAGCAACGCGACCTGCAGCAGTTACACCTGGAGCAGCGCCAACGCCAGATGCAACGCGGCAGTTTCGGTACGCCAGCGGCCACACCGGCCTTGCCAACAGACATCGCCAAGGACGAACGCTGCTGGCCCTTGAGCGGTACGCGCCTGGCCGGGGTCACGCTGTTCAGCCGTGCCGAGTTGGACAAACACATCGAACCCTACGTGGCGCCTTGCATGGGCGTCACCCAGATCAACCGCCTGCTGGCCGAAATCACCCGGCTGTATGTCGAGGCCGGTTACATCGCCAGCCGCCCCTACCTGATCAGTGCGCCCGCCGCCGGGCAGCCGCTGGATATTCACGTCGAAGAAGGCTACCTGGAGGCCATCGAACTGGCCGACCAGAGCCGGCCGGTGTCATTGGGCGGGGCATTCCCCGGAATGCTCGGCAAACCACTGAACCTGCGAGACCTGGAACAGGGCCTGGACCAGCTCAACCGCCTGCGCTCGGTCGACCTCACCGCCGACATCGCCCCAGGCAGCACAGCGGGCGCCTCGCGCATCATCCTGCGCACGCGCAGCAGTGCCTCGCGCTGGGCCCTGGGCCTGGGGGTGGATAACCTTGGCAGCGCCGGCACCGGGCGTGATCGCAATGCGATCAACTTGAGCCTGGACAGCCCGCTGCAAATCAACGACTCGCTCAACCTGAGCTTCAGCGACACGCTCAACCATGGGCCGCGCTACAGCCGCAGCCACAGCCTGTTCTACTCGATCCCCTACGGTTACTGGACCTACAGCCTGTTCGCCAGCCATGCCGAATACCGCTCGCCGTTCAAGCTCAGCCGCACCACGTTTTACAACAGTGGCCGCACCGATCAGGTCAGCCTGCGTAGCGACCGTGTGTTGTGGCGCGACCAGGGCCACCAACTGAGCGCCAACCTGCAACTGGCCTACAAAGACGTCGACAGCTACCTACAGAAGGTACACCTGGACATCCAGAGCCCCACGCTGACCGTAGCCGAAGCGGGCCTGAACCTGTTCTGGCTCAACAGCGCGGTGTGGAACCTGGACGTCAACTACGCCCAGGGCCTGACCTGGTTCGGCGCCGATCGCGATGCCAGCCAGGTGCAGAAAAACCGGCCCAAGGCGCAGTTTCAAAAGTATCGCGCCAACCTCACCCAATGGCGCAACGGCCAATGGGCAGCGCAGCCGTGGCAGTGGCAAAGCCAGTTGTCGGTGCAGTACAGCCCGGATGCATTGCCCGCCATCGAACAGCTGCTGATCACCGACGACTCAGCCGTGCGCGGCTACCGCGAAAACAGTACTTCCGGTGCCATTGGCGCGGTATGGCGCAACACCTTGCGCCTGCCGCTCAACACTGACTTGCCGGTGAAGCTCACCCCGCGCCTGGGCCTGGACAACGGCTGGGTCAAGCACGAACACGGTGCCCAGAGCCAACGCCTGAGCGGCGCCAGCGCGGGGCTCAACCTGAGCTGGAAGAACGTGCAGCTCGACGTCGACTACCAACGCAACCTCAACACCCCCACAGGCTTTCGCCAGGAGCCGGAGGTCTGGCTGACGCGCCTTAGTGTGCAGATATGAGCCCACACCCATTTTTAGCCTGAGTCACCGCCGTACCTGGCCACTCCAGCAGCGTTGCAACGAACAACGCGCGTCGTGGATCAGCCAACACAGAGCGAGATTATTTATGCCGACTACTCCACACAGCTTCCACCTTTCACCCCAGGGCAAACTGCGCTGGGCCATCGCC
Source organism: Pseudomonas sp. GL93 (assembly GCF_003408955.1). NCBI lineage: Bacteria > Pseudomonadati > Pseudomonadota > Gammaproteobacteria > Pseudomonadales > Pseudomonadaceae > Pseudomonas > Pseudomonas sp. GL93. The sequence continues at coordinate 52,063 of NZ_NKRF01000088.1, forward strand.
AGCCTGTTCCTGCTGCCGCAGCTCGCGCTCGCCGCAGGCTTGACCGTCGTCGAAGGCCCTGGCGGCACGCCACAACTGCAAAACCAGGGCGGTGTCCCCATCGTCAACATCGTCGCGCCGAACGCCGGTGGCCTGTCCCATAACCAGTTTTTGGACTACAACGTCGACCGCCAGGGCCTGGTGTTGAACAACGCCTTGCAGGCCGGCCAGTCCCAACTCGCCGGGCAGCTGGCGGCCAACCCGCAGTTCCAGGGCCAGGCGGCGAGCGTGATCCTCAACGAAGTGATCAGCCGCAATGCCTCGACCCTCAACGGTGCCCAAGAGATTTTCGGCCAGGCGGCCGATTACGTGCTGGCCAACCCTAACGGCATTTCGGTGAATGGCGGCAGCTTCATCAACACGCCCAATGCCAACCTGGTGGTCGGCCGCCCTGAACTCAACGACGGTAAATTGCAAGCCTTGAGCACCCGCGATGCCAACGGCCAACTGACAGTGCAAGGCCAGGGCCTGCACAACCGCGAAGGCTCCATCAACCTGATCGCGCCGCGCATCGACAGCGAAGGTCGCCTCAGCGCCCGCGATCAACTGAACCTCACGGTGGGCCGCAATCAGGTCGACTTCGCCAGCGGGCAAGTACGCCAGGTCGACCCGGCCAGCAAGACCCAGGACCAACGCATCGACGCGCGCCTGTTCGGCGCAATGCAGGCCGGGCGCATCAACATCATCAGCACCGCCGACGGCGCCGGTGTGCGTGTAGGCGGCGTGCAGGTGCAAGGCACTGACGGAGTAAAGATCAGTTCGGCCGGCGACCTCGACATCAGCGGCCAGGTGCGTGCCGACAGCCTCGACGCCACCCGCGCTGGCGTGCACAGCCGCCAGGGCGATATCGACTTGCACAGTGCCAAGGACCTGAACCTGGCCGCCACCGACGTCAGCGGGCGCAACGTCAAACTCGACGCCAGCCGCAACCTGACCCTCAGCAGCCTGGAAAGCCGCAAGCTCCAGGAAAAGCGTGAGCAGTGGAACAACAGCAACTTCCTGTTCACCTACGAAACCTACGACCGCACCACCACCGACAAAGACTCGCGCCAGCACGGCAACAAGGTCGTGGCGCAACAGGATGCGGCGCTGTCTTCCGGCGCCAACACCGAGATCAAAGCCAGCCATGTGGAAGCAGGCAACACCCTGCGCGTCAACAGCGGCGCAGACCTTCAGGTGAACGCCGCCACCGAAACCCATGAAACCCGCGACCAGGGCAACCATCGCAAGCACCTGTGGAAAGCCAATTGGGATAAATCCAGCAGCGAACAACGCAGCATCACCAGCAGCCTCAAGGCCGGCCAGACACTGGAGCTGACCAGCCAACAGAAGCTGCAATTGCAAGGCGCCGAGCTGAAAACCCCAGGCAATATTCAACTGGCCGCCCGGCACGTGGAAATCACCAGCGCCAGCCGCACCCAGAGCAGCCGCGACAATGCCTACTCCGGCGACCTCACCGGTGGCAGCTTCTTCGGCAAGCAAGGCGACGGTAACCAGGGCAAGACCTTGAACACCGGCAGCAAGGTCAACGCCGACGGCAAGCTGATCGTCAAGGCCGACGACGTGCGCATCAGCGGCAGCCAGGCCCGTGGCGGCAAGCAGGCCAGCGTCATCAGCGACAAAGGCTCGCTGGTGATCGACGGCGTCCAGGACACCTCCCACGACAACCGCTACAGCAATGACAGCAAGTTCTTCGGTATCTCCAAGGACGAAAGCCGCAAGAACCTCAAGGACAGCACCGTGGTTGCCAGCGACCTGCGCTCGGACAGCAACCTCAAGTTGCAAAGCGCCCAGGACATCCGCGTCAGCGGCTCACAGGTGTCGGCTGGCGGCGAACTGCAGGCCGATGCCAAAGGCGATATCCAAGTCGTGTCCGCCGAGAACACCACTCACGACACCACCGGCACCCATACCCGTGGCTTCGATGGCTACGCCAAAGAAACCGAGGGTGTCAGCCGCCAGTACCGTGCGGGGTTGAGCTATGAAGACCAGCAGCAAACCCGCAAGACCGACACCACCCAGCAGCAAGGTTCCAGCCTCAAGGGCGGCAGTGTCGTGGTAAAGGCCGGTGGCGATGTGAGCATCCAGGGTTCGGACCTCAAGGCAACCGCAGGCGATGCCACCCTGAGCGGCAAAAACGTCGAGCTGTTGGCCGCCCACGACAAGCGCACCGAAGCCGTCGACAAAACCACCACCGGCGGCAGTTTCTACTACACCGGCGGCATTGATCGGGCTGGCAATGGCGCTCAGTTCAGCCACCAAAGCAGCCAAGACACCGCTGAAAAAACCACCGCGCAAACCAGCACCGTGGCCGCGGCCGGCAAGCTGACCATCAACGCTGGCAACACCTTCACCAGCGAGGGTGCACAGGCCAAGGCCGGCGCCGAGCTGCTGGTCACCGCTGGCCAGATCGACAACCGGGCCCCCCATCCCACCGAGACCAGCCCCCATAAGGAAAACGGCTGGACCGCCGATGTTGGCGCCAATGTGGAATACAAAGGCATTACCCGCCCGATCGAAAAAGCTGTCGAGGGCGTGGCCCAGGCCAAGTTCCATCAGCCCGGTTTGCTGGACGCGTTCGAGCAACCCAATGTCGGCCTGGATGTGGAAGTCGGGCACACGAACAAATCCGGCACAACGCAGGACAGCACCGCCGTGGTCAGCCAGTTCAGTGGCGCCACGGTGCAGGTCAATGCAGCCGGCACGTTGCAGGATGAGGGCACCCAGTACCGCGCCACCGACGGCGGGCTGAACATCAAGGCGGGCGAGCACCTTGCCACGGCAGCGGCCAACACCCACAGCAGCAGCGAGCAAGGCGTGGACGCCAAGGCTGGCGTACGTGTCTATACCACCACCGGCGAAGACGTGAATGTGCGCGGCAGCGGCCTGGGTGGCAGCAGCGATGTGCGCGAATCCACCAGCACAGCAGTGGTCGGCAGCTATGTGGCCAGCCAAGGCGTGAGCATCGAGGCCAAGGGCGATGCCCGTTATGAAGGCAGCCAGTTCGACGGCGGCCAGGCCGGGGTCAACCTCAAGACCGGCGGTGAGCTGGCGCTCAACCAGGCCACCGACACCCAGAGCAAAAACAGCAGCACGCTGCGCGGCAACGGCTCACTGACGGTGGGTACCGCGCCCGGCGCCAATGGCAGCAACATCAACCTCGGTGCCGGCGTGCAGTTGGATAACAAGCGCCTGGACACCCAGGACAGCCAGGCCCAGGTCGCGACCCTTCAAGGCAGCGGCCCCATCCAGCTCAGCAGCGGTGCTGACATGACCCTGCAAGGCACGCAGATCGGCAGCACGGGCGCGAAGGCTGGCGATATTAGCCTCAATGCCGGCGGCAAGCTGGACCTGCAAGCCGCCACCGACAGCCACGTCAGCAACGGCAGCAACCTGGGCGGTGGCCTGACACTCGGCGCCGGTAAGACCAGCAGCACCGAAAGCAGCAGCAAGACCGGCAGCCTCAGCGCCAATTTCAACATCAGTAAGGTGGCGGAGAACGACCAGAGCGCCGTCGTCGGGCAGTTGCACAGCAGCGGCAAGGTCAGCCTCGCCAGCGGCGCTGATGCAACCGATGCCATCCACTTGCAGGGCACTCAGGTCAGCGCAGCCAGCGTTAGCCTGGATGCGCAAAACGGCGGCATCCTGCAAGAGTCTGCGCAATCGACCCAGGCCCATGGCAACTGGGGCGTGACCCTGGGTGCAGGGGGCAGCGTCGGCAAAACCACCTTGGCCGACGCCGGTGAACATGAGACACCCAAGACCCAGCGCGGCATCAATGCGCGGGCCAAGGTCGATGTGGATCACTTGCAAGGCACCACGCAGCACAACAGCGTGATCACGGCAGGTGACGCCACCCTCAACAGTGCCGGCGATACCCATCTGGCCGGAGCGCGTATCGACGCCGACAAGGTGCACGGCACGGTGGGCGGCGACCTCGTCGTCGAAAGCCGCAAGGACCACGTCAACAGCACCCAGGTAAATGTCGACGCCAGGCTGGATGTCGAAAAAAACCAGCCGGGGGTGGTGGATAAGCTGGCCAAAACCACCGGCCCACTGAAGGACAAGGTACAAGCCAAGGCTGAAGGCGTGTTCGACAAGCATCGCGACAAACTGGAGAACGTCGTCGACAAAGGCACCGGGCACCTGGCCTCGGCCAAGGACAGCGTGGTCAACAGCGTGGTTAATGCCAAGGAACGCCTGGGCGAAAAACTCACCCGCAGTGGCAGCTACGACGTGAACCCGCAACCCCGTGGCGCCTTCGGTACTCGCGTGGACAAGGCCAAGGCTTACCTGGCAGACAAGACCGACGCCCTGGGCACGCGCCTGTCTGGCTTCAAGGATAAGGTCTGGCCAAAAACCAGCGACAGCTACACCGTCAGTGGCAAAGACACCACCGGCAGCAAGGTGGCCAATACCGCCGAAAGCGTGTTGTTCGGCGACAAGAGCGGCAACACCAGCTACACCCCGACTCTGTATCTGGATGTCAGCCATGTGGTCAAGGACAGCGTCGCCCAGGCGTCAGGCATTCGCGCAAGCCACGGCGTCAACCTGCAGGTCAAGGGTGATACGCAGCTCACGGGCGCGCGGATCAGTGCGCCCAATGGCAAGGTTGAGCTGGGTGGCTCCAAGGTCACCGCAACCACATTGGCCGGCAGCGACTACCGCGCCGATGTCGGGCTGAACGTTTCGAAGTCACCGGTCAACCTGGCCCTGGGTGCCAAGGACGAACTGACCCAGAAACACGACGACGCCACGCGCAAGGACCAAGCCTTCAACCTGGGCCCGCTGCGCGCGGGTGGGCACAGTGAGAGCCAGGCCTTGCAGGCGGGGATTGATCAGGCCATCAACTAAAGGGTAATGCCCACCCCTCTGTAGGAGCGAGCTTGCTCGCGAAGAACGTTAACGATGACGCTGGCATGCTTGGAGTACGCGGCGCCCTCAGGTTTTTCGCGAGCAAGCTCGCTCTTACATAGGCAGATTCTCAGCGTGCCAGTCCGTTGAAGAGTGCCTGTACGTTCTTCATCGCGTCATCGGCAAAGCCTTGCAGGAAGGCTTCGAACGCCGGTACGTCTTCCTTGCCGCCCGTGTAGGGCTGGCCAATGATGGTCCAGGTCGCCAGGCTCTGGTTCGGGCCTTGTGGCACCACCTCCATCAGCGCCCACAGGTTGCCGATGTTCAGCGAGGTGTAAATCAGTGACCAGGTCATGGTCATGGCGTGGTCGTCATGGCTGTTGAGTTGCTCAATCACCACATTGCCGTCCTTGAACAGTTTCTTGCGTACCGAACGCACGCCCTCGCCGGTCATCTCGATATGGGACAAGGCGGGAATAAACTTCGCGAAACCGGCGAAATCGCCGACCACATTCCACACACTGCGTGCATCGGCCTTCACGCTGACGCGGGCGACGACAGGGTTGCCGATTGGGTGACGGACCAGGGTATCGGGTTGTTGCATAAGAGAGCTCCTTTTTTCCGGGGGGCGGATAGTGGGCGCCTACCAAATGCAGTGGGCTGTACAAGTTCAACACCTGCCTGGCGTGGTTATCCGCTCTTGGCTGACTGCCGTAATGCCAAGGCCGCTACCCCGCACACGATCAACGCGATACAGGACACATAGAACGCATCGCTGTAGGCCATCAGGTACGCCTCGCGCCGCACGGTATGAATCAAGCCCTCGATCACCTGCTGTTGAGCGGGTAGTAGCTGGTTGAAAATGAAAGCCTCGCTGTCAGCCATGCTGGCCCGCACGCGCTCCTGGAACGACGGTGAAAACAGCGTGATCGACTCCCCTACCCGCTCAGAGTGAAAGCGCTCGCGCATGGCCACGATCTGCGTCAGGCCCGCCGTGCCCACGGCACCACCCAGGTTACGCAGCATGGAGAACAAGGCCGAGGCCGAGCCGGCTTCATCCTTGGCCAAACCAGACACTGCCAGTACGGAAAGCGCCACCATGATCAGCGGCTGCCCAATGCCCCGAACCACGGTGGAAGGAATAATCACGTTGGCGGCGCTGTCCACATCCAGATGCGCGCCGAGGTAGCACCCCAGGGCCATGATGAAAAAGCCACTGGCAACCATCAGTTTCGGGTTGAGCCACTTCATCAGGCGCGGCATGAACGGCGCCAGTACCAGCTGCACCATGCCGTAGGCGATCAGGCTGATGCCAATCTCCCGGGCGTTGTAACCCTGCAACTGGGAGAGGTAATTGGGCACCAGAAACACCAGGCCGAACGTGGCCCCGCCGAAGATGAACATCGCTGCGCTGGCCACGCCGAAGTTGTAGCTCTTGAGCAGGCGCAGGTTGATGAAGGAGCGACTGCCATACAACTGCGACAGCACGAAGTACACCAAGGCAACGCCGGCCACCAGTGACATCCACACAATGAAATCGGAGCCAAACCAGTCCTTGCGGCCACCTTCTTCCAGCACGATCTGCAAGCCACCCAGACCGACGATCATGGCGATGATCCCGCCCCAATCGCCGCGCTTGAGCAGGCTCAACTGCATGGGTTTGGCATCGATGGACCATGCCACCGCCAACAGCAAGAGAATGCCGGGGGCCAGTTGCAGGTAAAAGATCCAGCGCCAGGAATAGGCATCGGTCAGCCAGCCGCCAATGGACGGCCCGGCGGCCTGGGCGACGCTGTTCGAGAGCGCGAACAAGGCCATGCCCATCGCGATCTTGCTGGGCGGCAGTTCAGTGATGATCAGTTGGAATGACAAGGGAATCAGCACTGCGCCGGCAGCGCCCTGGATCACCCGAATGATGATCATCACTTCCAGGTTAGGCGCCCATGAGCAGGCTATGGACGCCACCAGAAACACAAACGAGCCCACGAGCATCACACGCCGCAGAGAGAACACCTGCACCAACCAGGCGGTCAGCGGGATCATCACAATCTCCGCAACCAGGTAGGCGGTGGAAATCCACGAGCCTTCCTCGAACGTCGCCCCCAGGGAGCCTTCGATCTCCGGCAGCGCGGCGCTGGTCACGTGCACGTTCATGCCGGCCATGAAACAGCCGAACAGCCCCCCGATCACCGCCACCCAGGCGCGAAAGGAGACGCTCTTTTCAGCCGCTTCAGTCATGTGCAGCGCCCTGCTCAGCCGGGCGGGTGTCCACCGTGGTGATCACCGACATGCCCGGTAGAATAGGTCCGCCTTCATCATGCTCATCAATGACGATCTTCACTGGAAAGCGTTGCACGATCTTGGTGAAGTTGCCGGTGGCGTTATCCGAGGGCAACAGTGCGAACACCGCCCCGGAGCCTGGAGAAAAGCTCACCACATGGCCTTTGAGCTTGCGCCCCGAATAACTGTCGATGCTGATAGCCACCGGTTGGCCGGCACGCATATCGCGCAATTGAGTTTCCTTGTAGTTGGCCACTACGTAAGCCTGCTGCAAAGGCACCACCGCCAGCAGCGGCAACCCCGGCGCGACGTACTGGCGGGTACGCACTTTGCGCTGCCCCACCACGCCGTCGATGGGTGAGCGGATCAAGGTGTCTTCCAGGGCATGCATCGCCAGGTTCAACTGCGCCTCAGCCTGGCTGCGCCGGGCTATCTGTTGCTGGAGCGAAGCCTGGGCCAATTGACGGCGGGGGATGGCCACGGTCAAGCGGGTTTCCTGCTGGCGTTGCATCGCCTTGGCAATCTCCACCGCAGCATTGGCCTGGGTGTAACTGGCGGCGGCCGTTTCCAGTCGCTGGGCGCTGGCAGCGTGGTCGCGCACCAAGCCTTCGTAGCGGCGCTGGTCCAGGCTTGCGCGGCGTAATTCGGCGGCCACACTGCGGGCGTGCGCCTCAGCCTGGGCAACCCCAGCCTTCTGCTGGGCGATCAGGCTGTCAGTGACTTTCAAGTTGGCCTCTTGCGCTGCCACCGAGGCCTGGGTCTCGGCCAGTTCTGCGCGGGCTTGTGCCAAGCGGGCCTGGTAGTCACGGTCCTCGATGCGCACCAGCACATCCCCGGCCTTGACGGGCTGATCGTCCTCTACCATCACCTCGGCCACGTAGCCTGAGACCTTCGGGCTGATGGGTATCCAGTCGGCCCGCACATAGGCATCATCGGTCTGCTCCAGGTAACGGCCGACCGTCATCCAGTACAGGCCGAACACCACCGCTGCGATCAACAGCACCGTGCTGCCCAGCAGGATCAGACTTCTTTTGCGACGTTGCTTGCGCGTATGCGTCTGTTCATCCTGGACAGCAGTTTTTTCATCAACGGCGATATTCATGGCTGGGTACCGGAAAAAGTGGTGTACGCATGGGTGGGCGCTGATGGTTGCCAACCACCGCCAAGGGCACGGAACAGGCTGATCTGGCGTTGCAGCAACTGGCCGTCGGCGTCGGCGCGAGTGGCCTGCAAGCGGATCAGTTCACGCTCGCTGTCCAACACATCCAGAAAGTCGATAGACCCGGCGTCGTAGTTGAATTGGGCCAACCTGTAGGCGTGGCGGCTGCTGTCCAGTGCCTGGCTCAAGGCCGCGTGGCGCTGGCGTTCGCCGTCGTATAACGCCAGGGCCTGGCGCACCGCCTTGAGGGCCTTGAGCACGCTGGCCTCGAATTGCGCCACCTCTACCTGCTCAAGCGCCCGGGCCTGCTTGACCCGCGCGCGGTTGGCGCGCCAATTGGGGAACTGCCAGGTGATCAGCGGGCCGATGCCGAGCATCACCGCACTGCTATCGCCCAGTTCATGGAATTTGTTGGCTGAGGAAGACACTGAAGCGCCGAAGGTGACCTTGGGGTACAGGTCGGCCTGGACGATATCCACTTGCAGCGTGGCCGCCTGCAACGCTCGCTCGGCCTGACGGATGTCGGGGCGGCGCGCCAATAATTGCCAGCCATCGCCCACCGGCAACTCGGCATTGAGTTGTGGCACCACTTCACACGTTGCGGCGCCAGAGCCTTGTTCAAGATCAGCGACGCCGCTCAGCATGGCCAATTCGTAGAGCGCGGCTTGTCGACGCGCCTCCAGCATCGGCAGCAGCGCCTGGGTTTCGCCTTGCAGGGCTTGCATGCGGCTGTATTCAAGGTCCGTCACTACACCGGCCTGGCGCTGACGATCAATCAACGCCAGGCTATGTGCGACCACGTCCAACGAATGGCGCTGGACCTTGGCACGCGCACCCAAGGCGCAGGCGTTCACATAAGCGCGAGTGGTTTGCGCCACGACCGTGATGCGCAGCAGGTCTTCGGCATCCTGCGCCGCCGCGGCTTGCACCTGGGCTCGTTCGATCGTGCGCTGGACCTGGCCCCACACATCCACTTGATACGCCAATTCCATGCCTGGGTTGAACGCCCATTCCGACGGCGCATGGCTATCGGTGGCTTTGGCCAGCGTCTGGTCATCGGCCGTCTTGCCGTAAGCGGCACCCAGTGACGCCTGGGTGGACGGCCAGCGCTCGGCATCGGCCTGCTGGATCCCGGCCAGCATCGCCTGCACATGGGCTTGGGCCGCCGCCAGGTCGCGGTTGTGCAGCAAGGCCTTTTGCACCAGCGCATCGAGTTGCGGATCGTTGTACAACTGCCACCAGCGCTCAGGTAACGCTTGGGCCGAGACACCTTGGGGCAGGTGGCTCAGGGCATTGATGCGTTCCGGATGGGGCTGCGCCGGTGTATGGGCGACCCAGGACGAACACCCCGCCAACAACGCCACCGCCACGCCGAGCAGCGAGAGACGGCCATGCCGCGGGGAAAAAGAAGGCGAACCCATCGAGTAAATCCAGAAGGCCAAGTAGAGACGCAGGGTAAAAGCGCAACGGGGTGCGCATCTCCCGAGTTCTGGACAACCATCGTTTTGATTGGGACAAAGTAGGACGACGCTTCTGAATCGCGCGTCGAACTCGTTCAGAAATGTGGGAGCGGGCTTGCCCGCGAAGGCGGTGTGTCAGTCGGTGCATCTGTTACTGCACTAAAGCTTTCGCAGGCAAGCCAGCTCCCACATTGGATCTTCGTCGCCCCCTCGCCAACGTGCCAGTCACGGCTACTGCTGGGAATTCAGACCAGACGGCAGTGACTGGGGGTGTAACCCATGGTGCGCTTGAACATCGCGGTAAATGCACTCGGGCTCTGATAACCATGCTCCAAGGCCACCTCCAGGATGGAGGCGCCACTGGCCAGCCGCTGCATGCTGAGCAGCAGCCGCGTGCGCTTGCGCCACTCGCCGTAACTCATGCCCAACTCTTTCTGGAACAGCCGAGCCAGGGTGCGTGAACTCATATTGAGCTGCACCGCCCAATTCTCCAGTTTCGATTCCTGGGAAGGGTTGTCGATAAAGTCGGCACACAGCGCCTTGAGCCGCGGCTCATCCGGAATCGGCACATGCGCCAGCACCCGCTGCGCCCGGTCGAGCTCGGAGAAAATCAGATCGACAATCTGTAGATGGCGCAGCAACGCCGGCTCACTGTCAGGCTCATCGCCCGCGGCAACAATCAGCTCGCGCAACAACGGCGAAACCCTTATGACCTGACACTCATGCGTCAAGCCGCGATGCGCCCCCGGCGAGATCAGCAAGGTGCGCATACGCACCTCGCCGGTCATGCGAATCTGATGCTCCATCGCCGGGGGCACCCACAGGGCGTGCCCGGAAGGCAGCACCCAGGTTGCCTGCTGCACCGACACCAGCATCACACCGTTGATGGCGTAGACCAGTTGGCCCTCGTCATGTCGGTGGGCAGGCACGATGTCGCCGTGCACGTAGTTACCGGCGAGGGCTGCCAAAGAGGTATGCGCGTTCATTTCAGCAAGCCGCGAGCTGGTTAGGTCGGCCAGTGTTGGAAGGATCCTGGGGTGTCATGTCGCTTCTCCTTTTTTTGAACAGAGTGACCCATTGGGCCTCAGTGGCCACTGGGTCCAATACTAAACAAAGAAAGGGTGCGGGGAATTGCGTATTAGGGTGGGGACTGTGAAAAAACGTCGAGTAAAAATTAAAAAAACCAAAATATCGGCGAGTAGATTTCAAGAAAAAAAGATGATTGCTTTTGGGGATACAGGGGCTCGCAAAGAGCCCCTGTTCGGGTTTACCCCTAAAACGCGTAACGCGCCTTGACCATCACCCCATCAGCATCAAACCCGCTACGCGCCTGGCGGGTATAGCTGGCGCCCACCGTCAGCGCCGACACCTGATAATTCAGGCCCAGGCTGGCTTCGTAACTGTCACGTGCGACCGAAGCGCCCGTGACGGTAAACGCCGAACCACCCAGCACAAAGCTGGAGGTTTGCGCCACGCGGTCGCCCATCAGGTCGTGATAGGCCATCAAGGTCGCTTCCGGTTGCAGGCTGCCGGTGGCCAACGGGAAGTTACCGGCCAAGCGCACACCCGCACCCAACTCGCCCACTTCATAGCGTTGCGAGCCGGTACTCAGCGCCGCTGAAGAGCCCTTCTCGGTAAAGCTGTCCATGCGCACGTTGGAATAACGCGCCGCCACTCGCGGCTCTATCACGGCAGCATCCGACAGCTTGAAACTGTAGCCGCCCAGTACGCTGGCCGACAACACATTGCTGTCGTAGCTGCCCTTGGCGGTAGTACCCGCCACACGACGTTTGCTGTCATTGTCGTTATGGCCGTAGCTCAGGCTGCCGTCGACAAACCAGTTCTGCAGCGACCAGTTGCCGTACAACGACAGCGCATGGCCCTGCACGTCGGTCTTGGTGCCCAGGTCCGAATGGATGTTGGAGTTGAGGTAGCTGTAAGCCACACCCACCGTGGTGCTGTCGTTCAACCGACCATCCACACCCACCGCCATGCCGCTGCTGTTGGCCGAATAACCGTTATCGCCGCTGCGGCCATCCTGATCCATGTTGCTGCTCAAGCCTTGCAACCACACACCCACGGCTTCGCGATTATCACGTTGGCCCGAGAGACGATTGAGGATCGCACCATTGATCACCGTCTGGCCCGACAAGGCCACGTCCAGCGCACCCCGATTGACGTCTGGCTTGAGTTGCTCGCCCACCTGCGCCAACTGCTGCGCCGTGCCCGCGTTGGCCAGGGCCTGGAACACCGGATCATCCGTTGCCAACTGCCCGAGCACGTCATTTTTTGCTTCGTTGACCACAGTGACAACCGGCTCAGTGGCGCCCGCGCCGGTCAGTTCCTCTTGCACTTGCTGATTGCTCTTCAACCCCACCACGGCCTTGACCGTCTGCGCATCGGCCGAATAACTGAGCACGTCCAACAACGACGAAGTGCTGGCAACCGAAAGGCCGTTGTTCTGCACACTGCTGGCTTGCAGCAAGGTGTATTCGGTGCCGCTCGGCACGGGGGTGAAATCGCCTGGGTTGGCGCTCAAGGTTACTTTCGATGCCTGGGCGAAATTCGCCGCACCATTGACCGTCAGGTACGGCGTGGTCGGCACTACGCTGTTGGCCAGGCGCATATCAATGCCTGCACCGCTGGCGATGTTGAGGTCACCAGTGAGCACCGTGCCAGGGGCCGACAGGTTCAGAGAGCCCGAGTTGATCGACACTGGCGCGATGATGCGGCTGCCGGAAAAGTCAGCCTGGCCGGCGATGTTCATCGCGCTGACGTTGAGCACGTCGCCGACGATTTTGCCACCGGTCCAGTTGAGGGTGGCGCGGTTGGCTGCGTCGATGGCGATGCCGGAATTGCTGCGGATTTCACCGGCTTGCTGGTTGATTTCGAAGGTGGAGGTTTGCTCGGCTGCGTCGACGGAAATCGCCGTGCCATCGGCAGTGATCGTGCCGCGGTTGATGATGCCACGGGAGCCGGTGGGGTTGTTTTGGGTGAAGGTGGCGCCCAGGAGATCGATCGCTTTGGCGTTGGTGCCTTGGGCTTGGAGCGTGCCGGTGTTGAGGATGGAGTCGACGGTGCCGGCATAAAAAACAATACCGGAAGCATCTGCGCCGTTCACAGACAGCAGGCCACTGTTTTCAATGCGCAGCGGGCTCGTGGTGGTTTCAACTTCTATGCCCCAGGCGCGCTGGCCCGTTGCAGTGATAGTCCCGGAGTTGATGATTTTGCCGCCGATATTGATCGGGTACGCTTGCGGGCCATCCACCGCCAGGCCCACCACCTCATCCCCCACCATCTCGATCAGGCCCGTGTTAGCCACGTCGCCTGCCACTTGGGTGTTATGCAGGAACATGCCCTCGCCGCCAAACGTGCCATTAACAGCAGAGGTGCCCGGTACAATTGGGGTTGATTTGATCGTGCCCGAGTTGATAACACTGCCACCAATCACGGCATCACCAATCTCAAAACCTTCGTAACCGCCATTGTTCATGGTGATGTTACCGGCCTGAATCAGATCGCCCGTAATCGTACTAGGGGTTGATCCGTCGTTTGCAAAACCGAATGGGTCCACGGCAAACGCCCGAATGGAACGTCCGTCAGAGGTCATCACAATATCAGCACGATTGATCAGCGAACCTTGAATACTGGTATTGGAAACACTGACCTCCATCAACGCAGTAGTGCCAGATTCAGGGGTGGGCGTTTGATTGGTTGCTTCAGTCAGCCTCCCGGTGAAGGTCAGAGACTCGTTAAACGCCTCCCCCTTCCACGAGGTTTTGCCTTGACCCAGATCTACTTCAACGGCCAATGCCTGGCTGCTGATTGCACCGACCACCACGGCCAACAGTTTTTGCTTGAACGGTTTTTGCTTCATTTGAAAACTCCATGTACGACAGAAAGCAACGCCACAAACCCATGGCGATTACAGATATAAACCAATCGACTACAACAAGCGCCGCTGCACCGCCTCATCCAATGTGCTGCGGGTCAGGGCTTGCACCACCTCGTGGGTGTCCTGGCGGAAAGGTACGGCAACGATCAACAGCAACTGCATCCAGGTACGCAGCGACTCGCTCTTGCGCACACGGCCCAGCTCTTTACCGTCCTTGTCTTTGAATACGGTCTCCAGGGTGAAGGTGTTCTTCGCGGTGGTGGGGATGATGAAAAACGTCACCCCGGTGATGATCGCCGACGCCATGCTGAACTGTTCGTTATTGTACAAGGTGGCTTCAACATAAAGATCCGCCTCGGCCTTATCCGTACTTACCCACGCAAACCGCCCCGACTCACGAAAACCCTCGGCAACCGTCGTTTCTCCAACCGCTGCCGCCGCCCCCGCCGCCGTATTGGCGGCACCACCGTTGACCTGATTCATGGCCGTGGTACGGACATACACCGATGGCTTTTGCTGCGGCGCATTGGCCGTGGGTGGCCATGTCTGCACGGGAGGCAGTTCGTTCTGTGAATACGTCACGCAACCAGACAGCAAAACCGCAGCGAGCACCACACAGTGCTTGATTGAACCGATCATTTTTGTTCTTCCTTAAGGGTTGGTTGTGCCAACTTCGCCGTGGCGTTATCGAGCAGGATTGAAACCAGTTCATTCAACTTCTTGACCCCCATCACCGGCGACCAATACTCCCGCCCGTAAAGCCCCACGTTGTGCTCAAACTTGATCTGCTCCTTGGCGGCAGCCAGTTCTTTACCGTTACGGTCAACGATCGCCAGATCACCGGCCATATCGAAACTATCGACGTAGATGGGCCCGTTTACCCAAATCCAGATCGTCAGGGTCAATAAAGCCCCCGGGATGTAAGCAGGGTGCGGCGCGCGATGGCCCTTGAGCGATGTCATGTTGAACTTGAGCACCACGTCGTTCTCGCCCAGGCGCACGGGGTATTCGGTGACGTCCTTGAAATAGCCACCGGCCTTGACGTATTGGTTGAGCTGATGGGTGAGTGAACGGCTGATGGCGGTGCGGGTAGCGTCGTCAGTGTCTGGGATAGCGACGGAAACGTCGGCGATTTGCGCGGTACGGGGGCTGCTGACTTTCGCGGGATGGGGAGGAGCGCTCAATGGACCGGTGACGGTGTAGGAGACGCAGCCGGTCAGGGACAATGCCATGAGGAGTGCGGCGGTTTTGAAGAGGGGTTGGAGCACGGAATGTCCTTATTGAGTGTTTTGATTTGTTGGAGTGAAACTTTTGGAGGAGCGGAATAAGGGATGTATCGCAGGGATGCCATACATCTCTGATGTGCAGCCTTTATTAATGGCAGGGGTTAGCAAAATGGATAGCCGTAAATGCTAAGTAAGTGCCATTCAAATCCGTCCCCTTTTCGTCCATACATTACATCCTAATCAAATAAATCCGTCCCCTTTTTTTTACAGATTTTATAGACGGAAGGGGCCGATTTTAGAAAAGTGGATAATCGTGGACGTTAAGTAACGTGCTATTCAAATCCGCCCCCTTTTCAAAGCAAAAAAAATCAGCTCCCATTCTCCGCTTTCAAAATGCGCTTTAGTTCCCTCCTCGCGAAGTGACGATTACCTTGTGAGACACCCTCACCTACTGATAATTTTCTTAGGTCATCGACAAGAGAAATAGTCTCTTGAATGGAGCTGTGCGCAATCCAAAAAATCGCGAGTTTTATCCAATAATCAGAGTCGTGCCCCAACCCAACCTTTATCACACTTATGTATGGAAAATCAGGGCCTAACGCCAGCCTAACAGTTTCAATAGGCATCTCAAGCAATGAAATGACCTTTCTAAAGTCCGACGAATCGTCTAGAGGAAAACTGGTTTCATTATTTATTAACGCCCAGCGACCAACCTCATCTCTGCAGATTAAGAAGTCGTCACCTAAGATAAGTTTCTCAGAACCGCTCATACATTACATTCCAGGATGGTGCTTGACATTAATGTCATACTGCTTAAGAGTCTGCTCAAATTTAGCTCTGACCTCAGACCAAAGCGAGCAAAAAAGGGGACAGATTTATTTTTCAGAGACTCATCCGCCACTTTTCAAAACCCTCACAAAACCAAACTTCAAAAATAAATCTGTCCCCTTTTCTTCTTTGTCCCCCGTCCCCTTTTCTTCAAAAAAAATAAATCTGTCCCCTTTTTTGGATCAAATAAATCCGTCCCCTTTTCTTCCGTACAACGTAACAAGGATAGTTGGGCAAAACGACACGTCCCATTCTGGGCATAGGTAACCTCCTTCCTTAGAGAATTACAGCCTAGCAAATGGAAAAAAATAAATCTGTCCCCTTTTTTACGAGTGGTGTGTGTTCGCAACTATCACCGTAGACCAAGGGCGGCTTTTTTTCTTTTTTTGCAATCAGATCAGCCGGCTAGCTGTTAAGTAAGTGCCATTCAAATCTGTCCCCTTTTTTCCCGCCCCCTTTTTTTCCTTAGATATTGTTTTTATTCACATCTGGTTAATTTATCGAGAATAGCACTCCGTTCTGGAAGGGAGGCGATGGTATCAGCACTCACCTCTTCAATAAAATCTGAACATCTGTAAACCTTGAACTGGCCATAAAAAACTGACAGCAAACGTAATAACAGCATCTCATCCATCACGCCGCCCCCCTCGTCCAGCTCAAAAGTCAAAAGGGCATCGCATTCCGTGTCTATTGGCAGAGAGCACTCATCACTCCGTAAATACTCCTCAAGGTTCTGTGCTCTGAGTATTTCGATCCTTATCCAGGCATCGCTGTCCGGCCTATTACTCCATTCGCGGTTAACCTCCCACTTATTAATTTTTAAATCTAGATAGCTGCACTCATTGAAAACCTCATGATCTTGGACATAGGACACAGGTACATCGCCCCAAGCCTGACTAATCAAAAAATCTCTATCAGGCAAGATACTCCCTGCCTCCAAAACAACAGCGTATCGAATATTCATCACATATTTCCTGTTTCTTGTAGGCGCTTCAGACCTTTCTCAGCGTTTCTGAGCAATTGATCTCTTGCCGACTGAGGTAACCGCTTAAACGCTGCATTAATCTGTGGAGCTAATGGTTTGGATAGATCTGGTCTGAAATCTACGATCGAATCTTTCCCCCCGCCAGACTGTATCTGAAGCTTACCATTCGGCTCGATATCAACCCGTAATAAACGTTTACGCCCACCGATCACGGCTTCAACAGGCTGACCAATAGTTTCACTTGCTTTGATTATACCTTTAGGTCCACTGCCCCCCTTAACGACATCAGCCCCTACACCCCGAGGCTCACCACCAACGTACTTCTGCCAGTCAGGATGATAAACATCAGCTCTCATCTCATCTGAGATGGTAGTGATTCCGCCAGAAATATTTTTGCTCCCAGAAGCTTGGAGCTGTTTCGAAACCCCTTCCACCAAATCAGCAGACTCAGCCACCTTCCCTTCAAGGTATAGCTTTTTCGCCTTACCTAGAACTTTCTGAGCTGCATCTCCAAGCCCGGGAATCAACCCAACGCTTGCCATTGCATAATCAAACGGATCCTCAGCCTCTGAAAATGCCTTCACATCGCCATAGACAGGAATAAAGTCTGAACCGAACTCAGCAAGCTCCTTCGCCAACCGCGCCGTTTGTGCCGCCGCAAACGGGTTGTTTATCTCCTTGATACTGCGAAGTTCAGCCTCAATCGAATAAGCTGCAAGCTCCTTGTTTTGCGCAGTGTCCTTAGCCTGCTCTTTGGCCTCAGGACCAAACCTTGCAACCACTAGGCTGCGGGCTGCGTCCTCAGCTTCTTTTCGTAGACCGCGACAGGTACTACTCGCGCCATTCGAAGTACAAGCGGCTTTCAGTTCCAAATCACGAAGTTTATCCAGATTGTCCCAGGCGTCAGCACGACCGCAAGCAGCCTTATCCCCTCCCTGACACTCCTTCTTAGCCTCGCGGCGCTCCTTATTTTCTTCATGATTGAGGTAGTTGTACTGTGTAGCGGTGCCCGCCACCCACGCCCCAGTTTGCAGGCTATCCGCATCCGCATTGCTCTGTACCGATGCCGCAAGCACACCAAGCAACTGCGAGTTCATGACCAGCAAACCCTTTTTCTGGTCATCGGGCATGTCGGCGTAATTCTTGGCGAGGCTATCCAGCAACGCCTCATTCACACCCGCTGCTAGGGCCCCTGTGCGGAAATCTCCTCCAGAAGCCTCAGCTGCCAATCCGCCCATCAAGGCATGTAGCCCAATCTTGGTAATGCCACCTTCTGCAAACCGGTTCTTGGAAACATCCCCGACCAGGTTGAATCCATAAGCCGCAAATGCGTTAGCCAAACTATTCTGCAACGCGTCGCCAAGACGGGCTTCGCCCCCGAGCGCCCGATCCACCAATAGGGATGTTCCGTTTTGCAGTACTTGGTTGGCCGTGAACTGCCCCATGCCTTGCCAAGTGCTCAACGGACTTACGGTGGCAACTGCACCTGAGTTGGGTAGTGCAGTGGAAGTGCCGGTCTGAGTGCCGGTCCATTTGTCATAGACACCTGCAGTCAAGCCAGCAGTGACGCCGGACACCACGTAGCCTCTCATCGCGTCGCTGGAAGTGACATCCTTTAAGACGGTGCTCAGGTTTCCACGGTTATTGATGGTGCTGATCGCACCGTTACTCGCCATGCCGCCAAGCACGAAAAAAGGGGACAGATTTATTTTTCAGAGACTCATCCGCTACTTTTCAAAATCTTCACAAAACCAAACGTCAAAAATAAATCTGTCCCCTTTTCTCTGTCCTTTTGCACCAATTAATTCACTCCATAGTAACGGTAAAGATCCGCACCAGGCCAAAGTTCGTCATATGCGGCTAATGTGCTTCGCAGGGCCTCGCTACGAGGACCCTCGGAAGGATTCATCTTTGAAATTACAAATTCTTTAATTTCGGGCCACTGAAGCTCACGCATACAGAATGCCACGACTTCAAATGGCGAGCTTCGAGACATTAAAATCAACTCAAATCCATTTATAAAATTTTCTTTATAGCCAGGATATTTTTTTTACAAGCTCCAAAATATTTAACAAGGACATCTCATAGGAAACATCTAGCTCTTCACCAAAAGCGGCTACAGCCATATCGCAAAGTTCATCAAACTCTTTAATGACGTCATTCATTTCGGCACCCAAGCACCTTTTTTGGAATTGCTAGGATCTGGCCCCCAGACTTTTCTATATATTTCCCTCCCACATCAAGCTCTTTTTTAGAAAAAGCATTTTCTGTTGCGGCTTGAGCAGCCCGACCAGAGGGCTCATAGTGCCCTGATGTATTATCAATATATTTAACTTCGCCACTCACAATTTTCACTTCTCCCGCAGCAACAACGGGCTTGCCATTCGCTAGATCAATGTGACCACCACCTACATCATTAAAGTTTCGTCCGATCACTAACTGACCACCCTGAAGAACGGCATAGTTATATATTCCTGCACCTTGAGTCAACTTTGTTTCTGAGTTTAGCGTTGGAACACCTGTTGGATGATCTGAAAACTGATTGGAAAAACAAGGCGCCGCTTGCTTTTCCACAGAACTCGCCGTTGCTTTTGCATCAACTAGTCCTCAACAAAATAAATATCAAAAGAGCACTCTAAGTCCAAATCTGCCAAAGCTCTCATTTGCTCCGGCCAAAGTACAGGCCCACTATGACCTAGCAGAGAGAACCACACACATTTCAACGTAACTTTAACGCCATCAAGTTTTTGAACCGCTTTCAGCGATTCACTATGCGGCGTGATCTTTTCAACTACCCAGTCAATATGTTCTCTAAGATCTTTTGACAATACATATCCTTCGGTAGACAAAAACCAACCAGAGTCCTTCACCTCTCTTGTTAGTCCACGGCTATTTGTAACCTTTTCCCCGGCAACACTAATAAATGTTGGCGGAACCTGCATGACATTAGTGATTTCATCCGGGTGTATCTCACCAGGATAAATCATCAATTTTACATAACATTCAGCACACGTTTCGTAGTCCGACGAAACCGGAGTAATCCTAGACTTTTCACTCATGGCAGATAATCTCTAATATTCCCAATAACTTCGCCACCCTTACCTACATAATCTCCATTATCCAGTATTCTGCCATGAAAATTATTAGGAAGTTTTCCAGCGTCAGCTTTTAATGCCTCAAGTGCTCTGCCCCACTCACGCGGAGGCAAACTTTCACCAAAATGCTCATTCAGTGCGTTAGCTGTACTCTTATTGAGAGTATTACCCCCGGTTTGCAAAACATTCGGGACTCGCCCAGATGCACCTACGCTGGACGGAACAGGTAATGGAAGCCCTTCAGCATCAACCCACTTCCCATTTACTAGCTGATTTCCTTTTGCACCTACCGCTTTTTTAACCCCAAACAGCATAGCTGTCCACTTGGAAAGCATACCCACCGTCTCAGGGGCTATGTCAACGCCTACCTCTCCTGCCGCATTACTTGCTGCCTGTAATCCACCGTCGACAATTCCTACACCGACCACCTTCAACCGGGAGTTGACGTTCAGCAAGTCAACTGCCCCTAGCATGCGATCCACCTCACCAGGTAGGTCGCCATGGGCCCGTACTTGGGAAATCATCTCATGGGTTTTGTCATAGCTCGCCACCCAGTCGCCATAAGCTTCCTTGCACTTAGCAGGATCGTTTTCACAAATAGCATTCAGGCGTTTTTCGTTAGCCTCATTCAAATCAGCATATTTATTGATGACATCTCTGCAGCTGTCTGTGGCGGTACAGGTCTTGGCTTCGCCAATGAGTGCTTCAACCTCCTTGTGCTGCAACTCGTTGTAAATTGTTCCCTGCTGAGCCACCCACCCCGCCACTTCCTGGTCTTTTGCACTTCCACCCACACCTGCCGCAACCGTCATTCCGATTAACTGAGAGGTCATGGCCAACACGCGATCGTGGGCCTCGCCAGGGAATAACTTCTCACCGAACGTTTGTATCAGGGCTTTATTCGCGCCAGCAGCAATAGCACCAGAAGCGAAATCTCCTCCTGCCGCTTCGGCGATTAATCCTCCGACAATCGCATGCACTGCCACCTTAGTGGAAAGGTTGGAACCAACGAGTTCGGTCCCCACACGCTCATAAATCATTCCAGAGAGAACGCTGGCAGTCAGATCAATAGCTGCTTGACCGATATTCCTAGTAAAACTGCCGCCATTGGTGACAGTTCTCAGCGCCGAGTTGACCGCCAATTGCCTCCCAAGATCTGCGGCAGTGAATTCACCGGTGACGCCGGCAAACTTCGCTATCGCCCCACTGAGCCCTGCGATTGCATAGCCTTTCAGGCTATCGCCCGACGTCACATCCTTGGCAATATCGCCTAAGTTCCCTTTGTTGTTGATGGTACTTGTCGCGCCTTTGACTGCGACCGCAGTAACCACCGAGTTCGCAACGAGACCGGTTGTTGTAGTAGACGCCGCTCCGACAAGACCCGCTCCAGCGCCCCAGGTGAAGTAAGTGACAATGATGGCGATGACCAACGCCGCACCACCACCCAGGCTTGAGTTGTTGTACTTGAAGCTATCGTGAACCTCTTGGACCTTGCGCCAATCCACGTCCCCGCGCTGCTCGGCTTCTTTCAACCAAGCCAGTTGCGGGTCGGCCTTAACCATCACATCAATGGTCTGGCTTACGGTGTGCTGGTCGATCTGCTTGACATCAATCTTCAAACCATCGACCGCTTTGATCACGACGCTACCTTGCGCAATCATCTGCGTTTGGCGCAACGTCTCGTCGGTGTTGCCTTTGCCTTTGGAGCTCGTCCACACCATGTCACTCTTGCTCTTGGTGTGGCTCTCGTCATGCAGATCCTTCACCGCCTCAAACTCGACCGCCCCCCCACTGACAATCGCAATATCCCCACCACTCTCAAGCCTCGCCGCCTGATACTTCTGATCCCCACCGCTCTCCAGCGTCAGGTCTCCACCCGTCTTGATCTCGCTGCCGACATTCTTCACATCGGTCACTTCATCACGCTGAGTCTTTTTGCTGCCCCAACTGCCCTTCTTGCTCATGTCATACAGCGAGTAATGACTGTCCTGCGCCGCCAACATTTGCAGTTCGTTATCAGCGTGCACATAGGCTTCGTTGCCCGCGCTGATTTTGCTGGCGACTAGCGTGAGGTCAGTGCCCGCGATGGCGATCAGGTCGCCGCCGGCTTTGAGTTCGGCGCTTTGTTGGGTGACGTCGTCCAGTTGAGTGGTGGTTTTGGTGCCGCCTTTTTTGCCTTTGGAGTAATCGTGTTGTTCGTTGGCGGCGGCGGCCAGGGTCAGGTTTTCGCCGGCTTTGACGCTGAGGTCTTTGGCGGCGCTGACGGTACTGGCGACGACTGCAATGTCGCGGCGGGCGTCGATGGCGAGGTTGCCGCCCACGTCCACGGCGGAGGTGTGTTGCAGGATGGTTTGCTCGGTGCCGCTGATGCGGCGGCGTTGGTAGGCGTAGTCGTCCTGTTCGGTCTGGCTGGCGATCAGCACGTCA
>NZ_NKRF01000076.1:0-311146 GCF_003408955.1 Pseudomonas sp. GL93
ACCCAAGACATGGGTAAAAGGCACAGCGGTGAATGCTCATGTTTCAACGGACAGGGTAATCAAGGCAGCCAAAACGAAAAGACCTTGAAAGGGATGGCTGTAAAAGCGGAACCCTAAATGGCCGTTACCGCAGGAATGGATATGTACTCGGTATAACTGCGTCGACTGTCAGCCCCCATTCGCGAGCAAGCCCGCTCCCACAGTTTGATCGTGGGGTGTCAGGTAGATAAGCGTCGGCTAGCAGGCCGCTATCGCAGGCAAGCCAGCTCCCACATTTGATCCCGCTGGGCCCGAAGGATTTTATTTACTGCGCTCTAGGGCAGCGGCGTCACATCAATACGATACGGCTCAAAAATCTTCAGCATCTGCCCACTGCTGCGCAGCCCCTTGAGCAACGCCGAAAACGCCTCCCCCGTGATCGGTGCCTTTGGCCGCAACAACGCGTAGTGGTGATACACCTGACCAATACGCCCCGACACCAAAAACTGCCCCGCCATGTCCGCGTTGCGCACCATGAAATCACTCAGGTACGAGCGGGTAACCAGCGCAATATCTGCACGCCCACGAGCAACCATCAGCAGATTACTGTCATGGGAATAGGTCAACGTCGCGTTGAAACGCTCGGCCATGTTCTTGGGATCGGGATTGAAGTCAGCAAAGGCATAGTGATACCCGCTGAATACCGCCAGACGCTTGCCGGTGAGGTCGGCGAAGTAGCTCTGGTCGCGCCCGGGTTGGCGCTGGGCGACGAATATTTCTGCATCTTCCAGGCCCATATCAACACTGGTATGGGCAATATTCTGCCAGCCCCAAGAGGGGTTTTCGAAGATAGCCATGTCGACCCGGCCTTGCTCGAAGTCACGAAAACGCCGGGGTATCGAGGTAGGCACCACCACAAACTGGTAGTCGGTTTGCGCAGCGTTCAACGCCTCCACCAATTGCGGCAGCAACCCGGTGTCGGCGCCTTGTTCAGGCCGCACGGTATAGGGCGGAAAATGCGCCGCGCCGATTCTCACCAACTGCGCGGCACCGGCCTGCGTCCACGCGGCGGTGCCCAGTGCCCATAAAGTAAGTCCTGCAGCCAGCCGCCATGGCGAAAACATCGAGGCACACACCGTTGAAGAGTTCAATGCCAATAAGCTAGGCGTTTTTACTTGGGGAGACAACTTTCGCCAGCAAATTAATAACTTGCGCCTCAGTCCGACTTCAGCACCATCAACAAAGCCTCTTCGGCCAGCTCTTCAAGGGTCAGGCTGCCTTGGGCGCGAAACCAGGTGGTGGTCCAGGACAAGGCGCCGGTCAGGAAGCGCCGGGTGATAAACACATCGCCCCGGATGTAGCCAGCGGCCTTGGCCTCGCCCAGCACCTGCAACCAGATCTGCTCATACACGTCACGCAGGGCCAGCACGTGCGCCTGGCCTTCGGCCGACAGCGAGCGCCATTCGTAGACCAGCACCGCCATGGCCTCGCCACTGCCGCCCATGATCGACTGCAACTCGCAGCGGATCAGCGCCAGCACGCGCTCGCGCACCGTGCTCGCCTCCTCCAGTGAAGCGCGCATCATCGCGGTGTTGTAATGGATGGTTTCCTCCATCACCGCGCGCAGGATCTCATCCTTGCTCTTGAAGTGATGGAAGATGCTGCCGGACTGGATGCCCACGGCGCTGGCCAGATCTCGCACGGTGGTGCGCTCGAACCCCTTGTTGCGAAACAGATGAGCTGCGGTTTGCAACAACTTGCCGCGGGCGCTCTCGGGGTCGGTCAATTGGCCACCATCGACCATGGTGCGCATCACCCCCAGGGCTTTGTGCTCATCCATGCTGCTCTCCTTCACGTCTACTGTCGTCTTGGCCGGCAATTTAGGCCGTGACTGCCACCCAAGCAAGCGCTTGGGTAAAACTTGTGACTGGAGTTTACAAACCAAGCGCTTGCTTGGTAGTCTCGACGCCAGCCCTTGGAGGAAGGATTTCTCATGAGCAAGACGGTACGTATCGGCTGCGCCAGCGCCTTCTGGGGCGACACTTGCACCGCCGCCGCCCAATTGGTGCAGGGCGGAGCCTTGGATTACCTGGTGTTCGATTACCTGGCGGAAGTCACCCTGTCGATCCTCGCCGGTGCCCGCCTGAAAGACCCCAAGGCCGGTTACGCCACGGATTTTGTCGAGGTGCTGACACCCCTGCTGGCGGATATCCAGCGCCAGGGCATCCGGGTGATCAGCAATGCCGGCGGTATCAACCCCCAGGCCTGCGCCGCCGCCCTGCAAGCGGCCTGCGATAACGCGCACATCCCGCTGAAAATCGCCGTGTTGCTCGGCGATGATCTACACCCTCAACTCAAACACCTGCCGCCTGTCACCGACCTGTACAACGGCGCCCCACTACCGCCCCTGTGCGTGTCCGCCAACGCCTACCTCGGCGCACCGGGCATTGCCCAGGCGTTGGGGCTCGGCGCCGATATCGTCATTACCGGTCGGGTGGTCGACAGCGCGGTGGTCAGCGCGGCACTGGTGCATGAATTCAACTGGTCATGGCAGGACTACGATCATCTGGCCCAGGCCGCCCTGGCCGGGCATATCATCGAGTGCGGTGCCCAGTGCACCGGCGGTAACTTCCCCGACGGGCGTGACGTGCCCGACTACGAACACATCGGCTTCCCCATCGTCGAAGTCAGCGCTGACGGCCAGTTCACCGTCAACAAGGTCGAGGGCAGCGGCGGGCTGATCAGCGAACTCAGCGTGGCCGAACAATTGCTGTATGAAATCGGTGACCCGCGCGCCTATGTGCTGCCGGATGTGATCTGCGATTTCAGCCAGGTCAAACTGCAGCAACAAGGCAAGCACACTGTGCGCCTGCACGGCGCCAAGGGCTTGCCACCCACCGACCAGTACAAGGTCAGCGCCACTTACCCCGATGGCTTTCGCTGCACCGCCAGTTGCCTGCTCGCCGGCATCGACGCGGTGGCCAAGGCCGAGCGGGTCAGCCAGGCGCTCATCAACAAGACTTCGGAGCTGTTCAGCCAGCGCGGCTGGGCGCCCTACACCGACGTCAACATCGAACTGCTCGGCAGCGAAGCCACCTACGGCGCCCACGCCCGGCGTACGGATTGCCGTGAAGTGGTGGTGAAGCTGGCGGTGCGGCACCCGAGCAAGCAGGCGCTGGTGCTGTTCGCCCGCGAAATCGCCCAGGCGGCCACCGGCATGGCACCGGGGCTGACCGGCATTGTCGGAGGGCGGCCGACGGTGTATCCGCTGATCCGGCTGTTTTCGTTCCTGGTCGACAAATCATTGTGTAGCGTCGCCATTGAGTACCAAGGCCAACGTTATGCCGTTGAGCTGCCCGTCTTGATGCCACTGCTCGCGCCCGCTGCGCCCATCGAGCCGACCAAGCCCCAGGGCCGTGCCGATGCCAGTGTGCCGCTGGTGAAACTCGCCGTGGCGCGCTCTGGTGACAAGGGCAACCACAGCAATATCGGCGTGATCGCCCGCCACCCCGACTACCTGCCGTGGATCGCCGAAGCCCTGACCCCGGAGGTGATCGTCGACTGGATGGACCACGTGCTCGACCCGATCCATGGCCGCGTCGAGCGCTGGTACTTGCCCGGCAGCCACAGCCTCAACTTCCTGCTGGAAAACGCCCTGGGCGGCGGCGGCATCGCCAGTTTGCGCATCGATCCCCAAGGCAAGGCCTTCGCCCAGCAACTGCTGGAAATCCCCATCGCCGTACCGCAACACATTGCCGATCAACTCACCTAAAGGACCGTCGCCGTGGCCTTCGACTCGATCTTCAAAGCCGACCTGTTCCAGGGGCAAACCCTGATCGTCACCGGCGGCGGCAGTGGCATTGGCCGCTGCACCGCCCATGAACTGGCGGCCCTTGGCGCCCGCGTGATCCTGGTGGGGCGCAAGCCAGACAAGTTGCAGCAGGTAGCCAAGGAAATTACCCAAGACGGCGGCGTCGCCCATTGGCTGGCCTGTGACATCCGCGATGAAGAGGCGGTGAAGGCACTGGTCACGCAAGTTCTGCACGACCACGGCCCCATCCATGGCCTGGTGAATAACGCCGGCGGCCAATACCCGTCGCCACTGGCCGCGATCAATCAGAAGGGCTTTGAAACCGTACTGCGCACCAACCTGGTGGGCGGTTTCCTGATGGCGCGGGAAGTGTTCAACCAGTCGATGGGCAAGCACGGGGGCGCGATCGTCAACATGCTCGCCGACATGTGGGGCGGCATGCCCGGCATGGGCCACTCCGGCGCGGCGCGTTCAGGGATGGACAATTTCACCAAGACCGCCGCGTTTGAGTGGGGCTATGCCGGGGTGCGCGTCAACGCCGTGGCGCCTGGCTGGATTGCCTCCAGCGGCATGGACACCTACGAAGGCGCGTTCAAGGCGGTGATTCCCACCCTGCGTGAGCATGTGCCGCTCAAGCGCATCGGCACCGAGTCGGAAGTCAGCGCGGCCATTGTCTTCCTGCTCAGCCCGGCGGCAGCTTTTATCAGCGGCAGCACCCTGCGCATCGACGGAGCCGCCAGCCTGGGCAGCCGCGCATGGCCGCTGCACAAGGCGCAGGCGCCGAGCGAGCCGTTCAATGGATTCCACCGCGCCTACCTGCCGGATGTGCTCAAGGCGGAGCAATAACGCCATGCCAACCATTGAAACCCTGATCGACCCCAACAGCCCAGCGTTCGCGCAAAACCGCGAAGCCATGCTGGCGTCCATCGCCCAGTTGCGCCAGCTGGAACACACGCTGCTGGCCAAGGCCCAGGAAGCCAAGCCCAAGTTCGACAAGCGCGGCCAATTGCTGCCCCGTGAGCGCCTCAACCTGCTGCTGGACCCCGGCGCGCCGTTCCTGGAGCTGGCCAGCCTGGCCGGCTACAAACTCCACGACGACAAGGACGGCAGCGCTGCCGGTGGCGGGCTGATCGCCGGTATCGGCTATGTCAGCGGCGTGCGCATGCTGGTGGTGGCCAACAACAGCGCGATCAAGGGCGGCACCATTTCCCCCTCCGGGCTGAAGAAATCCCTGCGCCTGCAACAGATCGCCATGGAGAACAAATTGCCGGTGGTGACCCTCGCCGAAAGCGGCGGCGCCAACCTCAACTATGCCGCCGAGATTTTCGTCGAAGGCGCGCGCAGCTTTGCCAACCAGGCACGCATGTCAGCCATGGGCTTGCCGCAGATTACCGTGGTGCACGGCTCGGCCACCGCCGGCGGTGCGTATCAGCCGGGCTTGTCGGACTACGTGGTGGTGGTGCGCGGCAAGGCCAAGCTGTTCCTCGCCGGGCCACCGTTGCTCAAGGCCGCCACCGGCGAAGTCGCCACCGATGAAGAACTGGGTGGTGCGCAGATGCACGCGCAAACCGCCGGCACCGCTGAGTACTTGGCCCAAGACGATGCCGACGGCGTGCGCATCGTGCGTGAGATTGTGGGCCTGCTGCCCTGGAATGACCGCTTGCCGCACACGCCACAACGCGCCTATCGCGAACCGCTGCACCCGATTGAAGAGCTGTTGGGGCTGATCCCCAATGACCCGAAAAAACCCTACGACGTGCGCGAGATCCTGGCGCGCCTGGCCGACGGTTCCAACGTGCTGGAATTCAAGGGCGAGTTCGACCCCCACACCGTCTGCGCCCATCTGCATATCCAGGGGCGCGCCGTGGGAGTGATCGGCAATAACGGCCCCATCACGCCGAAGGGCGCGAGCAAGGCCGCCCAGTTTATCCAGCTGTGCGACCAAAGCCGCACGCCGCTGCTGTTCTTGCATAACACCACCGGCTTCATGGTGGGCACCGAGTCGGAACAGCAAGGGGTGATCAAGCACGGCGCGAAGATGATCCAGGCGGTGGCCAATGCCCGTGTGCCTAAGCTCACCATCGTGGTCGGTGGTTCCTACGGTGCCGGCAACTACGCAATGTGCGGCCGCGGCCTGGACCCACGCTTTATCTTCGCCTGGCCCAACAGCCGCACCGCGGTGATGGGCGGCGCACAGGCCGGCAAGGTGCTGCGCATTGTCACCGAGGCCAAGCAACTCAAGGACGGCCTGGTGCCCGACCCCAAGGTTCTCGACATGCTCGAACAGGTCACCGCGCAGAAGCTCGACAGCCAGTCCACCGCCCTCTACGGCAGCGCCAACCTGTGGGACGACGGGCTGATTGATCCACGGGACACCCGCACCTTGCTCGGTCTTTTGCTGGATATCTGTCACGAAGCCGAACTGCGGCAACTGCAACCGAACACCTTCGGCGTAGCGCGCTGATCGTTCCCACGCTCCGCGTGGGAATGCAGACCAGGACGCTCCGCGTCCCAACAGGGAGAACAATAAAAATGATCTTCACCCAGGAACACCAGGAACTGCGCCGCACCGTGCGCGCCTTCGTCGACCGCGAGATCAACCCGCACGTGGATGAATGGGAAAAAGCCGGGCGCTTTCCCATTCACGAGATCTTCCGCAAGGCCGGCGACCTCGGCCTGCTGGGTATTTCCAAACCGGAAAACTTCGGCGGCATGGGCCTGGACTACAGCTACTCCATTGTCGCCGCCGAAGAGTTCGGCACCATCCGTTGCGGCGGCATTCCCATGTCCATCGGCGTGCAGACCGATATGTGCACCCCGGCCCTGGCGCGCTTCGGCTCCGATGAACTGCGCGAGGAGTTCCTGCGCCCGGCCATCAGCGGCGAACAGGTCGGCTGCATCGGCGTCTCGGAAACCGGTGCCGGCTCCGACGTGGCCGGGCTCAAGACCCATGCGCGCAAGGATGGCGATGACTACGTGATCAATGGCAGCAAGATGTGGATCACCAATTCGCCCAGCGCTGACTTCATCTGCCTGCTCGCCAACACGTCCGACGACAAGCCGCATATCAACAAATCCCTGATCATGGTGCCGATGAACAGCCCCGGCATCAGCGTCAGCCCGCCGCTGGAAAAACTTGGCATGCACAGCTCCGAGACCGCCCAGGTGTTTTTTGACGGCGTGCGTGTACCGCAACGCAACCGCATCGGCCACGAAGGCGCGGGTTTCATGATGCAGATGTTGCAGTTCCAGGAAGAGCGCCTGTTTGGCGCGGCGAATATGATCAAGGGCCTGGAGCACTGCATCGACAGCACCATTGAATACTGCAAAGAGCGCCAGACCTTCGGCAAGGCCTTGATCGACAACCAGGTGATCCACTTCCGCCTGGCGGAACTGGCCACCGAGATCGAATGCCTGCGCGCCTTGGTCTACCAGGCTACCGAGCAATACATCAAAGGCCAGGACGTCACGCGGCTGGCCTCCATGGCCAAGCTCAAGGCCGGGCGCCTGGGCCGTGAGGTCAGCGACAGTTGCCTGCAATATTGGGGCGGCATGGGCTTCATGTGGGACAACCCGGTGGCCCGCGCCTATCGCGACGTGCGCCTGGTGTCGATTGGCGGCGGTGCCGACGAAATCATGCTGGGCATCATCTGCAAACTGATGGGCACCCTGCCCGGTAAAAAGCCATGAACACCTTGCTGCTCGAAGCCCACAACGGCGTGCTGCACGTCACCCTCAACCGGCCTGAATGCCGCAATGCGATGAGCCTTGAAATGGTCAATGAACTGCGTGCGGTACTGGCGCAGTTGGACAGCCAGGTGCGCGCCGTGGTGATCAGCGGCGCGGGCGGGCATTTTTGTGCGGGGGCCGATGTGAAGGATCTGGTCGGCGCCGGGGATCAACTGCAAGCGTTGAACCGCGCGTTTGGCACCTTGCTGCAAGAGGTGCAGGCGCTGGCACCAGTGGTGATCGTGGTACTGCAAGGCGCGGTGCTGGGCGGTGGGTTCGGGCTGGCGTGCGTGAGTGATATTGCGATTGCACAGGGCCAGGCGCAGTTCGGCTTGCCCGAGACCCGCCTGGGCTTGTTGCCGGCGCAGATTGCGCCGTTTGTGGTCAAGCGTATTGGCCTTACCCACACGCGGCGCCTGGCGCTGACGGCGGCGCGGTTTGATGGGGTGGAGGCTGGGCGGCTGGGGGCGGTGCATTTTGTCGAGCACGACTCGCAGGCGTTGGCGCAGCGGGTGGATGAGGTGTTGGGGCAGGTGTTGCAGTGCGCGCCGGGGGCAAATGCGCGAACCAAAGCCTTGTTGTTGGCCAGTGTGGATGAGCCCCTTGAGACCGTGCTGGATCGCGGGGCGCAGTGGTTTGCCGAGGCGGTGAGGAGTGAGGAAGGGGTTGAGGGGACGCAGGCGTTTGTGCAGAAGCGAAAGCCGAGTTGGTCTCGATGACGCCATCGCAGGCAAGCCAGCTCCCACAGGGGAACACATTTCAAATGTGGGAGCTGGCTTGCCTGCGAAGAGGCCCCAACACACGCCATAACCACCAAGGGATAACCCAATGCCCGCATTCAGCAAGATCCTGATCGCCAACCGCGGCGAAATCGCCTGCCGCCTCCAGCGCACCGCCCAGGCCCTGGGCTACCGCACCGTGGCCGTGTACAGCGACGCGGATACCGATGCCCTGCACGTGCAGATGGCCGACGAAGCCGTACACATCGGCCCGGCTCCCGTACACCAGTCCTACCTGAACACAGAGGCCATCCTCGCCGCCGCCCAACTGACCGGCGCCGACGCCATTCACCCCGGCTACGGCTTCCTCTCGGAAACCCCCGACTTCGCCCGCGCCTGCCAGCAGGCCACTCTCACCTTCATCGGCCCCAGCGTCGAGGCGATCGAACTGATGGGCAGCAAACGCCTGTCCAAACTCGCCATGCTCGACGCCGGCCTACCCTGCATCGCCGGCTACCAAGGCAGTGCCCAGGACGATGCCACCCTGCAACAGGAAGCCGAACGCATCGGCTTCCCGCTGATGATCAAGGCCAGCGCCGGTGGCGGTGGGCGTGGCATGCGCCTGGTGCACCAGCGCGAACAGCTGCTGGAGCAACTGCGCACCGCACGCTCGGAAGCCATGAATGCGTTCGGCAGCGACGAACTGATCCTCGAACAGGCGCTGATCGAACCGCGCCACGTAGAAGTGCAACTGTTCGGCGACAGCCATGGCAACCTCATCTACCTCGGCGAACGCGACTGTTCGATCCAGCGCCGCCATCAGAAAGTCATTGAAGAAGCACCCTGCCCCGTGATGACGCCCGAGCTGCGCCAGGCCATGGGCGAAGCCGCGCTCAAAGCCGGGCGGGCGGTGAACTATGTGGGTGCCGGCACCGTGGAGTTTTTGCTCGACCGTAACGGCCAGTTCTATTTCCTGGAAATGAACACGCGCCTGCAAGTGGAACACCCGGTCACCGAAATGATTACCGGCCTCGACCTGGTGGACTGGCAGTTGCAGATCGCCGCCGGCCAACCGCTGCCACTCACCCAATCACAGGTGACCCTGACCGGCCACGCCATGGAAGTGCGCCTGTACGCCGAAGACCCGGCCCAGGGCTTCCTGCCGCAAACCGGTGACGTGTTGCGTTGGGAACCTGCCCCCGGCGTACGCATCGACCATGGGTTGCGTGAAGGCCAAACCGTCAGCCCGTTCTACGACCCGATGCTGGGCAAGATCATCGCCCACGGCGCCAGCCGCGAAGAAGCCCGGCGAAAACTGCTGCGGGCCGTGGAAGACACCACATTGCTGGGCGTGGGGACCAATCAGCGCTTGCTCGTCGACCTGCTCAAGCACCCGGACTTTATTAACGGCGACTTCAGCACGGGATTGATCGCCGAACACTTCAGCGTCATCCCACCGCAGACGGCGACCGCTGAACAGCTCAAGCTGGCCGCCGCGCTGTTTTATCAACACAGCGCCAACCAGCACACCCAAACACTCGCGCGCTGGCGCAATACGGCGAGTGTCCCCGTAACGTACCGCCTGGAGGTGAACGGCCAACTCCACAGCGTCAGCGTTGACGACCTGCAACTCAGCACCGACGGCCGCCACGCCAGCCTGGTCATCAAGGGGGTCCGCCGCCGCATCGCTTATCACCTGGACGGCAACCGGCTATGGCTACCAGGGCTGACCGTCACCGACCGCACCCAGCAAGTCGCCAGCCGCCCGGCCGACGCCAGCAATGGCATGGTCCAGGCGCCCATGGACGGCGCCATCGTCGATATACGTGTGCGTGTCGGTGAGAGCGTCAGTAAAGGCCAGCTTTTGCTGGTGCTTGAAGCGATGAAAATGGAGCACCCCTTAAAGGCCGGTATTGATGGCACCGTCAAGCAGATGCGCGTGGTGACGGGCGATCAAGTGCGCAACCGTCAGGTTTTGCTGGAGATCGAATAACGCCCTTAGGCGGAACTACAGGGCCGGGCTACGCTCTATCCCCATCAGGAAGGGACGAGTACGGGAACCTGCACCATGCCTCATTGGCTGATTATTGACCTTGAAGCCACAACGGATGACGGCGGCTGGCCCGTGACGGAGATGGAAGTCATCGAGATCGGCGCCAGCCTGGTCAACCGCCAGGGCCGCGAACTGGACCACTTCCAGCGCTTTGTGCGGCCCTTGCGGCGGCCATTGCTGACACCCTTTTGCCGCAAACTCACCCATATCACCCAGGCCAATATCGACATGGCCGCGCCGATCACCGAGGTGTGGCCGCTGTTCGAGCGCTGGCTGGGCCAACATCAGCCACGCCTGGAAGGCTGGGCCAGCTGGGGTGACTATGATCGCGTGCAGCTTGAGCTGGAGTGGCAGCGCCATGGCCTCACCAGCGCCCTGGGCGACACCCCGCATGTGAACCTCAAGCAACGCTTTGCCAAGGCCCGGCGCCTGGACAAGCCGCTGGGGCTCAATGGTGCGCTGCAATTGGCCGGAATGCAGTTCAATGGCCAGCAGCATCGCGCCCTGGAAGATGCACGCAATACCGCGCGCCTGCTGCCATTGATTTTACCGGTCTAGGCAGCGCTTGCAGCCTTGGGCATACTGGCCAGCCATTTTCCTGCTGCTCTGTAGGAGCGAGCTTGCTCGCGAAGATCGCCAACGATAACCCAGCGCTTCTGGTTAAACGCGGTGTTCTCAGGTTTTTCGCGAGCAAGCTCGCTCCTACAGTGGTTGGCGTAAGCCTTGACCTTTTTCCGAGGATCCACCCATGTTCAAAGTCAACGAGTACTTCGACGGCACCGTCAAGTCGATCGCTTTCGGCACCGCAGAAGGGCCGGCGACCATCGGCGTGATGGCTCCGGGTGAATACGAATTCGGCACCGCCCAACGTGAAATAATGCACGTGGTCTCCGGCGCCCTGACCGTGAAGCTGCCTGACAGCAGCGACTGGGAAACCTTCGCTGCCGGCAGCCAGTTCAACGTACCGGCCAACAGCAAGTTCCAGTTGAAAGTTGCGGTGGACACCGCCTACCTGTGTGAATACCGCGGCTAAGCGGTACCCGGCACACAAGAAAGCCCGTCTCCCACGAGACGGGCTTTTTTATTCCAGCACCGTTACCGGCATGCCGACTTCCAGGCGCCCAATGCCGTCGTTGACCAGGTTCTGGCCGAACATCGCGCCCTTTTCAGTCTTGCGGTAGGTTTCCAGCGTCGCGAAGGGCTCGCGGTCGGGGCTGCGCTCACCGGTCTGGGGGTCGATGGTGGTGAGGATGCACCGCGAGCACGGCTTGACCACCCGAAACTCCACGTCGCCGATGCGCAAGCGCTTCCAGCCGTCTTCGGCGAAAGCCTCGGCGCCTTCGATGACCAGGTTGGGACGAAAGCGCAGCATCTCCATCGGGCGGCCGATCTTTTCACACAAGTCGTCGAGGGAGCCCTGGCCGATCAACAGCAACGGGTAGCCGTCAGCGAAGCCGACCTTGTCGTCATCCTTGCCATACCCGGCTTCGGTGGTGCGCGCACGTTCCAGGGGCAGTTGCACCAGGCGCGTCGGCTTGCCAATGAACGCGCTGACCCAGGCCGCGGCCTCGTTGCCAGCATCCGGCACGCGCAGGGTGTCACGCCAAATGGTCACACCGCGCAGTTCGCTGGCGCTGCCCGGCAATGCCACATCCAGCGGCGCGTAGCCCGGCGAACTCAGGGTGAGGCCCCCGTTGCTGTTCCACAACGCCGAGAGCTGGCTCATCTTCGCCACGGCGCGCTGCGTCAAGAACCGTCCGCTGGCTTCATCCACCAGCATCCAGCGTCGATCCCCGCCCAACCCGAGTTTATCCAGGCCAATCTGCTGTAAGGCTTCGGCCTTGCCGGACTTCAAGGGGTAACGGTACAACGCGCTGAGATGCAGCATGGGCCTGCCTTCCTAGGAAACAAAGTGTCATCCTAAAGTCAGGCGGGCATTTCGTCCAACATCAGTCGCTGGCGCACCACGTCCACCAGCTTGTCCGGCTGGAATTTGGAGAGGAAATTGTCGCAGCCGACCTTCTTCACCATCGAGTCGTTGAAGCTGCCCGACAGCGAGGTATGCAGTACCACGTAGAGGCCACGCAGGCGCGGGTCGTTGCGGATCTCGGTGGTGAGACGGTAACCGTCCATCTCGGGCATTTCGGCGTCGGTGAAGATCATCAGCAGTTTATCAGTCATCACCTGGCCGCTGTCGGCCCAGGCCTTGAGCATGTTCAGTGCCTTGAGGCCATCGCTGGCGACGTGCATCTTCACGCCCAACTGGCCCAGGGTGTCACGCAGCTGCGACAAAGCCACGTTGGAGTCATCCACCAGCAGCACTTCACGGCCACGGGCACGCTCAAGCACCGGGTCTTCGAGTTTTTCCCGGGAGACCTTGGCGCTGTAGGGCACGATCTCGGCGAGGACTTTTTCCACGTCGATGATTTCCACCAACTGGTCGTCGACCTTGCTGATGGCCGTGAGGTAGTGCTGGCGACCGGCGCTGGTCGGCGGCGGCAGGATGGCTTCCCAGTTCATGTTGACGATGCGGTCAACGCCGCCCACCAGAAACGCCTGCACCGAACGGTTGTACTCGGTGACGATAATGGTGCTGTTGGGGCCCGGCACCAAAGGCCGCATGCCGATGGCCTGGGACAAGTCGATCACCGGCAAGGTCTGGCCACGCAGGTTGACCACCCCGCACACGAACGGGTGGCGCTGGGGCATCAGGGTCAGCTTGGGCAGTTGCAGGACTTCCTGCACCTTGAACACGTTGATCGCGAACAACTGCCGTCCGAAGAGGCGGAACATGAGAATTTCCAGGCGATTCTCACCCACCAATTGCGTGCGTTGATCTACCGTGTCGAGAATGCCGGCCATTGAAAGCTCCTGGTGTACACGCAGGTGTGCGCTGAAAGGGGTGTGCGGTTCGTATAGGCGGTTATCGGCGGCAAGCGCCAAACCTTGACCCTGCTAAAATGCCACGCGAACACATTGATGTCACACTGACATCATGCTTTACTGCATTCACCTCTTCCGAATACTTACAATGACCGTGCACGACACTCGAATCGGCGCGCGGTTCCACGTCATAAGGGATTCCCCTATACGCAATCAGGCCTAACCTGATATTCGCGATATCTAATAGCCATTAATGTGACGCCATTCTCATTGCATGAATGGAGTCAGGCTTTTGTTTGCCAACCCAAGCCCTTGGTCTACGGGCCTTTCAGGCACTCACGTATCGGCAACTGAAGTTGCGTCATCCCGCATAACAGCGGCTAAAGGCGGCATTCGTGAGCTTTTCAATAAACGTCCTACTGGATTATCGGAAGCAACCTACACACCCCAGTCGTGTTTCAGCGCTAGTTTTAAGCCATTCACCCGGTGCGACATCTCATCACCCGACCTTAAGTTGTGGAGACTTGCATGATGAACGACGGTAACGAGTGGCAACTTGTACTTCCCGAGTTCCTGCACGAGGCTGAAAAGCTGCTGATCAGGTCAGAAGAGTGCTTGAACCATCTGCATTTGATTCGAAACGACAGTGACGCTATCGACTGCATGAAAGCCAGCCTGAGCAAGCTCGCCGAGAGCGCAGACTGCCTTGCATTGCAGGCCATCAGCGAGTTCTCCCGGCAGATTCAATACCTGATTGCCAATGCTGTGAGCCCGATGCAATTGCATGACCAGGCACTGGATGCCTTGCATGCCTGCCTGACGCTACTGGCCTGGCAACTGGAACTGATCGATATCCGTACTGGCAAGCTGAGCCTGGATGAAGATGAGCAATCGTCGTTGATTGAGGCGGTCAGCTTGCAGATCCCGCAAAAAGACCACCAATACAATCCGCAGCATGATCGACGCGCGCAATAAATATCAATTAGCCATCAACGCAATAATTATACAAACCAACTTAGTTAATACAACTTTCCGCTTTCAACTCTGGGATTAACGCCCAGAGTATTTGTGTGAGCCATAAACCAATCAGGCGACCAACGGTAAGCGGGGTGGTACTATGCCCCGCTCGAAGTGATTTAACTTCAACATGCTTAAAGACGATTTGGCAGCGCACTCCAAACAGAGCCCGGTCAACCGGTCTCACCGCAGTGAACCCTCATTGGCTCCATCCGCTATGTACGCCAGTTTCAAGTCACTTATCGCCAGGTCCGTGTCCCGCAGCCATGTGCGCCGCCTCACCCTTGCGCTGTGCCTGTGCTCATTGCTGGCCAGCCTGTGGGCCTATCTGCAGGACGCGCCGCTGCCGTTGCTGATCCTGCTGCTCAACTTCGCCACGCTGGTGGTGGGGGGGCTGCAACAGTGGAATTCGCGCAAAGCTATCAAGTTCGAGCCCCAGGAACTGGCCGACCGCCTGCTGCAAGTCCAGGAAAACGAACGCCACCGCCTCAGCCGCGAGCTGCACGATGACATCGGCCAACTGCTGACCGCCGCCAAGCTGCAAAGCGAATGGCTGCAGCGTCGCCTGCCCCAAGACCTGCAAAGTCATTGCTCGGTGCTGTGTAACACGCTCAACGAAACCCTGGCCAAGGTGCGCGACGTGTCCGCCATTCTCAACCCTCGCCAACTGGCAAGCCTGGGGCTGGAAGCCAGCCTGCGCGCGCACCTGCTTAAAACCCTGGAAAATACCCAGGTGTGCTGGAGCCTGGAGTGCCAGCAACGACTCACCGGCATCCCCGAAGAAATGGCCGTGGCGGCCTTTCGCATCACCCAGGAATCGGTCCCCAACATGCTGCGCCATGCGAAGGCGCACAACCTGCTGGTGCGCCTGCAACGTTTGCCTGAAGGGCTGTCACTGACGATCTGCGATGACGGCCAGGGCTTTGCACCTGCCGCCGACCCCGGCAAGGAAGGCCAACGGGGCATGGCCGGTATGTGCGAACGGGCACACCAGCTGGGCGGCACCGTGTCCGTCAGCAGCCAGCCAGGCAACGGCACACGCATCCACGCACTTTTCCCCTGGGCACCCCGCGCCCTCGAACGGGCCAGTGCCCATAAGGTTCTCCAGTGACCTGCAATCTGCTCCTGGTCGATGACCATGCCTTGATCCGCGCCGGCGTGCGTGCGCTGATTCTGGATATTCCCGGCTACAGCGTCATTGGCGAAGCCAGCGATGGCGCGCAACTGCTGGAGCAATACAGTGCCTTGCAGCCAGATATCGTGCTGCTCGATCTGTCGATGAAGCACACCGGCGGGCTGGATGCCTTGCAGCAACTCAAGCGTTTTTACCCCACGTGCAAGGTGCTGATTCTGTCGATGCACACCGAGCCGGACCTGATCATGCGCGCACTGGAGTCCGGCGCCCACGGCTACCTGCTCAAGGACACCACCGCCAACGAGCTGGAACATGCCCTGCTGGCCCTGCGTAACAACGAACGCTACCTGAGCCCCGCCATCGCCCACACAGTGATCAACCAGGCGCTGATCCGTAACCAGGTCCCCAGCGCGCCTGTCGCCCACAGCCACAGCCTGACGGCGCGTCAACTGGAAATCCTGCGTTTGATCGTGCGCGGCAAATCCACCCGGGAAATTGCCCACGGCCTGGGCCTGAGCATCAAGACTGTCGAAGCCCATCGCTCGCAGATCATGAAGCGCTTGCAGATTTTTGACGTGGCGGGCCTGGTGTTATTTGCCGTGCGTGAGCAGATCATCAGCCTGGACGACTAACGGCGAACCCAGCGGCAAGTGCACGCGCAGGGCCTTGGGCAGCGCCTCGAAGTGCAGGTCGTCGCCTTCCAGCGGCTCGCCGTCGAGGTTGATGTACAAGCCTTGTGCGACTTTGATCTTCACCCACGGCAGGCGTGCGCGCACGAACATGGTGTCCAGGCCCCAGCCGTTGTTCATCAATTCACGCAGCGTGCCGACCACTTCCTGGGGCGCCGGCAGGATGCTGACATCCAGCAGCCCGTCATCAGCCAATGCGCCAGGGCACAGCACGTGCCCACCACCGGCCTGGCGACCGTTGCCGATGCCCAGCGCGAGCAGCTCGCCTTTCCAGTGAAAATCCGGGCCTTCCAACTCACCGTAGGCGGCTTTCAATTCACTGAAGCGGGTTAAACCGGTGAACAGGTAGGCGGCACCGCCCAGGACCTTCTTCAGGTCTTCGGACGTGTTGGCCGTGACCTGGCTGCCAAAACCACCGGTGGCCATGTTCAGGAAGATTTGCTGGCCGACCTGGCCGAGGTCAATGGCCCGGGGCTGTACGTCCAGCAAGGCCAGGGCGCCAGCCGGCCCCAACGGCCCGCCGGCGGCCTTGGCGAAATCATTGGCGGTGCCCAGGGGCATCAGCACCAGGCTAGCGTCAGCGCTGGCATAGGCCATGGCTTCGGCCACATCGCGCAGGGTGCCGTCGCCACCGCCGGCAATGATATGAGTGTACCCCTGGGCCAGGGCTTCATTGACCAGGCGCCGGGCATCGCCGCCCTCCCACGTCACCCGCACGGCCAATTCCCAACCCTGCTCACGCCGGGCCAGCACGGCGGCGCGCACATCCTCGTTGAGGGCTTGTTTGCCGTGGAGGATTAACAGGGCTTTGGGGGCGGTCATTTGGGGGAATCTCCTGGGTCAAAGGTGCATGAAGGATGTTGACCCTTGGGGAATAGGAAAAGTCTGTGGCTGGAGAAAATTGATTGAAGTACACAGATCAAACTGTGGGAGCTGGGTTGCCTGCGATGGCGGCAGTTCAATCGACAGAGATGTCCAATCTGCCGCCCAAAGGTAACCACGATGCGAAGCGAGCCGCTCTTGATCTTGATCTGCTTTTGATCTTAGGCGCCCCGTTAAACCACGCTGGCCGAACGCAGGCTTGAATTCGTGGGTAACCCGGCAGGACGCCGGGTTAGCCGCCCCGCGCCATGGATGGTGCGTGGCGGCGGCCCACGGATTCAAGCCTGCGTTCGGGCACACCGAGCCTAGGCGAGGTGCCGAGTGGTGGGGCAAGAGCGCTTTGCTTACTTTCGCGCTTTTCGAAAGTGAGCCGCCGTCAGGGCGGAACCCTAAGTGGCCGTTATCGCAGGAATGGATATGTACACAATCCAACTGTGTCGCCTGTCAGGCCGCCTTCGCGAGCAAGCCCGCTCCCACAGTTGGATGGTGGGGTGTCAGGTAGAGAAGCGTCGGCTGGCAAGCCGTCATCGCAGGCAGCTCCCACAGTTGATTGCTGCGGCGGCCAGGCCGCGTCGAGAATCAGCTCTTGTGCAACTTGCTCATCAACTGCGCCTCGGCCTGGGTCAGCCCGCACGACTGGGTCAACTCATCCACCGTCGCGCCCATGCCGA
Source organism: Pseudomonas sp. GL93 (assembly GCF_003408955.1). NCBI lineage: Bacteria > Pseudomonadati > Pseudomonadota > Gammaproteobacteria > Pseudomonadales > Pseudomonadaceae > Pseudomonas > Pseudomonas sp. GL93. The sequence continues at coordinate 17,569 of NZ_NKRF01000076.1, forward strand.
CCAGCTTGGCCGCCTGGGCAAACGACAGGTTCGACGGATCCCGCTGCTCCAACTGCACCAACCTGTCGGGCAACGGCGCGAGAATCGCGCGCAGTTCATGCACTTCATCCCCAACCCGCACCGCACTTTGCTGGAAATGATCAACACGCTTGACCAGTTCCAGGATGCGCCGGTCACGCACCGCATCGCGCTCGGCCTGTTGCAAGGCCAACTCCCGTTGCTGGCGCAGATAGCGCAGCACAAACGCCAAGGTCCCGGCCCACAACAGGGCCAGGACAATCACCGCTGCCTCAAGGAACAATCAGATGCTCTCCAGTTCCGACCACTCTTCTTCGCTCATCATCTTGTCCAGCTCAACCAGAATCAGCAATTCGCCGTTCTTGTTGCACACGCCCTGGATGAACTTGGCCGACTCTTCGTTACCCACGTTCGGTGCGGTTTCCACTTCCGATTGGCGCAGGTAGACCACTTCAGCCACGCTGTCGACCAGGATACCGACCACTTGCTTGTCGGCTTCGATGATCACGATACGGGTGTTGTCGCTGACTTCAACCGTGTCCAGGCCGAACCGCTGGCGGGTGTCGATCACCGTCACCACGTTGCCGCGCAGGTTGATGATGCCCAGCACGTAGCTTGGTGCGCCTGGAACCGGGGCGATCTCGGTGTAGCGCAGCACTTCCTGCACGCGCATCACGTTAATGCCGTAGGTTTCGTTGTCCAGCTTGAAGGTCACCCATTGCAGGATCGGATCATCCAAACCTTGTGCGGACGCTGACTTGTTCATTCATCTGACCCCTTCAAATGCCGCTATCGACGGCGTGTGTGCAAGTGGGCCGCGCAACCGCACGGCCCTTATTGTTCAATCAACTGCGTTTGTTCTGTGGCATTGCCTTCACCGCACCGCTGGCGATCAACTCGGCCAGTTCGGCGACATCCAGCAACGCGCACATGTGTTCGATCACCGTGCCCGCCAGCCACGGCCGCTGGCCGCGGTGGCTGCGCCATTTGATTTCATTGGGGTCCAGGCGCAGCGAGCGGCTGACTTGATGCACCGCCAGCCCCCACTCGTAGCCCTGCACCGAGATCACGTATTGCAGGCCCTGGCGGAAATCATCGCGGTATCGGTCGGGCATCACCCAGCGCGCCGTGTCCAGCACCTTGAGGTTGCCGGCCTGGCTGGGCAGGATGCCGAGGAACCACTCCGGCTGCCCGAACAGCGGCGTCAGCTCCTGGCCTTCCAGAGAATAGATCGAGCCCAGGCACACCAGCGGCACCGCCAGGGTCAACCCGGCGACGTCGAACAGCAGGCACTCGAACGGCTCGGCGGCCCATGAGGGGCGACCGTCGCCCGTCACCGGTGGCGGCGTGATGCTGGGCGGCAGGTGCACGTCCACCAGCGGTTCGACCACCGGGGGCGCCACCACTGCAGGGGCGCTCGGCACCACCACGGGCGCCTCCACCCCCTGCGCATCCCGCGCCTGTTCTTCCATCACCGCCTGCTGGAATTCATCCAGCGGGCTTTCGGGTTCGACAGCAGGCTCAAGTACCAGAATCGGTTCTGGCAGTTCCTCGGCCGTCGCATCCTGCAGCAAGGCATCCAGGTAGGATTCCAGTGCCAGTTGCGGGCGAGTCTTGAATTCGACAGGACGGTTCATCACGCCACCTGCGCCACAAGCTGTTGCGACAGCAGGTGCTTGAGCAACGCACGGTAGGCCAGCACGCCACGGCTCTTGCCGTCGAACTGCGACGGTGTGAGCCCGGCCCGGCTGGCGTCACGCAGGCGCGTGTCCACCGGAATGTAGCCGTTCCAGATGGTGTCCGGATAGGCATCGCGCAACACGCGCAAGGTGCCGAGGGACGCCTGGGTGCGGCGGTCGAACAAAGTGGGCACGATGCTGAACGGCAGCGCCTGCTTGCGCGAGCGGGTGATCATCGCCCGGGTGCTGACCATGCGCTCCAGGCCCTTGACCGCCAAGTGCTCGGTCTGCACCGGGATCACCAATTGCTGGCTGGCCGCCAACGCATTGACCATCAGCACGCCGAGCAACGGCGGGCTGTCGATGATCGCGTAATCGAACTCCTGCCACAGCTGCGCCAGGGTCTTGGCGATCACCAGGCCCAGGCCGCTCTGGCCCGGCGACTGGCGCTCCAGCGTGGCCAGGGCGGTGCTCGACGGCAGCAGGGAAATACTGTCGTTGCTGGTGGGCAACAGCAGTTGCCCAGGCAGATCCGCCGGCACGCTGCCCTTGTGCAAAAACAAGTCATAGCAGCTGTGTTCCAGCGCATCCGGGTCGTAGCCGAAATAGCTGGTCATGGAACCGTGGGGGTCCAGGTCGACCACGACCACACGCTTGCCCGCTTCGGCCAGCAAGCCGGCCAAGGCGATGGAAGTGGTGGTCTTGCCGACTCCACCCTTTTGATTGGCAACTGCCCAGACTCTCATTCGGTTGGTTCCTCCCGGCGGGCACAGGCGCGACCGAGACATTGCATACGGTTATTGAGCCAGCGACGGAGAATTGACGTTACTCGGTCGGACCGGCGGTTTGACAACGGGCGGTGCAGTTTGTGTGCCAGCACGCTTCAACGCCGCATCCGGGGTGGCATTGGCCGTGCCGGTACCGGTCAGGCTGCGACGCACATCCAGGTTGCGCGAGACCACCAGCACCACCCGGCGGTTACGGGCACGGCCTTCGACCGTGGCGTTATTGGCCACCGGCTGGAATTCACCGTAGCCCACCGACGCCAGACGCTGGGGGTTCACACCCTGCATCGCCAACATGCGCACGATGCTCGACGCGCGGGCCGAGGACAGTTCCCAGTTGGTCGGGTACTGCGCAGTGCTGATGGGGAAATTGTCGGTGAAGCCTTCCACGTGGATCGGGTTTTCAAACGGTTTGAGGATCAAAGCGACCTTGTCGATGATGGTGAACGCCTGGTCACTGGGCAATGCATCGGCACTGGCGAACAACAGGCTGGAGTTGAGTTCGATCTCCACCCACAACTCGTTGCCGCGTACGGTCATCTGATTGGAACTGATCAGGTCGCCAAAGGCGGCACTGATATCGTCGGCGATACTTTTGAGCGGGTCGCTGGTGCCGCCGATGCCTGCGGCGGTTTCATCACTGTCATTGACCAGAGGCTTGGCCGGGGTCACGGTCTTGGGCCGCTCTTCGCCGATGGGGATCGGCTTGAGCGCACGCTCGGTATCGTTGAACACGCCCACCAGCGCCTGGGAAATGATCTTGTACTTGCCTTCGTTGACCGACGAAATCGAATACATCACCACGAAAAACGCAAACAGCAAGGTGATGAAGTCCGCGTAGGACACCAGCCAGCGCTCGTGGTTGACATGTTCTTCAGGCTCGCGACGGCGACGGCTCACAGGCACTCCCCCCCACACACCCACCCCACTGTAGGAGCGAGCTTGCTCGCGAAAGACGTCAATACAGGCGCGGGCATTCTGGATGCACGCGGCGCTCTCAGGTTCTTCGTGAGCAAGCTCGCTCCTACGGGGATACGGGTGCTCATGTGCATCAATCCATGAAGCCCTGAAGCTTCAATTCGATGGAGCGCGGGTTTTCGCCCTCGGCAATCGACAGGATGCCTTCGAGCAGCATTTCGCGATAACGCGACTGGCGCATGGCAATCGACTTGAGCTTGCTGGCCACCGGCAGCAACACCAGGTTGGCACTGGCCACGCCGTAGATGGTCGCCACAAACGCCACGGCAATGCCGCTGCCCAGTTGCGAAGGGTCAGCCAGGTTGCCCATCACGTGGATCAGGCCCATCACCGCCCCGATAATGCCAATGGTCGGCGCGTAGCCGCCCATGCTTTCAAAGACTTTGGCCGCGTTGATATCACGGCTTTCCTGGGTGTAGAAATCCACTTCGAGGATGCTGCGGATCGCTTCCGGTTCGGCGCCATCGACCAACAGTTGCAGGCCTTTGCGCGCGTAGCTGTCAGGCTCGGCATCGGCCACGCCTTCCAGGCCCAGCAGGCCTTCCTTGCGGGCAGTGAGGCTCCAATTGACCACGCGGTCGATGCCGCCTGCCAGGTCGACCCGTGGCGGAAAAATGATCCACACCAAAATCTGCATGGCACGCTTGAACGAGCTCAGGGGCGACTGCAACAATGCCGCGCCCACGGTGCCACCGATCACGATCAGCGCTGCCGGGCCGTTGGCCAAGGCGCCGAGGTGGCCGCCTTCCAGGTAGTTGCCACCAATGATGGCGACAAATGCCATGGTGATGCCGATCAGGCTCAAGACATCCATCAGAGGCAGGCCTCCACCAGGTGCTTGCCGATGTCGTCCAGGCTGTAGACCGCATCGGCCAGGTCAGCCTTGACGATGGCCATGGGCATGCCATAGATCACACAGCTGGCTTCGTCCTGGGCCCAGATCGCGCTGCCGCCCTGCTTGAGCAGGCGCGCACCTTCACGGCCATCGGCGCCCATGCCGGTGAGCACCACCGCCAGAACTTTGTCGCCGTAGGACTTGGCCGCCGAACCGAAGGTGATATCCACGCACGGTTTGTAGTTCAGGCGCTCATCGCCCGGCAGGATTTTGATCGCGCCACGCCCGTCCACCATCATCTGCTTGCCGCCCGGCGCCAGCAGTGCCAGGCCAGGACGCAGGATGTCGCCATCCTCGGCTTCCTTGACGGTGATACGGCACAGCTTGTCCAGGCGCTCGGCGAAGGCTTTGGTGAACGCCGCCGGCATGTGTTGCACCAGCACAATCGGCGCCGGGAAGTTGGCCGGCAGTTGGGTCAGTACACGCTGCAAGGCCACCGGGCCGCCGGTGGAGGTGCCGATGGCGACCAGCTTGTAAGCCTTGCGCTTAGGCGCCGGCGAATGCGCACTCGGCGCTGCGGCGGCACGCACCGGTGCTACCGCCGGCCGGGCCACGGGCGCAGGGGCCGGGCGCGCAAACGAAGCGCTGGGCGCCGCCGCTGCGGGCGCAGGCGTAGGGGCTGGCGCAGGTGTACTGAACAGGCTGCGACGGTTACTGCGTGAGATGCTGTGCACCTTCTCGCACAGCATCTGTTTGACCTTGTCGGGGTTGCGCGAGATGTCTTCGAAATTCTTCGGCAAAAAATCCACCGCGCCGGCATCCAAGGCGTCGAGGGTCACCCGCGCGCCTTCGTGAGTCAGCGACGAGAACATCAATACCGGTGTGGGGCAGCGTTGCATGATGTGGCGCACGGCCGTGATGCCATCCATCATCGGCATCTCGTAGTCCATGGTGATCACGTCCGGCTTCAAGGCAATGGCTTGATCGATCGCCTCTTTGCCGTTGGTGGCCGTGCCGACCACTTGGATCGTTGGATCAGCGGAAAGAATTTCCGAGACGCGGCGGCGGAAGAAACCCGAATCGTCCACCACCAGGACCTTGACTGCCATAAACACTCCGTTAGGCGGGGCGGGCAGGACCGCCCTGCCCCACCAGAATCAAATACGCCGTGCGGCGTAACGCTTGAGCATGCTCGGAACATCGAGAATCAGTGCGATGCGACCGTCACCGGTAATGGTTGCGCCCGACATGCCCGGGGTGCCCTGCAGCATCTTGCCCAAAGGCTTGATCACCACTTCTTCCTGGCCCACCAGTTGGTCGACCACAAAGCCGATGCGCTGGGTACCCACGGACAGAATCACCACATGGCCTTCGCGTTGTTCTTCATGGGCGGCCGAGGCCACCAGCCAACGCTTGAGATAGAACAACGGCAACGCTTTGTCGCGCACGATCACCACTTCCTGGCCGTCCACCACGTTGGTGCGCGACAGGTCGAGGTGGAAGATCTCGTTGACGTTGACCAGCGGGAAGGCGAACGCCTGGTTGCCCAGCATCACCATCAGGGTCGGCATGATCGCCAGGGTCAACGGCACCTTGATGACGATCTTGGAGCCCTGGCCCTTGGTCGAGTAGATATTGATCGAGCCGTTGAGTTGGCTGATCTTGGTTTTCACCACGTCCATGCCCACGCCACGCCCGGACACGTCGGATATCTCGGTTTTGGTCGAAAAGCCCGGCGCAAAGATCAGGTTGTAGCACTCGGTGTCGGTCAGGCGGTCGGCGGCGTCCTTGTCCATCACGCCGCGCTTGACCGCGATATTGCGCAAGATGGTCGGGTCCATGCCTTTGCCGTCATCGGTGATCGACAGCAGGATGTGGTCGCCCTCTTGCTCCGCCGCCAAAATCACTTTGCCGTTGCGGGACTTGCCGGCGGCTTCGCGTTCTTCCGGGGTTTCTACGCCGTGGTCGACCGCGTTGCGCACCAAGTGGACCAGCGGGTCGGCCAGGGCCTCGACGAGGTTTTTGTCCAGGTCGGTTTCTTCGCCCACCAGTTCCAGGTTGATTTCTTTCTTGAGCTGGCGCGCCAGGTCGCGAACCAGGCGCGGGAAACGGCCGAAGACTTTCTTGATCGGCTGCATCCGCGTTTTCATCACCGCGGTTTGCAGGTCGGCGGTGACCACGTCGAGGTTCGACACGGCCTTCTGCATGGCTTCGTCGCCGCTGTTCAGGCCCAGGCGCACCAGGCGGTTACGCACCAGCACCAGTTCGCCCACCATGTTCATGATGTCGTCCAGGCGCGCGGTGTCCACACGCACAGTGGTTTCGGCTTCGCTGGCGGGTTTTTCCGCAGCTGCCGGGGCCGCTGCCCGCGCAGGGGCCGGGGCGGCGGCAGGTGCTGGCTTGGCAGCCGGCGCAGGTTTGGCAGCAACCGGTGCCGCAGTCGCTGGTGCTGCAACCTGGGCGGCAGCGGCCGGGGCCACTTCGCTGAACTTGCCTTTGCCATGCAGTTGGTCGAGCAGTGCCTCGAATTCGTGATCCGAGATCAGCCCGTCGCCGGCCGGTGCGGCACTGGCCGCTGGCGCAGCAGCGGCAGTGGCCGCCACCTCGGGCAGGGCTTCGGCCACAAAGGTGCCTTTGCCATGCAGTTGGTCGAGCAGTGCCTCGAATTCGTCGTCGGTAATGTCGGTGCTGGCGTTGCCAGCGGGTGCTTCTGACGCTGCGGCAGGCGGGGCCACGGCATCCGCCGCGAACTGGCCTTTGCCGTGCAACTGGTCGAGCAACGACTCGAATTCGGCGTCGGTGATGTCTTCGCTGCTCGGCGTCACGGCGGGCTGCACCGGCGCCTCAGCTTCGGCCTTGACCGCGCTGAGGGAGTTGAGCAGTTGTTCGAACTCGCTGTCGGTCACGTCCGGCTCGGCTTGCACCACCGGCTCCGGCGCGGCCTCGACCATCGGCGCAGCCGCGGCGTCGGCAGGTTCGGCCAGGCGCGCCAGGGCGGCCAGCAGTTCCGGGGTAGCCGCCGTGATCGGTGCACGTTCACGCACCTGGCTGAACATGCCGTTGACCGCATCCAGTGCTTCGAGAATCACGTCCATCAATTCCGAGTCAACGTGACGCTCACCCTTGCGCAGGATGTCGAAGACGTTCTCGGCGATGTGGCAGCACTCCACCAGCTCATGGAGCTGGAGGAAGCCGGCGCCCCCTTTTACAGTGTGAAAACCGCGAAAAATTGCATTGAGCAGGTTCGCATCATCCGGTCGGCTTTCCAGCTCGACCAGTTGTTCGGACAGTTGCTCTAGAATTTCGCCGGCCTCTACAAGGAAATCCTGAAGGATTTCTTCATCGGCGCCGAAGCTCATGTGGGTGCTCCTTAGAAGCCTAAACTGGATAACAGGTCATCTACGTCATCCTGACCTGACACAACGTCTTCACGTTTATCGGCATGAATCTGCGGACCTTCACCCTTGGCGAGATGTTTTTGTGGATCTTTTTCCGAGAGGATCGCTTCACGGTCATGTTCGATGCCGGCAAAACGATCGACCTGGCCGGCCATCAGCACCAATTTGAGCAAGTTGCTTTCCACTTCGGTGACCAACTGGGTCACGCGCTTGATCACCTGGCCGGTGAGGTCCTGGTAATCCTGGGCCAGCAGGATGTCGTTGAGGTTGCTGGCCACCGTGCGGTTTTCCTGTTCGCTGCGCGACAGGAACCCGTCAACGCGACGCGCCAATTCACGAAACTCTTCAGCACCGACTTCGCGGCGCATGAAGCGGCCCCAGTCCTGGCTCAAGGCCTGGGCTTCGGTGGCCATGCCATTGACCAGGGGCGTGGCATTTTCCACCAGGTCCATGGTGCGGTTGGCCGCCGCCTCAGTCAGCCTGACCACATAGGACAGGCGCTCAGTGGCATCAGTGATCTGGGAAATTTCTTCGGCCTGGGGCATGCGCGGGTCAATCTGGAAATTGACGATCGCACTGTGCAGCTCGCGTGTGAGCTTGCCCACTTCCTGGTACAGGCCGCGGTCACGGGTCTGGTTAAGCTCATGGATCAACTGCACCGCATCGGCGAACTGGCCTTTTTCCAGGCTGTCGACCAACTGGTGAGCATGTTTTTTCAGGGTCGACTCAAAGTCGCCCTGTGACGTTTCGTTATGCTCCATAGCTCCCCCGCGATGGCATTAGCCGTGGATGCGTTCGAAGATTTTCTCGATCTTCTCTTTCAAGGCCAGTGCCGTGAATGGCTTGACCACGTAACCGTTGACCCCGGCTTGGGCGGCTTCGATGATCTGTTCACGCTTGGCTTCGGCGGTCACCATCAGCACAGGCAGGCTGCGCAGTTTTTCATCGGCGCGCACGTGGCGCAGCAGGTCGATACCGGTCATGCCCGGCATGTTCCAGTCGGTTACCAGAAAGTCGATGCTCCCGCTGTTGAGAATCGGAATGGCCGTCAGGCCGTCATCCGCCTCGACCGTGTTGGTGAACCCAAGGTCACGCAACAGGTTTTTAATGATCCGCCGCATCGTTGAGAAGTCATCAACGATGAGGATTTTCATGTTCTTGTCCAATTCGACCTCCAAGCAGTCTTAAACGCGCCCAGCACCTGGACGCGCCATTTCAATCAACAGGCGTTACACAAAAAGGACTGCCCAGGGCACCACGGCACACAGCCGCGAAACCTTGCGATCTCACGGCAGCATCTGCAGTGCCCCCACACTGCCTGTCAGCGCGCGCGCCACTCGGCCAATCGCCCCCGCAAGCGGGCTGCGCACTGGCTATGCAACTGGCTGACACGCGATTCGCTGACCCCCAGGACCTCACCGATTTCCTTGAGGTTCAGCTCCTCGTCGTAGTACAGCGCCAGCACCAGCCGCTCACGCTCCGGCAAATTGGCGATTGCATCGGCCAACGCGCCCTGGAAACGTTCATCTTCCAGGTCGCGCGACGGCTCCGTATGCGCGCTCGCGCCGTCCTCGTGCAGCCCTTCGTGTTCGCCGTCCTGTAAAAGGTCGTCGAAACTGAACAGGCGGCTGCCCAAGGTATCGTTCAAAATCCCGTAGTAATCGTCGAGACTCAATTGGAGTTCGGCCGCAACTTCATGATCTTTAGCGTCACGACCGGTTTTTGCTTCAATTGCACGAATTGCATCACTGACCATGCGCGTATTGCGGTGTACCGAACGCGGCGCCCAATCGCCTTTACGCACTTCATCGAGCATCGCGCCACGGATACGGATACCCGCATACGTTTCGAAACTGGCACCCTTGCTGGCGTCGTATTTGGTCGAGACTTCAAGCAGGCCGATCATGCCGGCCTGGATCAAGTCTTCAACCTGCACACTCGCGGGCAGGCGCGCCAACAGGTGATAGGCAATGCGTTTGACCAACGGCGCATAGCGCTCGATCAATTCGCCCTGGCTGTCACGTGCCGACTTTTTGTAAAGGTTGTAGCCGCTGGATGTCATAGCACCGGTCCTGCGCTCGTCTGATGCACCAAACGCTCGACGAAAAACTCCAGATGCCCCCGCGGGTTGGCGGGCAACGGCCAGGTATCGACCTTCTGGGCAATGGCTTTGAACGCCAGTGCGCATTTCGAACGAGGGAACGCTTCATAGACCGCACGCTGCTTTTGCACGGCCTTGCGCACACACTCGTCATAGGGAACTGCGCCGACGTATTGTAAAGCCACATCGAGGAAGCGATCCGTGACCTTGGTCAACTTGGCGAACAGGTTGCGCCCTTCCTGCGGGCTCTGGGCCATGTTGGCCAACACGCGAAAGCGGTTCATGCCGTAGTCACGGTTAAGCAGTTTGATCAGCGCGTAGGCGTCGGTGATGGAAGTGGGTTCGTCGCACACCACCAGCAGCACCTCCTGCGCGGCGCGCACAAAGCTGACCACCGACTCGCCGATCCCGGCGGCGGTGTCGATCACCAGCACGTCGAGGTTATCGCCGATATCACTGAACGCCTGGATCAACCCGGCATGCTGCGCGGGGCTCAGGTGCACCATGCTCTGGGTACCCGAGGCCGCCGGCACGATGCGGATGCCACCGGGGCCCTGGAGCAGCACATCGCGCAGCTCACAGCGGCCCTCGATCACATCGGCCAGGGTATGTTTGGGTGTCAGCCCCAGGAGAACGTCCACGTTCGCCAAGCCCAGGTCAGCATCCAGCAGCATGACGCGACGGCCAAGCTCTGCCAGGGCCAGGGACAAATTCACTGACACGTTAGTTTTCCCGACGCCACCTTTGCCGCCGGTCACCGCGATCACCTGTACGGGATGCATGCTGCCCATTTTATTTCTTTACCTTGTCTTGCTTAGACGCAGGCTACATGGCTTGGCCGCGTGAATCGCTTGCAGACCATCGATGTAGGTACATTTCACGGTGTTCATCCTGCCTCAACCCACCCGTTTAGCCGGGTGGTGGTAAAGGTCGGCGAACATATCGGCCATCGCTTCCTCGCTAGGCTCGTCTTGCATTTGCACACTCACGGCACGGCTGACCAACTGATGACGGCGCGGCAGATGCAGATCATCCGGGATCCGCGGCCCGTCGGTGAGGTAGGCAACCGGTAATTCATGGCTGATGGCCAGGCTCAATACCTCGCCCAGGCTCGCGGTTTCGTCGAGCTTGGTGAGGATGCAGCCGGCCAGGCCGCAACGCTTGTAGCTGTGATAGGCAGCGGTAAGAACCTGTTTCTGGCTGGTGGTTGCAAGCACCAGGTAATTTTTCGACTTGATGCCACGCCCGGCCAGGCTTTCGAGCTGCATGCGCAGCGCTGGGTCGCTGGCTTGCAGGCCGGCGGTGTCGATCAGCACCACGCGCTTGCGCAGCAACGGCTCGAGGGCATTGGCCAGGGACTGGCCCGGGTCGACATGGGTTACCGGCACGTTGAGGATGCGGCCCAGGGTCTTGAGCTGCTCCTGGGCGCCGATGCGGTAGCTGTCCATGCTCACCAACGCGATATTCTGTGCGCCGTACTTAAGCACATAACGGGCGGCCAGCTTAGCCAGGGTGGTGGTCTTGCCCATGCCGGCGGGGCCGACCATGGCGATCACACCGCCCTCTTCCAAAGGTTCGATTTCCGGCGTGGCGATCATGCGCGCCAAATGCGCCAGCAACATGCGCCAGGCCTGGCGGGGTTCTTCGACTTCGGCGGTCAGGGCCAGCAGGTCGCGGGACAATGGGCCGGACAGGCCGATGCGTTGCAGGCGACGCCACAGGTTGGCTTGCTGGGGCTTGCTGCCTTGCAGTTGGGTCCAGGCCAGCGAGCCCAGCTGCACTTCGAGCAATTCACGCAGGCCGTTGAGTTCAAAACGCATCGAGTCGATCACACGCTGGTCCACTGCGGCGGCCGGGGCAGGCGCTGCAGGACGCGGCGGTTCGACAAAGGTGGGTTCAACCAGAGGCTCAGCGGCGGTCAGCGGCAGGCCGGCGAACAACTGGCGATTGGTGCTGGCATCGCTGTCACCGCGCATGCTCAGTTCAGCCTGGGCCGACACAATGCGCGAGGCAGTCTTGCGCAGCTCGTCTTCGAGTTCCATGTTCGGCACGCGCGGGGCCAGCGCCTGGGGCGTGTAATCCAGGGCAGCCGTCAGCTCGACACCGCCGGCAATCCGACGGTTACCGATAATCGCGGCATCGGCGCCCAGCTCATCGCGGACCAACTTCATGGCCTGACGCATATCGGCGGCGAAAAAACGCTTAACTTGCATAACCCACTACCTCAGCCATTGGGCCCAACTGTCGCGACGATAGTCACTTGCTTATTGTCAGGAATTTCCTGGTAAGCCAATACGTGCAAATTCGGTACAGCCAGGCGTCCAAACCGCGACAACATCGCGCGAACCGGGCCAGCCACCAGCAGGATCACCGGGTTGCCCTGCATTTCCTGGCGCTGTGCGGCGTCGATCAACGAACGCTGCAGCTTTTCAGCCATGCTTGGCTCCAGTAAAACGCCCTCTTCCTGGCCTTGCCCTGCCTTCTGAATACTATTGAGCAATATTTGTTCCAACCTGGGTTCCAAGGTGATCACAGGCAGCTCGGACTCAGTCCCTACAATGCTTTGCACGATTGCGCGGGACACGCCGACACGCACCGCCGCCACCAGAGCGGCAGTATCTTGACTCTTGGCGGCATTGTTGGCGATGGCCTCGGCAATGCTGCGAATGTCGCGCACGGGCACCTGTTCGGCCAAGAGCGCTTGCAACACCTTGAGCAACTGCGACAGCGACAGCACGCCCGGCACCAGTTCTTCGGCCAGTTTTGGCGACGATTTGGCCAGCAAGCCCATCAATTGCTGGACTTCCTCGTGGCCGATCAATTCGTGGGAGTGCTTGTAGAGAATCTGGTTGAGGTGCGTGGCGACCACGGTGCTGGCATCCACCACGGTGTAACCGAGGGACTGCGCCTGGCTGCGCTGGCTGACTTCGATCCACACCGCTTCCAGGCCGAAAGCCGGATCTTTGGCGGTAATGCCGTTGAGCGTACCGAACACTTGGCCGGGGTTGATCGCCAGTTCACGGTCCGGGTAGATCTCGGCTTCGGCCAGGATCACCCCCATCAGGGTCAGGCGATAGGCGCTAGGGGCCAGGTCGAGGTTGTCGCGGATATGCACGGTGGGCATCAGGAAACCCAGGTCCTGGGACAGCTTCTTGCGCACGCCCTTGATTCGCGCCAGCAGTTGCCCGCCCTGGTTGCGGTCCACCAACGGGATCAGGCGGTAGCCGACTTCCAGGCCGATCATGTCGATCGGGGTCACATCGTCCCAGCCCAGTTCCTTGGTTTCCTGGGCGCGGGCCGGGGATGGCAGCAGATCCTGCTGGCGGGCAATCTCTTGCTGGGCCTGGACCTTGACCGCGTTCTGCTTTTTCCAGAACAGGTAAGCTGCGCCGCCAGCCAGGGCCGCCATGCTCAGGAACGAGAAGTGGGGCATACCCGGCACGATGCCCATGATCGCCATGATGCCCGCCGCCACGGCCAGGGCCTTGGGCGAGGCGAACATCTGACGGCTGATCTGCTTGCCCATGTCTTCGGAGCCCGAAGCACGGGTGACCATGATCGCCGCCGCTGTGGATAACAACAGTGATGGCAATTGCGCCACTAAACCGTCACCAATGGTCAGCAAGGCGTACACCTTGCCGGCATCGCCGAAGGTCATGCCGTGTTGGAAGATACCGACCGCCATGCCGCCAATCAGGTTGATAAACAGAATCAACAGGCCGGCGATGGCGTCGCCGCGCACAAATTTGCTGGCGCCGTCCATGGAGCCGTAGAACTCGGCTTCCTGGGCGACTTCCGCACGGCGCGACTTGGCCTGGTTCTGGTCAATCAGGCCAGCATTGAGGTCGGCGTCGATGGCCATTTGCTTGCCAGGCATCGCATCCAGGGTAAACCGCGCACTCACCTCGGAAATCCGCCCGGCGCCCTTGGTCACCACCACGAAGTTGATGATCATCAGGATCGCGAACACCACGATACCGACCACGTAGTTACCGCCGATCACCACCTCACCGAAGGCCTGGATCACCTTACCGGCGGCGGCGTGGCCGTCCTGGCCGTGGAGCATCACCACCCGCGTGGAGGCCACGTTCAACGCCAGGCGCAGCAGGGTCGCCACCAGCAGAATCGTCGGGAATACCGCGAAGTCCAGCGGACGCAGGGCGTACACGCACACCAGCAACACCACCACGGACAGGGCAATGTTGAAGGTAAAGAACACATCGAGCAGAAACGGCGGCATCGGCAACATCATCATTGCCAGCATCACCAGCAACAACAACGGCACACCCAGATTGCCCCGCGACAGGTCAGTCAGGGTGCCACGGGCCGTGTTGAGCATTTGAGAGCGATCTACCACCGGTATTCCTCGGGTCCTTGAAGCAAAGTTTTGACGCTGGAGGGCGACTTGGAGGCGGGGGTGCAAGAAGCCTTCCAACTTTGGTTTTGGGACGAGCCGATTCAAGTGTGGGAGCTGGCTTGCCTGCGATTGCGGTGGGCCAGTCACTGAGATACTGGCTGTGAGTCGGTCATCGCAGGCAAGCCAGCTCCCACAGTTGCATTTGTGTGTACCTCGGGTATCGAGGAAATTTCCGATAAGGATTTGGGGTTGCCCCTAGGAAACTCGCTCTCTAGTCTCCGTACACCGCTGCAAACGCAGCGGACGGGCGTCGCGGCCCGGATTACCTAGGAGCAAAAGCACCATCTCCCTTTCAGTAAAAGGAGCTTCACAGTGATCAAACACGCCCCAAATTCCCCCACCCGGCTGTTTACCGTAGCCGACGGCATCAGCACCGAAAACCTGCTGGTCAACCTCAGTGAAACACTTGCTTCGGCCAATGCGCTGAGCTGCGACCTGGCCTTTGACCTGGAAGGTTCGAAACGAGAGGAATTGCTCGGTGTTGCGCAGTTGATCGAACTGGCGCAGTTACTGGCTGATCGCCTGCACCTTGGCGCCGCAATGGCGGGCAGAGCAAGCAGCGCATAGTACGGGACAAGGGTGGGAGCTGGCTTGCCTGCAATCTGGTGTGTCAGGCACCAGGATATTGGCTGTGAGTCAGCCATCGCAGGCAAGCCAGCTCCCACATGTGATCCAGTTTTTAAACTGGCCGCACATTCTCAGCGTGAGGGCCTTTTGACCCTTGCACGATGTCAAATTCTACTTTTTGGTTTTCCTCCAGGGTTTTGTGCCCCTGCAACTGGATTGCCGAGTAATGGACGAAAACGTCATCCCCTCCATCCTCCTGAGCAATAAAGCCAAACCCCTTCTCCGCGTTAAACCATTTCACGGTACCCATTGCCATTGCCATTGCCGCTCTCCTTACCCTTACTCAGAACCCAACCCACCCCGGTGATGCACCCTGACGGGCAACGCATAGATGCCCTTGGGCCGATGGACCATTTGAAACCTCAGACGCTTACCCACCGACAGCGCGGTGCAGCGCCAATCCTTGCGATTGATAAATACCTCTTCTGTCCCGTCATCCAGCCCGATCAGCCAATCGCCCCTGATCCAGTCATAGGATTTGACAGTCCCTGTAGCCACCTTCAATCCCGCTCTCCCTGCCTCTCGTTAACTACATACGTGCAGTGTTTGGTTCAGTCATAGAACAACGGGGAACGTGCTTTGGCTACTGTCAGAGTTGACAGGTAGACGCGAGCTGCCGATAGGTGCTAGCGGTGGCGCAGCAGACGATTCATGCATCCAATGTTTTTTTGCGCTTGCGGGGTTTTCGCGGCTTGGGAAGGGGGGGTGGAACGTCACCGCGTTGAGCGCCTGTCGACTGAACGGCAACCTCGTTGCCATCGCGATCCCGGGCAATAAAGCCGATGCCTTTGACCGCATCGAACCACCTGACCGTACCCCTATCCATCACCGCCTCCCGAGCCGCGCACGGTTGCGCGTCTCATCGCTGTATCAAACAGTGAAGGCGGCGTAATGGCTACTGTCAAAGTTGACAGGTAAACAGCCCTCTCTGTAGGAGCGTTCAGGAATCGCGACGCAGGTCCGGCGGAATCGGTAGATCCTTGAGCGGATCAGGCCGCTTGCCCTTGCCGGCGCGGTATTGGCGGATCTGGTAAACGTAGGCCAGTACCTGGGCAACGGCCAGGTACAAGCCGGCCGGGATTTCCTGGTCCAGATCGGTGGAGTAGAAAATCGAGCGCGCCAATGCTGGCGACTCCAATAACAGAATGTCGTTGGCCACCGCGATTTCGCGGATTTTCAACGCGGTAAAGTCGCTGCCCTTGGCCAGCAGCATCGGCGCGCCGCCCTTCTCGGGATCGTACTTGAGGGCCACGGCGTAGTGGGTCGGGTTGGTGATGATCACGTCGGCGTCGGGCACCGAGGCCATCATCTTGCGCTGGGACATTTCCCGCTGCAGCTGGCGGATGCGTTGCTTGACCTCGGGACGGCCTTCCTGGTCCTTGTGCTCGTCGCGCACTTCCTGCTTGGTCATCAGCAGTTTCTTGTGGCTTTCCCACAGCTGGATCGGCGCATCCACGGCGGCGATCAGGATCAGCCCGAGGGCCATCCACAGCGCGCTCCAGCCCACCACCTGCACGCTGTGGATGATCGCCGACTCCAGCGGCTCATGGGCGATGCGCAGCAAATCGTCGATGTCGGACGACAACACCGCCAAGGCCACGAACAGAATCAGGAAAAACTTGGCCAGGGCCTTGAGCAATTCAATCAGGGCCTTGGCAGAGAACATGCGCTTGAGCCCCGCCCCCGGGTTCATGCGGCTGAACTTGGGCGCCATGCTGCCCGCGGCAAACAGCCAACCGCCGAGGGCCACCGGGCCGATCAGCGCGGCCAGCAGCAAGGTGATCAAGATCGGCTGCACCGCCAGCAGCGCGTTTTTGCCCGGGTGCAGCAGGTACTGGGCCATGGCATCGGGGTTGAGCAACACTTCGCGCGGCAAGCTGAAGTTGTGTTTCATCATCTCCAGCAGGTCCAGCGCCAGGCCACCGCCGTAGATCAGCAAGGCGCCTGCGCCGGCGATCATGGTGGCAAAGGTGTTGAGCTCTTTGGAGCGCGCGATCTCGCCCTTTTCCCTGGAGTCCTTTTTACGTTTCTCCGTGGGGTCTTCTGTTTTGTCCTGACCACTCTCGCTCTCGGCCATGGCTCAGCGCGCCCGTGCCAGGTCACGTAAGAACTGCAAGGCGTCGGTCGCCAGCGGTTGATACTGATTGAGAATGTCAGCCAGGCCGACCCAGAAAATCCCCATACCCAACACCAGGGTGAGCGGGAAACCAATCGAGAAGATGTTCAGTTGCGGCGCCGCACGGGTCATCACGCCAAAGGCAATATTGACCACCAGCAGCGCCGTGATCGCCGGCAACACCAGCAACAGCGCCGCGCCCAGCACCCAACCGAGGCGCCCCACCAGCTCCCAGAAATGGTTGACCACCAACCCCGAGCCCACCGGCAAGGTGGTGAAGCTTTCGGTCAAGACTTCGAACGCCACCAGGTGACCGTTCATGGCCAGAAACAGCAAGGTCACCAGCATGGTCAGGAACTGCCCGATCACCGCCGCCGACACGCCGTTGGTGGGGTCGACCATGGACGCGAAGCCCATGCCCATCTGGATCGAAATAATTTGCCCGGCGACCACGAAAGCCTGGAAAAACAGGGTCAGGGAAAACCCCAGCATGGCGCCGATCAGAATCTGTTCGGCGATCAGCAGCAAGGCACTCAGGTCGAGGGCGTTCACCGGCGGCATCGGCGGCAGGCCAGGCACGATCACCACGGTGATCGCCACCGCGAAATACAGGCGCACACGACGCGGTACCAACGTGGTGCCAAACACCGGCATGGCCATCAGCATGGCCGTGACGCGAAACAGCGGCAGGATGAACGAGGCCACCCAGGTACTGATCTGGGTGTCGGTCAAGGCCAGCAAGGATTGCATCGGCTCAGCCGATCAACTGCGGAATACTGCCGTACAACTGCAGGATGTATTCCATGAAGGTTTGCACCAGCCACGGGCCGGCGACAATCAGGGTCACCAGCATCACCAGCAGGCGCGGCAGGAAGCTTAAGGTCTGTTCGTTGATCTGGGTGGCGGCCTGGAACATCGCCACCAGCAGGCCCACCAACAGGCTCGGCACCACCAGCACGGCGACCATCAGGGTGGTCAGCCACAGCGCTTCACGGAACAGGTCGACAGCGACTTCTGGCGTCATAGCGCTATACCCCTCCGAAACTGCCGGCCAAGGTGCCAATAATCAGCGCCCAGCCGTCCACCAGCACAAACAGCATGATCTTGAACGGCAGCGAGATGATCAACGGCGACAGCATCATCATACCCATGGCCATCAACACGCTCGCCACCACCAGGTCGATGATCAGGAACGGGATGAAGATCATGAAGCCGATCTGGAACGCGGTCTTCAGTTCGGAGGTGACAAACGCCGGCACCAGAATAGTCAGCGGCGCCTGGTCCGGGGTGGCGATGTCGGTGCGCTTGGACAGGCGCATGAACAGCTCAAGGTCGCTGGAGCGGGTTTGCGACAGCATGAAGTCCTTGATCGGGCCCTGGGCCTTGTCGATCGCATCCTGGGCCGTGAGTTTTTCCGCCAGATAAGGTTGCAGGGCTTGCTGGTTCACCTTGTCGAACACCGGCGCCATGATGAACAGCGTCAAAAACAGCGCCATGCCGGTGAGGATCTGGTTCGACGGTGTCTGCTGCAGGCCCAGGGCCTGGCGCAGGATCGAGAAGACGATGATGATCCGCGTAAAGCTGGTCATCAGCATGACGAACGCCGGGATAAAACTCAGCGCCGTCATGATCAGCAGGATCTGCAGGCTGACCGAATATTCCTGCGCGCCCGCCGCATTAGTGCCCAGGGTGATCGCCGGGATCGACAACGGGTCGGCGCCCAGGGCCATCGGCGCGGCCAGCAACAGCATGAGCGTCAACAAAACGCGCATTACTTCTTATCCTTCTGATCCTTGCCCAGCAACTCCATCAGGCGCTGGGCGAATTCTGGCGTGGCGGCTTCGGTCTTGACCGCGTCCACCGGGGTCTTGAGTACATGCAGCGGGGTGATGCGGCCGGGGGTGATGCCGAGCAGGATCTGCTCCTCGCCCACCTGCACCAGCACCAGCCGGTCACGCGGGCCGAGGGCGCGCGAGCCCACCAGCTCGATCACCTGGCCGTTGCCCGGGCCGATGCGCTGCACGCGGCGCATCAACCAGGCCAGCACGAAGATCAGGCCGATCACCAGCAACAGGCCCCGCACCAGTTGCGTCAACTGCCCGCCGACGCTGCCGACCGCTGGCGCCGCAGCCACCTGCGCCACCGGCTCAGCCGCCAGGGCGCTCAATGGCAGCGCCAGCAACAGTCCCGCCATCGAGTACTTCATCTCAGCGCAACTTCTTGATGCGTTCGCTCGGGCTAATCACGTCGGTCAGGCGGATGCCGAACTTCTCGTTGACCACCACCACCTCGCCATGGGCAATCAGGGTGCCGTTGACCAGCACGTCCAACGGCTCGCCGGCCAGACGGTCCAGCTCGATCACCGAACCCTGGTTGAGCTGCAACAGGTTGCGGATGTTGATTTCGGTGCTGCCCACTTCCATGGAAATCGACACCGGGATGTCGAGGATCACATCCAGGTTCGGGCCGTCGAGGCTCACCGGGTCGTTGTTCTTCGGCACGCTGCCGAATTCTTCCATAGCCAGACGGTTGCCGGCCGGCGCGGTGGCGGCGTCGGCGGCCAGCAGCGCGTCGATGTCGTCCTGGCCAACATCGCCGGTTTCTTCCAGGGCCGCAGCCCACTCGTCAGCCAGGGCCTGGTCTTCGGCGGAAGTGTTTTCGTGTTCGGTAGCCATTACATGTCCTCGGCGCAGCAAACAATCATGAATTAGGGTTGAATCAGCGGCGGTTGATCGGCTCAACCACTTGCAGCGCCAGGTTGCCTTTGTGGGAACCGAGCTTGACCTTGAATGACGGCACGCCGTTGGCGCGCATGATCAACTCTTGCGGCAAGTCGACGGGGATGATGTCCCCTGGCGCCATGTGCAAAATGTCCCGCAGGCGCAACTGGCGGCGGGCCACGGTGGCGCTCAGCGGCACATCGACGTCCAGCAGGTCTTCGCGCAGGGCCTTGACCCAGCGTTCGTCCTGGTCGTCGAGGTCGGACTGGAAGCCGGCGTCGAGCATTTCGCGCACCGGTTCGATCATCGAATAAGGCATGGTCACGTGCAGGTCGCCGCCGCCGCCATCGAGTTCGATGTGGAAGGTCGACACCACAATGGCTTCGCTGGGGCCGACGATGTTGGCCATGGCCGGGTTCACTTCCGAGTTGATGTACTCGAAGTTGACTTCCATGATCGCCTGCCAGGCTTCCTTCAAGTCGATGAAGGCCTGCTCCAGCACCATGCGTACCACCCGCAGTTCGGTGGGGGTGAACTCACGCCCTTCGATCTTGGCGTGACGGCCGTCGCCACCGAAGAAGTTGTCCACCAGCTTGAACACCAGCTTGGCGTCGAGGATGAACAGCGCAGTGCCGCGCAACGGCTTGATCTTGACAAGGTTGAGGCTGGTGGGCACGTACAGCGAGTGCACGTATTCACCGAACTTCATCACTTGCACACCGCCCACGGCCACGTCCGCCGAGCGGCGCAGCATGTTGAACATGCTGATGCGGGTGTAGCGGGCAAAGCGTTCGTTGATCATCTCCAGGGTCGGCATGCGTCCCCGCACGATGCGATCCTGGCTGGTCAGGTCATAACTTTTGACGCTGCCGGGTTCGGCAGCCATTTCGGTCTGTACCAGACCATCGTCCACGCCATGCAACAGCGCGTCGATTTCATCCTGGGACAGCAGGTCTTGCACGGCCATGTCGTGATCCTACTGCAATACGAAGTTAGTGAAGAGCGCCTGCTCGACCACGACTTTGCCGAGTTCTTTCTGGGCCACTTCCTGCACGCTGGCAGTGACCTTCTGGCGCAGCATTTCCTGGCCGACTGGCGTGGCCAGGCTGTCGAAGCTCTGCCCGGAGAACAGCATCACCAGGTTGTTGCGGATCACCGGCATATGCACCTTGAGGGCATCCAGGTCCGCCTGGTTGCGCGCCAGCAAGGTGATGCTCACCTGCAGGTAGCGTTGACGACCATTCTGGTTGTAATTGGCGACAAAGGCCGGAAGCATCTGCTCGAAGATTGCCGGTTGCTTGACGTTCGCGGCGGTTTCGGCGGCGGGCGCCGGTTTGCTCGCACTGCTGTGCATGATGTACCAGGTGCCGCCCACCGAGGCACCGATGGCCAGAAGCAGGCCCAGCACAATCAACAGGATCAGCTTGAGCTTGCCTTTGCCTGCGGGGGGAGTTGCTGCGTCGTCACTCTTCGCCATGCCAATAATCCGTCACTATTCGGGGATTCGTAGATCTATGGCAAGGCAAGAGCAAGTGTTATGCCAGAGTTGGCTTAGGCCAAGACAACCGAAATCAAATGTGGGAGCTGGCTTGCCTGCGATGGCGGTGGGTCAGTGCACATGTGTGTCACTGTTCCACCGCCATCGCAGGCAAGCCAGCTCCCACACTGAGCGGGTTTGAGCAGGAAGTCAGGCGTAGTAGTCGACCGCGCTGGAGCCGATCACGCTCTGGCTCACTGGCGCCGCCACCTCGGCCACGTCCACAGGGCCACCGGCGTCGCCGCTGTCAGTACGCCTGCCGCTGCCACTGACGCCCCGCGCCTGGCCCTGCTGTTGCTGCTGCTCCTGGCCCCGTGACTGGTCGGACACGTTCACATCCACCTGCCCCATGCCCTGCTGGGCAAACATCTCCCGCAAGCGCCCAGACTGGCTTTCCAGCGCTTCACGCACCACCGCATGGCCGCTCATGAAGTTGACCTGGGCTTGCTGGTCCGCCGTCATATTGACCTTGATATCCAAGCGCCCCAGTTCAGCGGGCTGCAACTGGATCTCGGCCGACTTGAGGTTGGCGCTGGACAGGTACATCACGCGGTTGACCACCTCTTCGGTCCAGCCGCTCTGGTGCATGGCCAGGGGCGCGTTGGTGACGGGCGGCAAGGCATTCGCGGTTTTCGGCGTGGCCGCCTGGGTCAGCGCAGCCAGGCGGTTGGCGAAGTCATCCACACGGGTGTCGCTGCTGGCGTTCTTGAGGTCCTTGAGGCCGTCATCAATCAGCGCGCCGAAGGCCTTGTCGCCCCCCTGGTCGGTGCTGTCCTTGGTGGCTTGCTGGTCAACCATGTTGGCCAGGCCGGCGGCAAAGCTCTGCGCGGCAGTCGGCTGGTCCTGAGTGGTGGGCGCGGCTTTCTGCGGCGCCTGGCTGCTGGCCGAGACGTGTCCGCCCTGCTCCATCGCCAGGCGCACGGCCGGCATCGAATCCAGGGGATCAGCCTGCGGGTCGAAGGCCGGCTGCTTGGGCTCCTCGGTCACAGCAATGAGCGGCTGGGCGTTGTCATCTGCGGCAGTAACGGCAGGCGCTTGTACGGGCACAGGGACCGCCACGGGCGTCACGGCGGCGACCAGCGCCGGGTCGGCCACCGGTTGCTGCGCCAGGGACGGGTCGGCAGGTTGCTCACCCTCACTGTCAGCGTGGTCGTCGCTCTTGGCCGGCTTGGCAGGCAAGGGATTGCCGCTATCGGCAACCGCGGGCGCGCTGGCGGCAGGTTTATCGCTGCCGGTGGCCGGTTTGGCGCTGGCATCAGACGCCTTGTCGCGCACCGGCTTGGCCGGCGCGTCGTCGCTCCTGGCCTGCGGCTTGGTAGCTTGCTTGGCAAACACTTGAGCGAAGCCAGCGCCCTTGTCCCGCGGGGCCGCTGGCGCTACCGCAGGCGTGGCGGCCGGCGCCTGAGGCTTGGCCGCGGTGGCAGCCTGAAGGAGCGAATTGGGGGCGACTGGCATAAGTAAGGGTCTCCACTGCATGGGGTCGGGGATGCAGTCTGTGGAGTTAGAGCAAGAGTCGGGCCAAGTCAGGCCGATAAAATATCAAACCCCAGAAAACCGCTCCCGCTCATGCTCATACAGCGGGCGCACCAGCGCAAACTCATGATCAATCTGATCCACCAACGCCCCCAAGTCCGAAGCATGCTTGATGGACGCTGTCTCCAAGCGCTGACACAACTTCGCCAACCGTACCGCCCCGAGATTGCAGCTGCTGCCCTTGAAACTATGCGCTATCTGCCCCAACGCCTTGGCGTCGTCCCGCGCCTTGCGCAACGCGTTGACGCGTTCTTCAGAGTCAGTCAGAAAGGTGTCCAGCAGCATGGGGTACTCGCCCTCCATGACTTCCTGTAAATCCGATAATACCTTGGTGTCCAAATGATGCTCAGCCACTTGCTCGCTCCTTGATCAAGAATCGGCGGATTATGCCAGAGCCTCCCAACAAAACTCCACGCAGACACTGCGCCCACCATCAGACCAGCGTACCGCGTTGCTCAGTTGACGCACCAGGCTCAGGCCCCGACCAGACAGACGGTCGATGTCCACGGGGCGTGCCAGCTCCTGCTCCACATCAAAACCCTGCCCGCTGTCTTCGAGGCGCAAGCTCAATTTGCCGCCCTTGTCGGTGGGCACCACCTGTACATGCACGCGCACGTAACCACTGTCCAACTGCGCGAGGCGCTCATGACGCTGGCGATAATATTGCGCAAATCCCTGGGCATCGCGCTTGAGCCGTGAGTCCAGGCCCAGCACGCCATGCTCCAGCGCATTGGAATACAACTCGGCCATCACACTGTAAAGCGCCCCGCTCTGCTCCCGCAGGCCGTGGATCTCCAACAGCAGTTGCAGCAGGTATGGCAGCGGGTTGTAGGTCCTGAGGGTCTGGGCGCGAAATTCGAAACTCACCGACCAATCCAGCGGGCACGACTGGCCGCTGTCGGCATACATCGGTTCGGCCGCCCGCAAGGGTTGGCCCGCCTGCAAGGTGATCTCGACCATGCTGACGTCATCGCGCGCCTGGCCGCGAAAGGCCGCCAGGGCCTGCTCGATGTCCTCGAACAGGCGGTCGGGCTCGCGGTTGGCGGCGAACACCTGCTGCAAGCGCTCGGCACCGAACAGTTGATCGTTGGCGTCAGCGGTGTCCAGCACACCATCTGAGAGCAAGAATACCCGGTCGCCCAGCGCCATGGGCCAGACCTCGGTACTGTCATCGAACGCCTCTGCCGCCAATACCCCCAAGGGCAGGTGCCGCGACATCAACGGCGTACGCCTGCCCGTGGCGACTTCATGCACATAGCCTTCGGGCATGCCGCCGTTCCACACTCCCCCCGCCCGCCGCTGGGCGCTCAGGCACAGCAAGGTGGCACAGCAGAACATGTCCACCGGCAGGATGCGCTTGAGCTTGGCGTTCATTTCCCGCAGGGTCTGCGTGAGGCCATAGCCCTTGGCGGTCATGCCGTAGAACACCTCAGCCAGGGGCATGGCACCGATGGCAGCCGGCAGGCCATGGCCGGTGAAATCCCCTAGCAGCACGTGCATATCGCCGGACGGTGTGTAAGCAGCCAGCAACAGGTCACCGTTGAACAGCGCATAAGGCGATTGCAGGTAGCGGATATTCGGCGCGGCGTTGATACAACCGGAATGGGCGACCTTGTCGAACACCGCCTTCGCCGCCCGCTGTTCATGCATCAGGTGCTCGTGGTGCCTGGCGATCAGGTCACGTTGTTGCATAACCGTGGCCTGCAGGCGGCGCAGGCGGTCCATGGCGTTGATCTTCGCCGCCAGGATCAAGGGGTTATAGGGTTTGGGCAGGAAGTCATCGCCACCGGCGTCCAGGCACTGGGCCAGGGCTTCGCTTTCGCGCAGCGACGTGAGGAAGATGATCGGCACCAGCGCCTCCCCCGCCAGTTGCTTGATCTGCCGCGCGGCTTCGAAGCCGTCCATCACCGGCATCAGCGCGTCCATCAACACCAGTTGCGGACGCTCGCGGGCAAACACCTCAATCGCTTCGGCGCCATTGCTGACAGTCAGCACCTGATGGCCCTGACGGCGGATGATGCTCGCCAGCAACAGGCGGTCGGCGGCACTGTCTTCGGCGATCAGGATGGTCAGCGCTTCAAGGACCGGGGCCAAGGCGCTCAACTGATGTCGAACAGCTTGTCGAAGTTGGAGATGGCGAGGATCTTGCGCACGTCGGAGTTGCTGTTCGTCACGCAGACCTCGGCGTCATCGCCGCCGGCATGATCACGTAGCAACAGCAGCATGCCGAGGGCTGAACTGTCCATGTAGGTGGCATCCTTGAGGTCGACGATATAGGTCTCCGGGACCTTGTAGAAACGCTCGTAGGCCTCCCGAAATGCCTGGTGGCTGCCGAAATCGAACCGGCCCTTGATTGCGATCGTCAACTTCTTCCCATCCAGGGATACTTCTGACTCGACTGACATGTGACTGCTTCCTTGTCATTGCACTAGACACAAGGTGTAGCAGTTGAACCGCATCTGAGCAACACAGTGGATCAACTGTGGGAGCGGGCTTGCCCGCGAAGGCGGCGTGTCAGCCACTGAAACTTTAACTGAACCACCGCTTTCGCAGGCAAGCCAGCTCCCACACTGGATTTGTGGTGCCGGTTAGAACTGTTCTGGGCGGGGAAGGCGCTGGGAGAGTTCATCGAGCAGTTTTTGCTCGCGCTTGTCTTCGATGGCTCGCGCTTCGTCGATGTAGCGCTGCACCAGTTTGCGCAGCCCCTCGACCCGGGCAAACGCCTGTTGCCAGGCCTCGCGGGCTTTGTCGAGGTTAGCCTCGTGCCAGGCCAGGCTCTGGCGTTGCTGACCAACGGCGGTTTCAAGCTGATTGAGAAAGCCCTGGTACCCCATCAGCCACTGGCCGGATACACCCTGGCTGCCGCGCTCGATCCACTGTTGCTGGTACTCGCCCCGAAAGCGCTCCAGGTCGCCCAGTTTGCTTTGGGCCAGGCGCACCTGGCCCTGGAAGTAGCCCAGGCGCTGCACGGCGGCTTTCTCGGCCTTTTCGGCCATGTCCACCACCGGAGCCAGGCGGGCGGCGCGGCTGTTGGCCATGGCTTAGCCGCCCGGCGCCGGGGCGAAGATAGACTGCAAGTGCGACTGGCTCTCGCCCATGGTGATCTTGTCGTTGAGACCCTGGCGCAGGTAGGTCACCAGTTGCGGCTGCAAGGCGATGGCCAGGTCGGTGTCGCGGTCACCACCGGCCACATAGGCGCCGACGCTGATCAGGTCGCGACTTTGCTGGTAACGCGACCACAACTGCTTGAACTGCTGGGCACGCGCCATATGCTCCGGCGTGACCACCGCCGGCATCACCCGGCTGATGGATGCTTCGATATCGATGGCCGGATAGTGCCCTTCTTCGGCCAGGCGGCGCGACAGCACGATGTGGCCGTCGAGCACACCTCGCGCCGAGTCGGCAATCGGGTCCTGTTGGTCGTCGCCTTCGGACAGCACGGTGTAGAACGCGGTGATCGAGCCACCGCCGGCTTCGGCATTACCGGCACGCTCCACCAGCTTGGGCAGCTTGGCGAACACCGATGGCGGATAACCCTTGGTCGCGGGCGGTTCACCGATGGCCAAGGCAATCTCGCGCTGGGCCTGGGCGAAACGCGTGAGCGAGTCCATCAGCAACAGGACGTTCTTGCCCTTGTCGCGAAAATATTCGGCGATGCGTGTGCAGTACATCGCCGCACGCAGACGCATCAAGGGCGCATCGTCCGCAGGCGACGCCACCACCACCGAACGCTTGAGCCCTTCTTCACCGAGGCTGTGCTCGATGAACTCCTTCACTTCGCGGCCCCGCTCGCCGATCAGCCCCACCACGATGATGTCGGCCTCGGTAAAGCGCGTCATCATGCCCAGCAACACCGACTTACCCACGCCAGTACCGGCGAACAGGCCCAGGCGCTGGCCGCGACCGACCGTCAATAAACCGTTGATGCTGCGAATACCCACATCCAGTGGCACGCTGATGGGGTTGCGCTTGAGCGGGTTGATGGTGGGGCCGTCCATCGGCACCCAGTCTTCGGCCTTCATGCCGCCCTTGCCGTCCAGCGCACGGCCGGCCCCGTCGAGTACGCGGCCCAGCATGCTCATGCCCATGGGCAGGCGGCCAGTGTCGGCCAGCGGCACCACGCGGGCGCCGGGTGCAATGCCGGCGAGGCTGCCGACCGGCATCAGGAAAATCTTGCTGCCCGAAAAGCCCATCACCTCGGCTTCGACTTGCACCGGGTGGTAGCTGTCGTCGTTGATCACCAGGCAGCGGCTGCCCATGGCGGCGCGCAGGCCCTCGGCTTCGAGGGTCAGGCCGACCATGCGCAACAGGCGCCCTTCGAGGATTGGCTGGCCGGGCAACTCGGTGGCCTCGGCGTAGCTGCCCAGGCGCTTGGCGAAGCTGGTGCGATCAAGGCGCATCGGTGGCGTCCAGGTCAACGCTCAGGTCCGGCTCGGCGGGGTGCAGGGCTTGTTCATGCAGTTGATCGAACAACTTGGCCATGATCTGGCTGATACGGGTTTCCACCGTTGCATCGATGCGGCTGTGCTCGGTTTCGACACGGCAACCACCGGGCTGCAACGAGGCGTCTTCGACGATGCGCCAGGTTTCTTCATGGCGCTCGCGCAGGGCTTTGACCTGTTCGAAATCTTGCGGGTTGATGTACAGCCGCACATTGCCGACGCCCAGGGGCAGCAGCTTGAGGGCTTCGCGCATCACGCCTTCGATCTGGCTGGAATCGAGCACCAGTTCGCGCTGGATCACCTGGCGCGCGATGTGCTGCACCAGGCCGACCATGGATTTTTCCAGCTGCGAGTCCTGTTCGGCGATAGGGTCGAACAGGTTGCCCATCAGGCGCTCCAGGCTACCCAGCTTGGTGGCCAGCGCCGCTTCGGCCTCCTGGCGAACCTTGAGGGTGGTGCTGCGAAAACCGTCTTTTTCCCCCGCCGCAAAGCCTTCGTTGTAGGCCTCCTGGCGAATGGTTTCCAACTCTTCGAGGGTCAGTGGCTGGACTTCATCCAGCGGCACTTCTTCCATTTCCGCCGGCGGTTCCTCCACCGGTTCAGGCTCGGGCTGCGGCACATGGGGGTCGAAGCTGGGCAGCGACCAGATGTCGAAGCCGCCGACATCCCGTGCGCGAATCAGATCGCTGGGCGCCTCATCTTTATTCGACATGCAAGGCGCCTTAGATCATTTCTTCGCCGCCCTTCCCGCCGAGAACGATTTCTCCGGCTTCGGCCATACGGCGGGCAATGGTGAGGATTTCTTTCTGGGCGGTTTCCACGTCGCTGACGCGCACCGGCCCCTTGGCTTCCAGGTCGTCGCGCAACAGCTCCGAGGCGCGTTTGGACATGTTCTTGAAGATCTTTTCTTTGACGTTTTCGTCCGAGCCCTTGAGCGCCAGCACCAGCACGTCCGAGGACACTTCGCGCAGCAGCGCCTGGATGCCACGGTCGTCGACATCGGCCAGGTTGTTGAACACGAACATCAGGTCTTCGATCTGGCCGGACAGGGTGTCGTCGATCTCGCGGATCGAGTCCATCAACTGGCCTTCGACCGAGCTGTCGAGGAAGTTCATGATGTCGGCTGCGCGCTTGATGCCACCCAGGGTGGTGCGCGAGGCGTTGGAATTGCCGGAGAACTGCTTCTCCAGAATAGTGTTGAGTTCTTTGAGCGCCGCCGGTTGCACAGTGTTCAACGACGACACACGCAGGATGATGTCCAGGCGCACTTTATGGTCGAAGTGACCAAGCACTTCGCCGGCCTGGTCCGGGTCCAGATAGGCCACCACGATCGCCTGGATCTGCGGGTGCTCGTAGCGGATCACGTCGGCCACTGCCCGCGGTTCCATCCACTTGAGGCTGTCCAGGCCGCTGGTGTTGCCACCCAGCAGGATGCGGTCGATCAGGCCGTTGGCCTTGTCTTCGCCCAGGGCCGAGGTGAGCATCTTGCGAATGTAGCTGTCGGAGCCGACGCCCAGGCTGGTCTGGTCGCCGACGATTTCGACGAACTCGCTCATCACCTGCTCGACTTGCTCACGGTGCACATTGCGCATCTGCGCCATGGCCACGCCCACTCGCTGGACCTCTTTAGGGCCCATGTGGCGCAGCACTTGGGCAGCGTCGGTTTCACCCAGGGACAGCAGCAGCACGGCGGCTTTGTCGACCCGGGACAGCTTGGCCACAGCGGCTCGATCATTCATCTGCGTTAATCCACTCTTTCACGACCTGGGCCACACGGCCCGGGTCTTCTGCCACCAGACTCTTGATTGCGTTCAACTGAGCGTCATAGCCTTCGCTCGGGCTTGGCAACAGGATGCTTTGCGGGCCGCCAAGGCTGACGCGGTCGTTGGCCAGTTCGCCGTCCAGGCCGCCCATGCCACCCAACTCGACGTCGCCACCGGCCAGCGCCAATTGCTTCTTGCCGCCACCGGTGATGTTGTTGAGCACCGGGCGCAGTACACCAAACACCAGCACCAGGATGAACAATACCCCCAGCACTTGCTTGACGATGTCCCAGAACCACGGCTGGGTGTAGAACGCAGGGTCAGCGATCACTTCACCGCGCTCGGCGGAGAACGGCATGTTGATCACGCTGACGCTGTCGCCACGGCTGGCGTCGAAGCCAACGGCGTCCTGCACCAGGCGGGTGAAACGTGCCAGTTCGTCAGCCGTCCACGGTGCGCGAGTGACGGCGCCGTCCGCTGGGTTGACCTTGACCTGGTCATCGACCACCACCGACACCGACAGGCGATTGATCTTGCCCTGTTGCTGCTTGGTGTGGCTGATGGATCGGTCGAGCTCGAAATTCTTGGTGGACTGGTTACGCTTGTCCGCAGGGTATGGCGCAAGCATCGGCTGGCCGGTGGCCGGGTCCATGATCTGCTGGCCGTTGGCGTCCAGCAATGGTTGGCCGGGCTGGATCGCGCCAGCGGTAGCGGCGGCGCCCCCGGTGGTTTGCGGTGCGGAGGCCGGCGCGGGTGGCTGATTGCTCAGGGCGCCCGGCACACCTTGGGGGCCATTGCTGGCGGTGCGTTGTTCGCTGGTGGACTGCTCGCTGCGCAGGGCCGGCTGGTCGGGGTTGAACTGCTCGGAGGTGGACTCGACAGCGCTGAAGTCCACATCGGCCGACACTTCAGCCTTGTAGCGGTCGTTACCCAATACCGGTTGCAGGATGTTGTGCACGCGCTGGGTGAGCATGCTTTCCATGCGGCGGCTGTAGTCGAACTGCTTGCCGGCCTGGGTCAGTGCGGAGTTTTCGGCCATGTCGGACAGCAGGTTACCCTTCTGGTCCACCACGGTGATTTGCGACTTGCTCAATTCGGGAACACTGGTGGCCACCAGGTTGACGATCGCCAGTACCTGGCCAGGCTCCAGGGAGCGGCCAGCAAACAACTCGACCAAGACCGAGGCGCTGGGCTTGCGTTCGTCACGCACGAACACCGAGCTTTTCGGAATCGCCAGGTGGACACGCGCGGCCTTCACATTATTCAGGCTGGAAATGGTGCGCGCCAGCTCACCTTCCAGGCCACGACGATAGCGGGTGGCTTCCATGAACTGGCTGGTGCCCAGGCCTTGGTCTTTGTCGAGGATCTCAAAACCGATATTGCTGTCGGACGGCGCCACGCCAGCGGCGGCCAGTTTCATCCGTGCGCGGGCTACGTCATCGGCCTTGACCAGCAACGCGCCGGAGTTGGGCTCCACGGTGTAGGCGATGTCGGCGGCGGCGAGAGTTTCCATGATCTGCTTGGAGTCCATGCCCGACAGGCTGCCGTACAGGGGGCGGTAATCGGGTTGCTGCGACCACAGCACCACGGCAAAACCAATCGCCACGCTGGCTGCCAGGCCCACCATCAGGCCCACCTGACGCAGCATGGTCATTTGCGAGAGGTTTTCCAGGAACGACAGGCCAAACAACGGCGGTTTGCCGTCGGCCTTGGCGGGGAGGTTGTCGGAGACTGCTTCAGCCATGACTTAAATCTCGTCCTTAAACCGGCATCTGCATGATGTCTTGATACGCCTGAACCAGCTTGTTACGCACTTGGGTCAAGGCTTGGAAGGACACACTGGCCTTTTGCGAGGCGACCATCACATCGGTGAGGTCCACGCCGCTTTTACCGATCTCGAAAGCCGTCGCCAACTGGCTGGACGCCTGCTGGGTATCGCTGACTTTATTGATTGCCTGACCGAGCATGTCGGCAAAATTGCTTTGGCCCAATTCCGGCGCTGGCGCGACGGATTTCGGTTGAGCCATGGCATCCATTTGCATGGCGCGCATATCCAACATCAACCGATTGAACTCAATACCCTGGCTCATGACCTTCTCTCTCCGACGACCCGCAATTTTTTGACACTACGCAGCGGTTACTAGGGGTGGTAGCAACAAGGGTGCCAGCTCTGGAGCAAGTCGTAAGAAAAGGCGACAAAGCTTGTCGAACTTGTTACCGCACGTTTTTTTTGTAGGAGCGAGCTTGCTCGCGAAGAACTCATGGACGCCGCGAGCATCCAGGAAGCACGCGTTATCGTTGACGTTTTTCGCGAGCAAGCTCGCTCTTACAAACAAACGGTATTGGCGCGCGGTCATGTGGCGAAAAGATAGGCTTCCACATCCATACCGGCGTCGCGCATCTGCGCCAGCTTGTAGCGCAAGGTGCGCGGGCTGATGCCCAGGCGCTCGGCCGCTTCTTTGCGGCGGCCACGCTCGGCGCGCAGGGTGTCGATGATCATCTGGAATTCACGGCGGCGCAGGTCATCGCCCAGGGCACCGGCCGATTCTGCCTCGGCAACCACCGGCGCTGGCGCCAGGCTGGGCAACGGCGCAGCACCATTGCCCATGGCCAGGCAAAAATCCTGGGGCTGGATCAAGCCGCCCTGCTGCAAAATCAACGCACGCTGGATGGCATTGTCCAGCTCGCGCACGTTGCCCGGCCATGGGTAACTGACCAGGCAGGCCTGGGCCTCGGGCGATAAACGCGCCTGGGCATGCTTCATTTTTTTGACGTGGTTGTTCAGCAGGCGCTCAGCCAAGGGGATGATATCCGCCGGGCGCTCACGCAATGGGCGCCAGGCCAGCGGGAACACCGACAGTCGGTAGAACAGGTCTTCACGGAAGCGCCCCGCTGCCACTTCGCCCGCCAGGTCGCGGTTGGTGGTGGCGACCACGCGGATATCCAGCTGGATCGGCTTGCGTGCGCCCACGCGCTCCACCTCACGTTCCTGCAATACCCGCAGCAACTTGGCTTGCAGGCCCAGGGGCATTTCCGAGATTTCGTCGAGCAGGATGGTGCCGCCGTCCGCCTGTTCGAACTTGCCGGCTTGGGCCGCGATGGCGCCGGTGAACGAGCCCTTTTCATGGCCAAACAAGGTGGCTTCCAGCATGTTGTCGGGGATCGCCGCGCAATTGATCGCAATGAACGGTTGCTTGGCGCGGCCCGATTGCTGGTGGATATAACGCGCCAGCACTTCTTTACCGGTGCCGGACTCGCCGGAAATCAGCACGGTGGAATCACTGCGCGCCACTCGCGCTGCCAGTTCCAGCAATTGTGCGCTGGCCGGCTCAAAGGCAATCGGGCCATCGCCGTCGGCGGCGGGCATCACGCCCAGGGCATGCCGGGCGACCAGTTCGATCAACGCCTTGGGTTCGAACGGCTTGACCAGGTAATCCGCCGCGCCCTGACGCATGGCATCCACCGCCCGCTCCACCGCGCCATGGGCGGTCATCAGCAGCACCGGCAGTTGCGGCTGGCGCACCCGCAGCAGGCCGAGCAATTGGTGGCCGTCCATGCCGGGCATGTTGACGTCGCTGACCACCAGGCTGAAGGGTTCCTGTTCGACCGCCTCCAAGGCTTCCTCGGCAGAGCCGACCGCACGGTAGTCATGGCCCGCTAACAGCAGCGTGTCAGCCAATGCTTCACGCAGGGCGCGATCGTCTTCCACCAATAAAACCTTGATAGCCATCATCCTCTTACTCCGCGCTTGCCGCGCTGGAAAACAGCGGCAAGGTCATCAATGCACAGGTGCCACGCCCCAGGCGGGAACGCAGCTGCAATTGTCCCTGATGGGCACGGGCCACTGCCTTGACCACGGTCAGGCCCAGGCCAGTGCCGTTGGTCTTGGTGGTAAAAAACGGCTCGCCCAGGCGCTGCAGCACTTGCGGGGCGATACCGCTACCGCTGTCGCTGACGCACAGGCGCAGGGTTTGCCCGCGGGTGTACAGGTGCACTTTCAGCCGCGCCCCGGGGCCACTGGCCTGGGTGGCGTTTTCGATCAGGTTGAGCAGCGCACCCACCAGGGTGTCGCGATTGCACAGCAATTCGCCCTGGTGGCTGTCGCACTGCCAACGCAGGTTGGCCTCCTGCACATGGGTCGCCGCTGCCGCTTGCAGGGACTGCATCAAGCCGGCAGGGGTAACGCGATCCGTCAGCGGCAGTTCGCCACGGGCAAACACCAGCATGTCGCGCACTTGGTGCTCCAACTCATGCAGGCGCTCCTTGAGGCGCCCGGCAAAGCGTTGGTGGGTGGCCGCCGGTAATTGCTCGTCAGTCAAATGACTGGCGTAGATCAATGCCGCCGACAACGGCGTACGAATCTGATGGGCCAAGGAAGCGACCATCCGGCCCAGGGACGACAGCCGCTCATGGCGAGCCAACTGATCTTGCAGGTGCCGGGTTTCTGTCAGGTCATTGAGCAGCACAAGCTGGCCCGGCTCGGCGTCCAGGGAACGGGTCGCGATAGACAGCCGGCGCCCATCCTTGAGGGAGACTTCGTGACCGTCGTCTTCACGGGGGGCAAAACAGCGGGTGATGACTTCACGCCACAGCTCGCCTTCCAGCGGCAGGCCGAGCAGGTCGCAGGCCGCCGGGTTGGCTTCACGCACGCGGCCCTGGTCGTCGATGACGATCACGCCACCGGGCAACAGGTCCAGCAGGTTTTGCAGACGGTTGGCCAGGCGTTCTTTCTCGGCCAGCTCTTGCATACGCTGGGCGCTGACCACCGCCAATTCGCCTTTAAGCTCGGAAACCCGGGCCTCAAGCAGACTGTAGGAGTCGGTCAGCTGGCTCGACATCTGGTTGAACTGCGAGAACGCCTGTTCCAGGCCCTGGCGGGTCGGCGGTTCTACAGGCGAAACCAGCCCCTGGATGGCAGGGGTCGAAGATAGTTGGGCGGCGTGGGGCATGATGCTCTCTCGCTTGGCTGACCGTCAGTTAAACGGAACGTTGCGAGGGCTGTAGCAATACCCGTGCCGAAAAAAAACTACCTATAAATCAGTCAGTTGAAAAACAGGCGTCAATCATCCGCCTGTTCATCACCTTCTTTGCGGCTCATACCGTACTTGCGCATCTTTTCCACCAGGGTGGTGCGACGGATACGCAGGCGCTCGGCGGCGCGGGCCACGATGCCGTGGGCATCGTCCAGGGCCTGCTGGATCAACCCTTGTTCCAGGTTGCCGAGGTAGTCCTTAAGGTCCAGGCCTTCGGGCGGCAACATCGCGGTGGCGCCGAAGTCCGGAGTATGGCCGTTGATCGCCACGCGCTCTTCCATGTCGCTGCGCAGGCTGTCCATCTGTTCGTCTTCGTCGTCGACGTAGCGGAATTTCTTCGGCAACTCGACCACGCCGATCACCCCGTACGGATGCATGATCGCCATGCGCTCCACCAGGTTGGCCAGCTCGCGGACGTTGCCCGGCCAGCCGTGGCGGCACAGGGACATGATTGCCGCGGAGTTGAAACGAATGGAGCCGCGCTTTTCGTGTTCCATGCGCGAGATCAGTTCGTTCATCAGCAACGGGATGTCTTCCACGCGCTCGCGCAGCGGGGCCATCTCGATTGGGAATACGTTGAGGCGGTAGTACAGGTCTTCGCGGAAGCTGCCGACCTCGATCATGCTTTCGAGGTTCTTGTGGGGGGCGGCAATGATGCGCACGTCCACGCTCTGGGTCTTGTTGCTGCCCACGCGCTCGAAGGTGCGCTCCTGCAATACGCGCAGCAGCTTGACCTGCATCGGCAACGGCATGTCGCCGATTTCGTCGAGGAACAGGGTGCCGCCATTGGCCAGCTCAAAGCGCCCGGCACGGCTGGTGATCGCCCCGGTAAAGGCGCCCTTCTCGTGGCCGAACAATTCGCTTTCCAGCAGCTCTGCCGGGATCGCCCCGCAGTTGACCGGCACGAAGGGCCCGTCGCGACGCTTGGAGTGATAGTGCAGGTTGCGCGCGACCACTTCCTTGCCGGTACCTGACTCGCCAAGGATCAGCACGCTGGCGTCGGTGTCGGCCACTTGCTGCATCATCTGGCGCACGTGCTGGATGGCACGGCTGGTGCCGACGAGGCTGCGAAACAGGTTGGGCTCACGGTGACGGCCGCGCTCGCGGGCCTGGTCGTACATCTCGCGATAGACCTGGGCGCGGTGCAGGGAATCGAGCAATTTGCTGTAGCTGGGCGGCAT
Organism: Pseudomonas sp. GL93; assembly: GCF_003408955.1. Classification (NCBI taxonomy): domain Bacteria; kingdom Pseudomonadati; phylum Pseudomonadota; class Gammaproteobacteria; order Pseudomonadales; family Pseudomonadaceae; genus Pseudomonas; species Pseudomonas sp. GL93. The sequence goes on from NZ_NKRF01000076.1 coordinate 52,732, forward strand.
TTCCAGGTTGGACAACACACGGCGGCGCTGGTCTTCTGGCAGGTCCACGGAAGAAATATCGCCCATTAGCAACACCGGAAGGAACTCATCCCAGGTAGACAGTGTCTTTAACAGGCCCAGAACTGCGCCAGGAGCGTTTACCGTCCCGATCAATACACAAATGACTTCACGGCTCGACGACAACGAGCTGACCGCCTGCTGCCAATCGTGGCTGCCGCAGGGTAAATTTTCTTCACCGAGAAAATTTAAAATCACCGCTAAATCGCGGCGGCGGACGCTATCGTCATCGATCAGCAGAATTTTGGTTTCACGCCACATGCAATAGCAACTTCCCTAGTAAAACTTCCTGCCCCGGAATGAGGGCAATCTAGACGTCTGTAAGATTTCTTACCTTCTAGACGTCTGAAATCTGAAAACAGCACTAGTTAAGTCAAAAATGCTGGCACAGTCAAATATATGACGCGCCGTTCGGATTAACTGCGCCCGTTCAACCGAACAGATGGTAAACCTTTGACGCATTTTTCGCTTGGTTGATCTGCGACATCTCTTCGAAAATCGCCTGGCGCTCGCCGGTCGTCACCTCCAGCAACTGCCGATACACCACCAACAAACTTTCAAGCTTCTCGCGCAATGCATCCTCATCTACCGGCGCCTCGCTGAGCACCTCATCAATCACCGCCCGGCACCCCAGGTCCAACTCGCCAACGGCTTCCCAGTTGCGCTCGGCCAGCGCGCCGATCAGGGCTTCGCGGGTTTCGTCGATGCGTTGCAGTGCGTGGCTCATGATGTGTACCTCAAGGCAATCGGCCTTATTGTGGAGCGATGGCATCCCAGCCGGTCTTGACGGTGATCAGCAGACGGGCGACTTCGTCGATTATCTCGGCGTCATTCACTTGGTTGGCCTCGACCAAACGATTGCTCATATAGCCATACAAGGCGTCCAACTGGTGCACTGCTGCCGGATCTTCGGCCTTTTCTGGCTCCAGGCCGTCACGCAGGCCAGAGATAATTTCAATCGCCTTGCCCAGCATCAGCCCTTTCTGGGCAATATCCCCACGGTTCAATGCGCCCTTGGCCTGCGCCATGCGATCCAGGCCTCCTTCCATCAGCATCTGCACCAGGCGGTGCGGGCTGGCTTCGGAGACCTGGGCATGGGAACTGACCTTCTGGTATTGGCGAAGGGCTCTCATCGGGTTCATGTTGCTACCTCGTTACTGGCGACAATCGAATAGGTTTGCTTAACCAGTTTTTCGACCGTGGCGACGAAAACTTTAATCCCCAACCATACGCCAAGGCCCTGAATCAGGGCCTGAAAGCGCGCCGCCCATCAGTTCGATTTCGGATTGTTCAGCGAGTTGAGGGTGGTCAGGATGCTGGAGCTGCTGGCGTTGATCTGCGCGATCATGGTGTCCATGGCCGTGTACTTGGCGGTCAGGGATTTTTGCAAGGCGTCCATACGTCGTGTCAGGTCGGCCGTCTCTTTGGTCAAGTCGGTCAACTTGTTGTTGAGATCCGTCGCCCGGGTTGCCAGGGTACCGGTGGTGCCCACGTAGCTCTTCGTCGCCTTGTTCATGCGCGTGATCAAACCAGTGTCGCCGGTGAACAGCTTGGCAATATCGCCAGCGCCTTTGACTACCGCCTTGTCCCACGTCTTGTCATCCAGGCTCAGCAGCCCGGTTTTCTGGTCGGTGGTGATACCCATCTGGGCCAGGCTGGTCATGGTGCCCGCGCCGGAGCCGTTGACCAGTTCGGAGCGCAGACTGTTGACCAATTGACGCATCGATGCATCGCCAGTCAAAGCACCCGCGGTGGTAGTCGACGCGTCACCGGTTGCGGTGACTTTGGTCTGGGTATTGATGGCGGTCATCAGCGTGTTGTAAGCACTGACAAAAGACTGCACCGACGTCTTCAACGTGTCAGTGTTACTGGCCACGGTAATGGTCGTCGGCTTTTTCACATCAATGGTGTCCAACAGCTCCAACGTGACGCCACTGATCGCCGACGTGATTTTGTTGCTGCTGGATGACATTGCAATGCCGTCGATGGAGTACTTGGCGTTGGTCGGCGGCGTGCCTTTGTCATACCCGCTGGCCAGTTGCGAATCACCGCTGAGGGTGATGTCGGTGCCTTCGCCCATATTGGTCGAGGTCAGCACCAGTCGCGCACCATTGGAGTCGCTCAATACGTTGGCACTGATACCCTGGGACGAAAGCTGGGTATTGATTGACTCTCGCACCTGTTGCAGGGTCGCGCCACCTGGAATCACCACATCGAAGCTTTTACCCGACTGGTTGATGGTCAGCGTCTGGTCTTCGTCTGTAGTGTTGGCCTTGCCCGAGGCACCCTCAGCATTCACCGCAGTGGTAACTTTTGAAGCGGTTGCCAGGTTATCGACTTGCAACACGTACTTGCCACTGGATGCTCCGTCACCCAACGTCACCTTGGCGTTTTTCTCTTCCGAAGAACTTGCCGCCAACCCATTGAACGCGGAGGGGTTATTCAACTTGGTGATCGCCGCCTGATAGGCCTCCAACGCCGTCTTGATCGAACCAACTGCCGACAACTGGACGGTGGCAGTTTTTTGCTCGTTGGTGATCTGCTGTTGTTTAGGCGCCTGTTCAGCCCCCACCAACGCCTTGACGATAGCCTGGGTGTCGTAGCCCGAACCAGGGCCGGAAATCGTTGAACTAGCCATTTTTCATTCTCCTTGTCCTGCGGCGGCCGTTTTTTTGGCGCTTAAACGCCTAGACCGCAATCAGAAACATGTTTCGTGCCAACTCAAGCCTTGCTATCAAACAACAGGCTGCCGGCATCGCTCAGGTTCTGCGCCAATTTCAGCGCGGTCTCCGATGGAATCTGTCGAATCACTTCACCACTGTCGGTGGCGATCACCTTGACCACTACCTTGCCGGTAGAGTCATCGATGGAAAAATCCAGGTTGCGCTGTGAAGCCTGCACAAACTCACGCATATCGGTAACAGCCTTTTCCAGCGCCACGCGCTGAGGCTCTTCACTCTTGGTCGGCTCATTGCTGGCCGCAGGTTTGGCCTGGGTCACCACTGCGCCAAGGTTGGCCTGCGCCGTGGCCGCGGGGTAAGACGAGGTCAGCTTGATGCTCATGTCCATGTCACCACCTCCAAACTGAAAAAACGGAAGGGCACGTCGTTAAACGCACCCTCCCGTTATTTAACCGCTAGCGCTATTACTGAAGCAGCTTCAGTACAGCGGATGGCAGTTGGTTGGCCTGGGACAGGATCGCAGTGGAAGCCTGTTGCAGGGTTTGTTGCTTGGTCAGCTCAGCCGCTTCAGAAGCGAAGTCAGCGTCTTCTACGCGGCCTTTGGCAGCGGAGGAGTTCTGCGAAATGCTCTGCAGGTTGGCGACGGTGCTGGTGAAGCGGTTTTGTACGGCACCCAGCTGCGAACGCTGGCTGTCGATCTGCTGCATGGCATCGTCCAGAGCCTGGGTAGCCTGCTGCGAAGCAGCGGCAGTCAGGATGTTCAGGTCGGAAACGCTGGTTTCCATGGTGACGGCGGTTTTTGTGCCGGCCGCTGCAACAGCGGTCAGACCCAGTGCAGCCAGGCCAGTACCGGCGCTACCATCCTTGATGGTGATGTCTTTGTCAGCGAACAGGTTCAGGGTGCCGTCAGCGTTTTTGCTGGCTTGAACACCGGTGCTGGCGCTGTTGATCGAAGAAACGATCGCGTCAGCGGTGTCACCTTTCTTAAACTTGACTTCAACGCCGTTCACATCGATGGAGGTGTCAGCGGTCAGTTTGGCTTGGGAAGTACCAGCGGACAGACCCAATTGCGACAGCGAACCCGCAGAGGTGTTGGACAGCTTGATGTCCTGGCCACCACCGGAGGTCACTTTGACACGACCATCAACCAATGTAGCGGTTGCACCAGCACCCGCAGCAGCAGCGATGTCAGTCAGCACGTCAGCCATTGTATCAGTGGCAGTCCAGGCTACAGCAGTGCCGTTAACCGAGATACCGCCAGTCAAACCCATTGCGGTGGTGCCGGTAGGGGTGCTGTTGGTAGCTGGAGTAGCACCTGCAGTCAGACCGAGTTTGGCCAGGCCCGCTGTTGCGCCGCCGGTAGCGGAAGCGCCCAGGGTAATAGCACTTTTCGAGGTCAGAGTAACGACACCGGCAGCATCAGCGCTCGCAGTAACACCAGTGGTAGCTGTTTGAGCGTTGATAGCAGTAACGGCTGCAGTACCGGCTGCTGCACCAGCAGCGGCAACACCCAGAGTAATTTCAGTACCGTTAATGGTGAACGCGTCAGTTGCAACAGTTGCCAGTGCTGCGGCACCACCGGTTACGGTGGCTTTAGTACCGCCCAACACGGAGCCGGTCGAAGTAGCAGCCAGACCAGTCATCGCGGTGCCGTTTACAGCAGCTTCTTTGTAGTTACCCTTCAGCGCAGTCGAGCTGATGTCGGTCATACCGAACGAGATAGTCTCGTTGGCGTTGGCGCCGATCTGGAAGGCTACGTTGCTGAACGAGCCGTCCAGCAGGTTACGACCACCGAAGGTGGTGGTGCTGGCGATACGGTTCAGTTCGCCCACTTTAGCGGTGAATTCCTGTTGCAGGGAAACACGGTCAGCGTCGCTTTTATCACCGTTGGAAGCTTGCAGGGCGAGTTCACGCAGACGCTGCAGGGTGTTGGTGGATTCTTGCATCGCGCCTTCAGCGGTCTGGGCAATCGACACGCCGTTGTTGGCGTTGGCGATGGCAACGTTCAGGCCTTTGACCTGGTTGTTCAGACGGTTAGCGATCTGCATGCCGGCAGCGTCGTCTTTGGCGCTGTTGATTTTCAGGCCGGAGGACAGACGGTTCATCGACTGGCTCAGGGCGTCGGAAGCTTTGTTCAGGTTCTTCTGGACACCCAGGGAGGTGATGTTGGTGTTTACTGATAATGCCATGACGAAATCCTCGTGGTTTGGATACTGCGGCTTCCGGCCCTGGCGACCGCCGGGTGTGGCCTAGAGAACCTACGTAATAGTTATCGTCGTGGTAGCCGGTTGCTTGAGGATTTTTTTGATTTTTTTTAGTAGCCCTGTGCCAGCCCTTGTATTTCAAGGCCTTATAGAGGCGTGAAACGCCAGTAATCACGGGTTACTGGCGCCAAAACTTCGCCTTCAAGACATTCCCCCCTGTAGGAGCGAGCTTGCTCGCGAAGAACGTTAACGATGATGCGGGCATTCAGAATGTACGCGGCGCACTCAGGTTTTTCGCGAGCAAGCTCGCTCCTACAGGGGGGGGGCGCAAAAAAAACGCCGATGATCGTGGGATCATCGGCGTTTTTTTGTACAGCTGCTAAAGCATCACGGACGATAGAGAATCGCCGAGCCCCACGACAGGCCCACACCAAAGCCGCTGATGGCCACGCGCTTCCAGGTGGCATCCATCACGTGCTTTTCCAGCAACAGCGGGATGCTCGACGACACGGTGTTGCCGGTCTCGACCATGTCCTTGATGAACTTGTCCACCGGCGCTTCTTCAAAGCGGCGCGCCACGGCATCAACGATGGCCGCGCTGCCCTGGTGGATGCAGAACGCGTCGATGTCATCAGCCTTGAGGCCCGACTCATTGAGCAGCTCGTGCAAGTGCGCCGGCACCTTGAGCAAGGCGAAGTTGAACACCTGGCGGCCGTTCATGAAGAACACGCCGTCGCTGACCTTCAGGTGCGGCGCGCCGGAACCGTCGGTGCCGAACTTGGATTTGCCCAGCAACCACGGCGCATCTTCGCCCATCCAAGTGGCGGTGGCGGCATCGCCGAACAGCATGGTGGTGTTGCGGTCTTCCGGGTCGACGATCTTCGAATACGGGTCGGCGGTGATCAGCAGGCCGTTTTTCAGGCCTGCGGCTTCCATGAAGCCCTTCATCGCGTAGATGCCGTAAACGTAGCCGGAGCAGCCCAGGGAAATATCGAAGGCGGCCACGTGAGTGGGCAGGCCCAGTTTGTCTTGGACGATGGCGGCGGTGTGGGGCAAGCCCTCTTCATCGCCGTTCTGGGTGACGACGATCAGCGCGTCGATGGACTCGCGCTTCAAATCCGGGTTATTGGCAAACAATGCGTTGACTGCTTCGACGCACAGATCGGACGTCTCCTGTGCAGCTTCCTTGCGCGGCAGGAACGCCGAGCCGATCTTGCCGATGATGAACTCTTCATCCTTGGCGAACTTGGCACCCTGGGCGTAGTTATCGATCCCATCCGCCGGCACGTAACTGGCGATGCTTTTTATGCCAATCATTGTGGCTTCCCAATACTAAATAGCTGGAGAACACCCCTCGGGCTGCGCCGGAAGTGCTGACAATAAAGGGGATAACCCCATAAAAATCCCGCTGAAAGCCGCCCGATGAAGGCCCTGTGACGACTTATCCTTTTCACACGATACAGTGAAGATGCGCTTTATGACTCACAGGTCACTCAATTTTGCGGGGTTTATGCAAAACGTTTCAACAATTAAACCGCAGAAACGACAACGGCCCGCCCTATTTACAGAGCGGGCCGCTTGACGAAACGCCGTTTACATCTTGTTGAACAGGCTCAACTGCGAGATTTTCACAAAGGCCAATTGCGAGGCCTGCAACATGGTTTGCTGCAAGCTCAGGTTGATGGCGGCTTCGGCGAAGTCGACATTGCCCAGGGCATTCATGGTGGTGGTATTGGCCAGGTCCAGGCTGACGTTTTCCTTGGACTGAATGTCCAGGCCATTGAGGCGCGCACCGAGGGAGCCGCGTGCCTGGTCGATCTGACCGTAGGCATTGGTCAGGTTGCCAATGGACTTGGCCACCACGTCCTTGAGTTCCTTCTGCGCCGCCGGGTTGCCGTCGGACGGCGTTTCCAGGATTTTGCGCAGATGGCTCAGGGTGTCGAGGACGTTCTCGTTCTTGTTGCTGGTGGCACTGATCGAAAACTGGTCGCCGGCTGCCGGCGCCGGTGCGGTGGTGACATCAAAGGTCACCCCTGCCGCCGTGATGGTGGTTGCGCCGGCCGCCAGGGTGCCACTGGCGATGGATTTGCTGTCTGCGGTGTACGGCTGGGCATACAAGTCATAGGCGCCGGCGGCACCGAACTTCACAATCACGCCCGAGTTGGGAAAGGTGCTGGCGTACGCCGCCGGATCGCTCACCGTGCCGCCGCTCAATTGGGCAGTGGACGGATTGCTCGGGGTGCGCGAAACGCTGAAGGTGTCCGGCTTGACCGACAGGCTGAACTCGCGATCCTTGACGATGGCGTCCGACGGCGCGCCGGGCAGTATGTCTTTGCCCAGTGCGTCTTTGCCCAGGTTCAAGCCAATGTCGAACTTGACCCCGCGCAGATTGATACTCGAACCGCCTTCCTTGGTGGCATCGAAAGTGCCGTTGCCCGGAATCTCCGAGGTGATGTCCTTGCCGGCATTGTCCGTCACGACATATTGGGTGCTGCTGGTGAAGGTCAACTTGTACGGCTGCCCATCGGAAAAGCTGCTGTTATAGCTGCTGTTGGCCGCGATCAACCCGGCGGATACGGTGACCTTGCCATCGTCGACCGCTGGCGGCACGAGGATCGGCGCGGTTTGCGTACGGCCAGTATTCGCCGAGCTTTCAAGCATGCTCTTGGCAGTATTGCCCATGGCAACCGACAGGTTCTCTGCGATCTTCAGGCTCAACGGCGTGTCATCGCCCTGGTAGCTGTAAGTGCCGTCATTGTTGCGGGCGTAGGGCGGCGTGTCGGTCTTGCTGCCGGAGAACAAGTAATTACCGCTGGCGTCCTTGGTATTGAGCAGGCCCAGGACCTGATCTTCAATGGCGCCGATCTCGGCGGCAGTCGATTTGCGGTCAGCGTCGCTGATACCAACGTTACCCGCTTTCAGCGCCAACTCACTGGCCCGTTGAATCGCGATATTGATGTTTTCCAGCACGCCGTCCTGGGTGGTCAGCGAGTTCTTCAACGTGTCGATATTGCCGTTGAATTGCGCCAGCATATCTTTCTGCTGTTGCAGCATCAGCAACCGCGCCGCCGCTACCGGATCATCCGCGGCGGTTTGCACACGGACACCGGTGCTGGCCTGGTCCTGGGCCTTGACCACGCTGGAATAGTTGCTCTGGTACTTGGCAGAGCTGGTCTCGAAATACTGCTGTGTAGAAATACGCATCGTCCCAGCCTCCCTTAAAGAGCATTCATCAGTGTGGTGAAGGTTTCCTGCGCAGCCTTGATGATCTGCGACGACGCGGTGTAGTACTGCTGGAACTTGATCATGTCGCCCGCTTCGTCATCCAGGTTGACCCCGGACACCGAGTTGCGCGCATCTTTATTGGCGCTCAGCAATGCGCCGGTGGCGGCGCTGTCGACCCCGGCCTGACTGGCCTTGGCGCCGACAGTGGAGACCAGCTTGCTGTTGGCCCCCACCAGGCTGGTGCCGCCGTTGCCCTCGCCCATGCCAACGGTGGCCTTGGTTTGCAGGTTCAGCAGTTCCTGGGCGTTGCGGCCGTCGGACTTGCCGCCACTATTGAAGGCGAAGGTGGTGCTGTCGCCGTCTGCCGGGGAGCCGTTGACGGTGGTGTCGAACTTGAAGCTCTTGCCAGGAATGGCTGCACCGCTGGCGTCGCGCATCGGCACATCCACGGTGATCTTGTTGCCCTGCCCCGGGATGATCGAGCCGGTGCTAATCGGGTTGCCCTTGGAGTCGCTGATCGTATACGACTGCGTGCCGTCGGCGGCAGGCTTGCCGAACACCATTTTCACCGGCATCGAGTTTTCAATACCGGCGCGCAACTGGGCGGTGTCGGTGCCGCCATGGATATCCAAAGGCACCGTCAAGGCCGGCTGGGTAAAGGTGCCTGTGCCGCTGTTGGTCTTGCTGCTGGTACCTGCCAACGGGCCGGCGAACGCCAGTTTGTTCGCATCGGTGAGCGCCACACCAATACCGCTGGCGCCAGTGGCGGTCGGGCTGACCTTGAAGCTGTCGCCAAACGCCATGGTGCCCTTGCCGTCCAGCGCCAGGGTAAAGCCATCCATGGTCGGCGGCGGTGTAGCGCCCATGTCGAAGGTGCCCATGGCCTTGCCGTCCGAGCGCAGTACCGTGACCTTATTGGGGTCGGTCTTGTCGCTGAAGGTCACGGTGTAATCAAACGTGGACAACTGGCTGCTGTCCTTGATCGTCACGTTCAGGTTGCCTGCCCCAGCACTGTTGCCCGAGGCGCCCTGGCTGCGCGAAGCAATGGCGGCGGCACTGTTGATGTCTTTGAACAACGAAACGCCAAAGTCACCATTGAGGTCCAGGCCTTGGCCCAGTTGGTTATTGATGGTGTCTGCAGTTGCGATGGCGATACGGCCCAGGTCGTTGATAGCCGGCATCAAGGCGTCACTGCGATAACGCAACAGGCCGCCGATACTGCCACCACTGATGACGCCGCCCAGATCCATGGTGGTGCCGTTCATGTTCAACTCAATGGTGTACTGACTGTTATCGGTTTTGCTCGGCACCGCCGAAATCGTGTTGGAAATTCCGCCTTCCACCAGCGACTGGCCGCTGCCGGTGGTCACGCTGAACTGGCCGTTCTTCTCGGTGGCCGTGACGCCGATCAGTTCATTGAGCGAGCGTACCGCCTCGTTACGCGAGTCCAGCAGGTTGGCCGGTGCATTGCCCGACGCGCCTTGCACTTGGGAGATCTGCTTGTTAAGCGAGGCAATCGAGGCGGTCAATTGGTTGACCTGGTCACTCATGCTGCTCAGTTGGTTGTTGATCGTCTCTTTCTGCTGGGTCAACTGCGTCGAGATCGCGTTGAAACGGCTGCTCAGGGTCTGGGCGTTGGTCACCAGCAATTGGCGGGCCGACAGGTCGCTGGGGTTGGACGCGGCGGTTTGCAGGGTGGCGAAGAACGAACTGAGCACCGAGGACAGACCGGTGGTTTTGTCCGACAGCACTTTGTCGACGGCACCGACCTGGTCAAGGTACGCCTTGGCATCGTTGTTCAGGGCCGTGCTGTTCTGGTAGGCGGTGTCCAGGTATTCGTTGTACACCCGGCGCACGTCGGCCAGGGTGGTTCCGGTGCCGATGAACACACCGCCGAACGGGTTCGACGCGTTGGTATTTTGCGTGGTCTGCTGACGCGAGTACCCCGGGGTATTCACGTTGGCGATGTTATTACTCAAGACCGACAACGATCCTTGAGCGGCATTGAGCCCTGACATCCCGATACTGAGCAAACTCATGGTTCAGACCTTATAAATGTGTGGTTGCGCCAGCGGCAGCGTAGTTCTGGTAACTGTTCATGGTTTTTGCGATCTGCGAAATCTTGCTGGCGTAATCCGGGTCGGTTGCATAACCGGCTTTTTGCAACTCGCGTACAAACTGTTCCGGGTTGTCGGCTGATTTCACAACTTCTTTATAGCGATCATGGCTTTGCAGCAGGGTCACGAGGTCGTGGAAGCTGTCCTGGTAGGAGCTGTAGGAACGGAACTGCGCCGTTTCCTTGACCATCGCGCCATCGCGAAACTCGCTGGTGATCGCCCGGGCCTGACCGCCCTGCCAGCTCTGGCCGGCCTTGATGCCGAACAGGTTGTGGCTGCTGCTGCCGTCCTCGGCGCGCATCACCGATTTACCCCAGCCGGTTTCCAGCGCGGCTTGAGCCACCAGGTACTTGGGGTCGATACCGATACGTGCGGCGGCGGCCTTGGCCATCGGCAGCATGGTGGCGACAAATTCATCCTGGGAGCTGAAGGCTTTCTTGGCCGGCGCCAGCGGTGGCTGGGCAATGGCGCGGCCATACACCTGCATGCGCCCGCTCGGCACGGCAAAGCTACGCGCACTGCTGTTGATGACCGTGTCGTCGGCAGCGCTGTTACGCAGGGGCGCGGCTTTGGCCTCGACCGGAGCGTTCGGCACGATGCCCGCCAGCAGGCGGTCGGCCAGCTTGCTGGGCAAGGCGATACGGCGCTGGTTCATCAGTTCCATGTCGTTGGCATGGGTGCTGGCGCCCTCAGGCACAGCCACGCGATACGCCCACAAAGGCCGCTGGCCATTGGAGCGGCCTAACGGGCCTTCGGCCTGGGTACCGGCGGCAATCTCGGTCGGCACATCGACTTTCTTCACCGGCGCATCCGCCGCCGGGCCTTGCAAGGTGGCGGCCTGGGCCTCCACCGGCTTGTTCTTCTGCATCTGGCGCATCAGCACATCGGCCAGGCCGATACCACCGCCTTCGCGGGACATCGACACCGCCAGTTGCTGGTCGTACATTTCCTGGTACTGCTTGGCGGCCGGGGTGTTCAGCGGGTTGTCCTTGCCCAGGGCCTCGGTGGCCGAACGCATGGACTTGAGCATCTCGTTCAAAAACAGCGACTCGAATTCCTGCGCCACTTTGCGCAGGTTGCCTTCGCTGTTTTTGTCGGCACCGACCTTGAGCTGGTTAAGCCGGTTCAGGTCGGAGTAAGACCCCGAGTCCGCCGTGCTGCTGATACCGCTCTTGCGCATATCCATGGCCATGGCCTCAGATCACGATCAGGTCGGCTTGCAACGCGCCGGCCTGCTTCAAAGCTTCGAGGATCGCCATCAAGTCGCCGGGCGCAGCGCCCACCTGGTTCACCGCACGGACAATCTCATCCAGAGTGGTGCCGGGGCCGAACTTGAACATCGGCTTGGCTTCTTGCTGGGCATTGACGCGCGAACGCGGGACCACGGCAGTCTGGCCACCGGACAACGGCCCAGGCTGGCTGACGATCGGGTCTTCGGTGATGGTCACCGTCAGGCTGCCGTGGGTCACCGCCGCTGGCGAAACCTTGACGTTCTGGCCGATCACGATGGTGCCAGTGCGGGAGTTGATGATGACTTTGGCCACGGCCTGGCCGGGGTCCACCTCAAGGTTTTCCAGGATCGACAGGTAGTCCACACGCTGGCTTGGGTCCAAAGGCGCAGTGACGCGAACCGAGCCGCCGTCGATGGCCTGGGCCACGCCAGGGCCGAGCATGTCGTTGATCTTATCGACCACGCGCTTGGCGGTGGTGAAGTCGGAACGGTTGAGGTTCAGGGTCAGGCTGTTGCCCTGGTTGAAACCACTCGGCACGGTGCGTTCAACCGTGGCACCACCGGGGATACGCCCGGCCGACGGCACGTTGACGGTGATCTTCGAACCGTCACGGCCTTCGGCGTCAAAACCGCCGACCACCAGGTTGCCCTGGGCGATGGCGTAGACGTTACCGTCGATACCTTTGAGCGGCGTCATCAGCAAGGTGCCGCCGCGCAGGCTCTTGGAGTTACCCATGGACGAAACAGTGATGTCCACCACCTGCCCCGGCTTGGCGAACGCGGGCAGATCGGCGCTGATCGACACGGCTGCAACGTTCTTCAACTGCACGTTGCCCGAGCCTGGCGGCACCTTGATGCCGAACTGCGAAAGCATGTTGTTGAAGGTTTGCAGGGTGAACGGCGTCTGGGTGGTTTGGTCACCCGTGCCGTTGAGCCCCACGACCAGGCCATAGCCGATCAACTGGTTGGAGCGCACGCCGGAAATACTGGCGATGTCCTTCAGGCGCTCGGCCTGGGCCACAGCGCTCAAGGCCAGCAAAAGCGCCATCGCCATCAGCTGTTTGAACTTCAAAATGACCACCTAGAAAGGGAACAGCGGGCTGAGGAAGAAGCGGTCGAACCAGCCCGGCTGGCTCGCATCAGCAAACGAACCGGTGCCCGAGTAGGTAATGCGGGCATCGGCAATGCGGGTCGACGGCACGGTGTTGTCGGTGGAGATGTCATCGGCGCGGACCATGCCGGCGATGCGCACCAGCTCGTCACCGGTGTTGAGGGTCATCCACTTTTCACCACGCACGGCAATGATGCCGTTGGGCAATACATCAGCGACGGTCACGGTGATCGAACCGGTCAGGCTGTTGCCCTGCCCGGCCGCGCTCTTGCCGTTGGTGGCACGGTCGCCGCTGTAGCCGGCGTCCAGGCTCAGGTCACCACTGCCCAGCGGGTTGTTGGTGTTCAGGCCGCCGCCGAACAGCGAGGTCAGGCCGATGCTGGTCTTGCTGTTTTTGCCGATCTGCGAGTTGGCGTTCTTGCTGGCCTGGGTCTTCTCGTTCAGGGTGATGGTGATGATGTCACCGACCCGGAACGCCTTGCGGTCGCTGTACAGGTTCTGCTCGAAACCGGCCTGGTAGATCGAGCCATTGTTGGCCGCCGCCGGCAGTGGTGTGCGTGGCAACACCGGCGCGTAGTACGGGTCATTGGGCTTTGGCGTGGGGGCGACACAGCCCGCAAGCACGGCGATCCCACTCAATGCCAACACACAAACATAGCGATTCATGACCCTAACCTCACGGTGTTGCAGGCACCCTCAAGGGCGCCCCATAGACTGATTACAGATTCTGCGTAACGAACGAAAGCATCTGGTCGGCGGTGGAAATCACCTTGGAGTTCATCTCGTAGGCGCGCTGAGTGGTGATCATGTTGACCATCTCCTCAACGGTGCTGACGTTGGAGGTTTCCAGGGTGCTTTGCAGCGTGGTGCCGAAGCCGTTCAAGCCTGGGGTGCCGATTTGCGGCGCGCCACTGGAGGCGGTTTCCAGGAACAGGTTGTTGCCCATCGCCTGCAGGCCGGCCGGATTGATGAAGTCGGCGGTTTGCAGGTTGCCGATCACCTGAGACGCCGGGTTGCCAGCGACGGTGATGGACACGGTGCCGTCGTTGCCGACGGTGAAGGTCTTGGCGTCGGGCGGCACCACGACAGCAGGCTCCAGGGCGAAACCGTTGGCGGTCACGATCTGGCCGTTGGAGTCCAGGTGGAAGGTGCCGTCACGGGTGTAAGAGGTGGTGCCATCCGGCTGCAGTACCTGGAAAAAGCCCCGGCCATTGATCGCCATGTCCAGGGGCTGGCCGGTTTGCTGCAGGTTGCCGGCGCTGAAGTTTTTCTGGGTGCCGACGATCTGCACACCGGTACCCAGTTGCAGGCCCGACGGCAGTTCGCTGTCCTGGGTCGATTGGGCGCCAGGCTGCTTCTTGATCTGGTAGAGCAAGTCCTGGAACTCGGCGCGGTCACGTTTGAAGCCCGTGGTCGACACGTTTGCCAGGTTGTTGGAAATGGTCGTCAGGTTGGTGTCCTGGGCGGACAGGCCTGTTTTGGCAACCCATAGAGCCGGAAGCATGCTGTTCTCCTTCGTGCGCCGGATGGTTGGCGCTGCGTTGCAAATTAGTTAATGGGCTTGAATCAGCTCATCTGCATGACGCGCGTCATGGCCTGGTCGTCTTCTTTAGCGCTGTTCATCATCTTGATGTGCAGCTCGAACTGCTTGGCCAGCGCCAGCACCGCGGTCATTTCTTCCACGGCATTGACGTTGCTCGCCTGCAGGAAACCCGAGGTCAGCCGCACGTTCGCGTCGGCCTGGGCCGGTTGGCCATCCTTGGTGTGGATGGTGCCGTCCAGGCCCTTGGTCATGTTCTTGAGGTCAGGCTGGACCATCTTGATACGGTCCACTTCCGCCATTACCCGTGGGCCTTCGCCCATGGCACGGATGCTGATGGTGCCGTCTGAACCCACTTCGATTTTCTGCTGGGGCGGCACGGCAATCGGACCACCGTTGCCCATGATCGGCATACCGTTGCCGGCCCGCAGCACACCCAGGGCGTCCACGTTCATGCTGGCGCTGCGCACGTAGGCTTCGCCGCCATCCGGGGTTTGCACGGCCATCCAGCCGTCACCGCTGACGGCTACGTCCAGGTCGCGGCCGGTCTCGATCATCGCGCCCGGTGAAAAGTCGGTAGCCGGCCGCTCGGTCATGGCAAACGCCCGCGCCGGAAAGCTGTCACCGAACACCGGCATCGAACGCGCCTGCTCCAGGTCGCGCTGGAAACCGTTGGTGGAAATGTTCGCCAGATTGTTGGCATGGGCCTTCTGCGCCAGTGCATTCTGGCTGGCGCCGGTCATTGCCACATAAAGGTACTTGTCCACGCTCTATCCTCTTTCTGACGGACGCTTGCCGCCCACCGCTGTACTGAGGAGGCTTAAGCAATTTGCGAACCAACTTTTTGAAAGAGGAGAAAATCCAGGCTGGGCGGGGGTTTCGTGGAGGTAGCTGAAAGAGGTGATGGGAGAAACAGTCGAAAAAACGGCGGACTACTGCCGCCTGCGGCAAACACTGGCCTTCAAACCGGTAGAGATCGAAGGTGGGAGCTGGCTTGCCTGCGATAGCGATTGGGCAGGCACTGATATGCCACAGGCAAGCCCGCTCCCACAGTTTTAACTGCGATCGGCCTTGAGCACTTCGTAATCGCGCAGTTTGTTGGCAATGGTGGTGTGCGACACCCCCAGGCGCTTGCCCAACTGGCGACTGCTGGGGTGTTCGGCATACAGGCTTTCCAACACCGCTTTCTCAAAGCGCCCGACGATATCCTCCAGGCTCCCCTCCAGGGAAAAGTCACCCAGCGGCTGACGCACGCCGTAATCCGGCAACCGAATATGCTCAACCTTGACCGTGCCGCCTTCGCACAACGACACCGCCTGGAACAGCACGTTTTCCAGTTGCCGCACGTTGCCCGGCCAGTGGTAGTGGCTGAGTTTGTCCATGGCAGCTGGGGCCAGCTTGGGCAGTGGGCAACCAATCTGCCGGCTGGCCTGGTCGAGAAAGTGCTCGACCAACGGTGCGAGACCATCCAGGCATTCGCGCAACGGCGGGATATGCAACGACAGCACATTCAGCCGGTGATAAAGGTCCTGACGAAACTCACCCCGGGCGCAGAGTTCCGACAAGTCCACCTGAGTCGCGCAGATCACCCGCACATCCAGGTACACCTCTTCATCACTGCCCACCCGGCGAAAACAACCGTCCTGCAAAAAGCGCAGCAGCTTGACCTGCAAGCGCGCGCTCATTTCTCCCACACCGTCGAGAAACAAAGTACCGCCCGCCGTCAGCTCAAGCAGGCCCAATTTACCTTCCGCCCGCGCCCCTTCAAACGCGCCGGGGCCGTAGCCAAACAGTTCAGTCTCGGCCATCGACTCGGGCAACCCTGCGCAGTTGAGCGCCATCAACGGCGACTGCCCGCGCGGGCTGGCCAAGTGGCAGGCTCGGGCCAACAGCTCCTTGCCGGTGCCGGTTTCGCCTTCTATTAATAGCGGCGCATCCAGCGGCGCCATGCGCCGTGCTTCACGCACCACTGCGGCCATGACCTTGGAGCTTTGGAAGATGCTGTCGAAACCGCGCAGCTCCTGCTTACGCACGTTATAGATACGCTCACCGACACGGTCGGCACGGTGCAGGGTGAGCACGGCGCCGGCCATGGCTTCGCTGCCATCGTGCTCGGAGGATTGCAGGGGCGCGATATCCGCCAGAAATACGTCGCCCTTGACCTTGACCCGCAGGCCATTGATTCGCGACTTGCTGGCGCGCACCAGTTCCGGCAGATCGAAATCCTCGGCGTAACGCGACAGGGGGATCCCCGGCACTTCATCTACCCGCACCCCAAGCAACTGCGCCGCCGCCCGGTTGGCGGCCACGATGGAGCCGCCCATATCAATGGACAGCACCGGGAATTCCAGGGCGCCGAGCAATGCATTGAGTTCCATATGCCGCCGCTCGCTGGGCATCAGCCCTACCCGCTTGACCCCGAACACCCCGGCAATCGCCTCGAACTGCGGGCGCAGCGCCTGGAATTGCATGTTCACCAGGTTGGGACAGAACAGGTAGATAGCATTGCCATGCTCACCGCCGACTTCGCCCTTGGCGACGTTGACGCCGTACTCCACCAGCAGGTTGAGGATGTCCCGCAGGATGCCGATGCGGTTCTGGCAGTGCACTTTGATACGCATGGAAAAACTCTAATAGGGAGTAGGCGCCGCGTCTTTTTGTCGCTGGGCGCAGATAGTCGTCAAGATTATGTGACAGTACGGCAGCTATTCCCAGCCCATAGCTGCGACAAACGAGCCTATCGTAACGAATTCTTTACGAATATCGGTAATTTTTCCTACATGCATTCGCTAAAGGCTGATGGAATCCTGCGCCTATCCGGTTATCAATAGGTGCATCCCAGGACATAACAAGAACGAATGCCTAGCAGGAGAGCCGTATGAAGCAGACGCACTACGTGGCCCGCGAGCCCGATGCGCAAGGTTTTATCCACTACCCGCCAGAAGAACATGCGGTGTGGAACACCCTGATCACTCGCCAATTGAAAGTGATTGAGGGCCGCGCCTGCCAGGAATACTTGGACGGTATCGACAAGCTCGGCCTGCCCCTGGACCGCATTCCCCAACTGGGCGAGATCAACAAGGTGCTGGCCGACACCACCGGCTGGCAAGTCGCCCGCGTGCCGGCGCTGATTCCCTTCCAGACCTTTTTTGAATTGCTGGCCAGCAAGCAGTTTCCGGTGGCGACCTTTATTCGCACCCGTGAAGAACTGGACTACCTGCAAGAGCCGGATATTTTTCACGAAATCTTTGGCCACTGCCCACTGCTGACCAACCCCTGGTTCGCTGAATTCACCCACACCTACGGCAAACTCGGCCTGGCGGCCACCAAGGAACAACGGGTGTACCTGGCGCGCCTGTACTGGATGACCATCGAGTTCGGCCTGGTGGACACGCCTCAGGGCCGGCGTATCTACGGTGGCGGCATTCTGTCGTCGCCTAAAGAAAGTGTGTATTGCCTGTCGGACGAGCCCGAGCACCAGGCCTTCGACCCGCTGGAAGCGATGCGCACGCCCTATCGCATCGACATCCTGCAACCTTTGTATTTCGTATTGCCCGAGCTCAAGCGCCTGTTCGACGTGGCGCAGGAAGACATCATGGGCATGGTCGAGCGCGGTATGCAGCTGGGTCTGCACGCCCCGAAATTTCCGCCCAAACCCAAAGCCGCGTGAACCTTGCGTTTTAAGGCCAGGTGAGTCTGTTCCCTGGCCCCGCGTTGCTTTAGGGTAACGCCACTGACCTTCAATCATTCGAATTCAGGACACCTTCCATGACCACCTTGAACCAAGCCCACTGCGAAGCCTGCCGCGCCGATGCCCCGCAAGTCAGCGATGAAGAACTGCCGGTACTGATCAAGCAGATCCCTGACTGGAACATCGAAGTGCGCGACGGCGTAATGCAGCTGGAAAAGGTTTT
This sequence comes from Pseudomonas sp. GL93, assembly GCF_003408955.1. Lineage (NCBI taxonomy): Bacteria > Pseudomonadati > Pseudomonadota > Gammaproteobacteria > Pseudomonadales > Pseudomonadaceae > Pseudomonas > Pseudomonas sp. GL93. The sequence continues at coordinate 70,812 of NZ_NKRF01000076.1, forward strand.
CCTGTTCAAGAACTTCAAATTCGCCCTGGCCTTCACCAACGCGATGGGTGAAATCTCCGAAGCCGAAGGCCATCACCCAGGCCTGCTCACCGAGTGGGGCAAAGTCACCGTGACCTGGTGGAGCCACTCCATCAAGGGCCTGCACCGTAACGACTTCATCATGGCCGCGCGCACCGACGAAGTGGCCAAGACTGCCGAGGGCCGCAAGTAATGCATTTCGATGCCATCGACCGCGTGCCTGGCGACCCAATCCTCGGGCTGATGGACCTGTATACCCAGGACGCCAACCCGAACAAGTTCGACCTGGGCGTAGGTGTCTATAAGGACGACCAGGGCCTGACGCCGATTCCCCACTCGGTGAAGCTGGCGGAACAGCGCCTGGTCGAGACCCAAGTGACCAAGACCTATATCGGTGGCCATGGCGATGCGGCCTTTGGCAGCCTGATCAGCGAACTGGTGCTCGGCGCCGACTCGGCCTTGCTGCGTGACCGCCGCGCTGGCGCCACGCAAACCCCAGGCGGCACCGGCGCCCTGCGCTTGAGTGCCGACTTTATCGCCCACAGCCTGCCGGGCCGTGGCGTGTGGCTGAGCAACCCGACCTGGCCGATTCACGAAACCATTTTTGCCAAAGCCGGGCTCAAGGTCAGTCATTACCCTTACGTGGGCAGTGACAACCGCCTGGATGTGGCGGCGATGCTGGCAACCCTGTCCAGCGTGCCCAAGGGCGACGTGGTATTGCTGCACGCGTGCTGCCATAACCCGACCGGCTTTGACCTGTCCCAGGATGACTGGCGCCAGGTCTTGCAGATCGTGCGTGAACGCCAGTTGCTGCCGCTGATCGACTTCGCCTATCAGGGCTTTGGCGATGGCCTGGAGCAGGACGCCTGGGCGGTGCGCCTGTTTGCCGCCGAGTTGCCGGAAGTGCTGATCACCAGTTCCTGCTCGAAGAACTTCGGCCTGTATCGGGATCGTGTAGGTGCATTGATTGTGTGTGCGGCGGATGCTGAAAAGCTCACCGATGTACGCAGCCAACTGGCGAATATCGCGCGCAACCTGTGGTCGACGCCGCCGGATCACGGTGCAGCCGTGGTGGCGACCATCCTCGGTGATGCACAGCTGAAAAAGCAGTGGAGCGAGGAAGTCGAGGCTATGCGTTCGCGGATCGCCCAGTTGCGCGCAGGGTTGGTGGAAGCGCTTGCGCCCCATGGCCTGGCCGAGAAATTCGCACATATCGGCGCGCAGCGCGGGATGTTTTCCTATACCGGCTTGAGTGCCGAGCAGGTCAAGCAACTGCGCGAGAAGCACAGCGTGTATATGGTCAGTTCGGGGCGGGCTAACGTGGCCGGGGTTGATGCAACGCGCTTGACGTTGCTGGCTCAAGCCATTGCTGACGTCTCCAACTGAACGCCTTCTGTAGGAGCGAGCTTGCTCGCTCCTACAAAAAGCCTTTAGCCAGCAACCATTTCGGCCTTTAGCAGTGCCTCTTTGGCCTGCGCATCCGCCAACCGATACAACTCGATATGCCCATCCCAGTGCTCGATCAAGGCCGTGCACGACTCCACCCAATCCCCGCAGTTGAGGTAATCCACCTCGCCCACCTTGCGAATCTCGGCATGGTGAATGTGCCCGCACACCACGCCGTGCAATTCCCGCTTGGTCACTTCGTGGGCGATCGCCTCTTCGAAATCGCTGATAAAACTCACCGCCGTCTTGACCTTGTGCTTCAGGTACGCCGACAACGACCAGTAGCCGTAGCCATACCGTGCTCGCCAGTGGTTCAGCCACCGGTTCAGCGTCAGGGTGAATTCGTAGGCCGAGTCGCCGAGGAAGGCGAGCCAGCGGTGATAGCGCGTGATCACATCAAACTGGTCGCCATGAATCACCAGCAAGTGGCGGCCATCGGCAGTGACGTGCACAGCCTCATCGACCAATTGGATATTGCCCAGGATCAGCTTGGAATAGCGACGCAGGAACTCGTCATGGTTGCCCGTGACATAGATCACCTCGGTGCCACGCTTGGCCATGGTCAGCAAGCGGCGGATCACGTTGGTGTGGGCCTGGGGCCAATACATGCCGCCGCGCATTTTCCAACCGTCGATGATGTCACCGACCAGGTAGACCTTGTCGGCGTGATAGCCCTTGAGAAAGTGCGATAGATGTTCGGCCTGGCAATCCCGAGTGCCCAGGTGCACGTCGGAAATCCACAGGGTTCGCACCCGTTGCTTGCGGCTGGGCTTGGTGAACTCGGCACGGGTCATGGGCATCCCTCGACGCTGTTTTGGCGAGCTTGCGCCTTGGCGATTAATAGCCCATGACAAGCGTGCGTCAGTCTGATGACAGCGCCCGCTGCCCGCCAAGCGTTGTAGACTGACGGCTTGCCGCCCTGGAGACCGCGATGAGCCCGACTCTCACGCTACGCCACTACCTCGAAGCGCCCATTGCCCACAGCCATGACCATGCACAGTTGGTATTCGGCCTGTCCGGGCATCTGGACCTGGAAGTCGATGGTCGTGGCAGCCAGGGGCGCGAAAGCAGCGTGATGGTGCTGCCCTTCTGCGCCCATCACGCCTGTATCAGCCGCGATGGCAGCCGCTGCCTGGTGCTGGATGTGCCGACGGAAAACTGGATGGTGCAATCCTTGGGCGAACATGCCGATGCCAGCCGCCGCTTGCTCGACCAACCCACGCGCCTGGCGTTGGATGCCCGGCAACACCAACTGGTGCAGTGGCTGGCACAGAGCCCGGTGCACGATCCGCTGATTGTCCAGCAAGGCGCCGTGCTGTTACTGGCCAGCCTCAACCATCCTCAGGCCCAACCGCTGCCGGGCCGGCGTCTGCCTTATGCCGCGTTCAATGCCCATATCGAACGCCATGCGGCGCGCCCGTTACAGGTGGCCGACCTGGCACGGATTGCCGAGTTGTCAGTGCCGCGTCTGCATGCACGGTTTATGGCTGAGTGCGGGCAGACGCCGATGGACTATCTACGCGGTCGTCGCCTGCACATGGCGCTCAGGCTGTTACGCGAAACCTCCCTGCCCATCGGCGAGATTGCCGAGCGCGTAGGCTACGCCTCGCAAAGCGCATTTTGCGCGGCCATGCTACGGGCGTTTGGCGCCTCGCCCGGGGCATTGCGTCGGGAGGGCTAGCAAGAGTCTTGCGCTAAAAATCACCCCGTCCGCGACAGACGCACACCCGCCAACCCTCTAGACTGCGAGGCTGTCACCCCCTGTTGGATCAAGGATCGCAATGACTCCCCGCTCAGCCCTTGGCGCCCTGCATATCGGCGCATTGATGTTTGGCCTTACCGGCGTGTTCGGCAAACTCGCAGCCGCCTCCCCCGCCATCATCGTGTTTGGCCGGGCGGCGTTTGCCGTGCTGGCGCTGGCGGTATTCGCCCGCTTTGCCAGCAACGCTCCCTGGAAAAAACTGGAGATGCGTGACTGGCGCCGCCTGCTGGTCAGCGGCGTCTTGCTGGCCGCCCATTGGGTGACGTTCTTTATCGCCGTCAAAGTCGCCGGCGTGGCCGTGGCGACCTTGGGGTTCACCGCCTTTCCGGCCTTTACCGTGATCCTTGAAGGGCTGATCTTCCGCGAGCGCATTCGCGCCAATGAAGTGCTGCTGGTGGTGCTGGTCACCGTTGGCCTGGTGCTTGTGACCCCGGATTTCAATCTCGCCAGCGAGGCCACGGGCGGCCTGCTGTGGGGCATCGCCTCGGGGCTGTTGTTCTCGTTGTTGTCGCTGAACAATCGCGCCAGTTCCGGGCGCATTCCAGCGGTACAGGCCGCGCTGTGCCAGAACGTCGTTGTTGCCGCCTGCCTGCTGCCCGTGGCCGCGCCGGGGCTGGCAGATGTGCGTGCAATCGACTGGCTGTGGATCGGGCTGCTGGGGGTGTTTTGTACCGGCCTGGCCCACAGCCTGTTTGTCGCCAGCCTCGCCGTGATCAAGGCACGCACCGCCTCGGTGGTGTTTGCCATGGAACCGGTCTACGGCATCACCGTGGCCTGGCTGTTGTTTGCCGAAACCCCGACCTTGCGCATGCTGCTGGGCGGCGCCTTGATCATCGTCGCCATTGTGCTCTCCGGCCTGATGGGCAGCGCCAGCCAGGCCAAGCAACCGGTGGCAACGGCCTGATCTATACTTTAAACGTCCGCAACAGTCAGTAGTCGTTCTACGGATAAAGACTCCTCGACGACAGCCTTGGCGTTTTCTGAAGTTGCTGCAAGCGAGTGGTCACCTCTCAATGCGATGCAGGAGACTTCATCATGGAAATGCTTATCAGCTTGCTGGTCCAGATCATCAGCGGTGCCGTCGGCGGCAACATCGCTGGCATGACCAAACAAGGCCTGGGGACCGGACTCAATACTTTCCTCGGCGGGGTCGGTGGCCTCGTGCTGGGCCAGGTTGTCGCCGCACTGACAGGCACCACCAGCGGCGAAGCGCTGGATGTGGCCGCGGTTGGCAGCAATATTGTCGGCGGTGGTGTCGGCGGGGTGGGGCTGGCGGGGGGGGTCGGGTTTATCAAGCAGAAACTCGCCGCCAAATAGCGAGAGGGGGCACCGTCCCCCAGTGGCGGTGACCTTCATTGCGTACGATCGTTATGGCCCAGGTCGCGCTCGGGATCAATCTGGTCGCGCACTCGCTGCTTGAGCACCTTGGCCTCGGGAAAACCGCCATCGGCCTTGCGCTCCCAAATCTGCACGCCATCACAGGTAATGCGAAACGCGCCGCCGGTGGCCGGTTCCAACGCCACGCGCCCCAGGTCATCGGCAAAGGTGCTGAGTAACTCCTGGGCCAGCCACGCGGCGCGCAGCAACCACTGGCACTGTGTGCAATAAGTGATAACGATCTCGGGTTTGCATGCAGACATCATTAAGCGGCTCCTGGCGTAACAGGCTCAGCGAATCGGGTGGCTATAATAGCGGCCTTTGTCGCCCAGCCACGAGATTGATGATGCGCCGCCTGCTGTCTTGCCTGTTCCTGTGCCTTGTCCCCCTACTTGCCGACGCGGTAGAAGCCCCCCGCCCAAAAATCGGCCTAGTGCTGTCCGGCGGCGCCGCCCGTGGCCTGGCGCATATCGGCGTGCTCAAGGCGCTCGAAGAGCAAGGTATTCATATCGATGCGATTGCCGGCACCAGTATGGGTGCGGTGATTGGCGGGTTGTACGCGTCGGGCTACAAAATTGACGAGCTGGAGAAGTTGGCGCTGGGTATCGACTGGCAGCAGGCCCTGTCCGACGCACCACCGCGTGAAGACGTACCGTTTCGGCGCAAACAGGATGACCGGGATTTCCTGGTCAAACAAAAACTCAGTTTCCGCGACGATGGCAGCCTCGGCCTGCCGCTGGGTGTGATCCAGGGCCAGAACCTGGCGCTGCTGCTGGAGAGCATGTTCGCCCACAGCAGCAACACGCGTAACTTCGACAAGCTGCCGATCCCCTTCCGTGCCGTGGCCACCGACATCACCACCGGCGAAAAAGTGGTGTTCAGCAAGGGCCACCTGCCCCAGGTGATACGCGCCAGCATGTCGATCCCCGCGGTGTTCGCCCCCGTGGAGCTGGATGGGCGCCTGCTGGTGGACGGCGGCATGACCGACAATATCCCTCTGGACGTGGCGCGGGAGATGGGCGTCGATATCGCTATCGTGGTCGACATAGGCACCCCGCTGCGCTCACGCAAACAACTGGCCACCGTGGTGGACGTGCTCAACCAGTCCATCACCCTGATGACCCGGCGTAACTCCGAGGAACAACTCAAGGCCCTGTACCCCAAGGATGTGTTGACCCACCCGCCGCTGGCCGCTTATGGCGTCACCGATTTCGGCCGCGCCAAGGACATGATCGATGCCGGCTACCGCGCCACCCGTGCCCTCGACGTACGCCTGGCACACCTGCGCCCTGCCGAACCCATCGACGCCGACCTGATAGCCGCGCGCACGCCGGGCGAACGCACCCCGGTGATCACCGCGATCCAGGTGGAGAACGACTCCAAGGTCAGCGACGACGTCATCCGCTACTACATCCGCCAGGGGCTGGGAGAACCGTTGAACCTGGGCCGCCTGCAATCAGACATGGGCACCCTGTACGGCCTGGACTACTTCGAGCAGGTGCAATACCGCGTAGTGAAAAAGGGCCAGGACAACACCCTGGTGATCAGCGCACGTGGCAAGCGCAGCGGCACCGACTACCTGCGCCTGGGCTTGAACCTGTCGGACGACATGCGCGGCGACAGCGCCTTCAACCTCGGCGCCAGTTACCGTGTGAACGGCATCAACCGCCTCGGCGCGGAATGGCTCACACGGGTGCAAATTGGTGATCGGCAGGAGCTCTATAGCGAGTTCTACCAACCCATGGACACCGGCTCACGCTACTTTGTGGCCCCCTACATCAGGGCCGAGGCGCAGAACGTCGAGCTGATCCTGGACAACGACCCCATCTCCGAATACCGCCTGGAACGCTATGGCTTTGGTTTGAACGTAGGCCGGCAGATCGGCAACAGCGGCGAGATCCGCTTTGGCGTGGGCGAAGCCTGGGGCAAAGCAGACGTGCGCATTGGCGACCGCGACCTGCCGAGCGTGAGCTTCAGCGAAGGCTTTTATGAACTCAAATATTCCTTCGACTCCCTGGACAACGTGTACTTCCCCCACAGCGGCGAAGACATCGGCCTGGCCTTTCGCGAGTTCGAGCCCGGCCTGGGCTCCGACCAGCGCTACCGCCAGTGGGAATTCAAGCTGGACAAGGCCATGAGCCACGGCCCGGACACCTTGATACTGGGCGGCCGCTATGGACGCACCCTGGATAATTCGGATGTGGTGATTTCCAGCTTCCTGCTGGGGGGCGCACGGCAATTGTCGGGCTTCCGCCAAGATGCGATTTCGGGGCAGAACATCAGCCTGATGCGCGCGGTGTATTTCCGCAGGCTCACCCCACGCTCTTACCTGCCGCTGGACTTCCCGTTGTACCTGGGTGCATCCCTGGAACGGGGCCGGGCGTGGAACAACGATAACGAGTTCGACAGCGGCTATATCAACGCCGCGAGTATTTTCCTGGGGTTTGATACACCCTTGGGGCCGCTGAATTTCAGCTATGGGTTCAATGATGATAATCAGAAAGCGGTGTACTTGAACCTGGGCCAGACCTTCTAGGCAAGCCAAACCCAAATGTGGGAGAGGGATTGCCAAGGATTTTTTGTAGGAGCGAGCTTGCTCGCGAAAAACCCACAGACGCTGCGTTTATTCAGGAAGCCCGCGTTATCGTTGACGTTTTTCGCGAGCAAGCTCGCTCCTACATTTTGCAGATCAGGACTTTTCCAGGTTCGCCAGGATGTGCTCATGCACCCGCATGCACACTCGCAGGTCTTCCTCATTCACGCCCACGAACAATTCATGGCGCAACGCCGTGGCGATGGTTTCGATCTGGTCGATCAGCGGTTGGGCGGTATCGCACAGCAGGATACGTTTGGCGCGGCGGTCTTCCACCACGGCTTGGCGTTGCACCAGGCCCTGGCCTTCCAGGCTATCGAGCAGACGGGCCAGGGTGGGCCCTTCCACGCCGACACTTTGGGCCAATTCACGCTGGGGGGGTGCTTCGACAAAACGAGCCAGGTGCAACAGCACCAGCCAGCGCGCCTGGGACAAGCCCAGCCCCGCCAGGCGGCGGTCCAGTTCGGCGCGCCAACCTCGGGACATTTGCGCTAACTGCATGCCAAAACGGTGTTGATCGGTTAACGGCATAAAAAACTCGTGTTTAAGACTGAAAATAAAGTATGGCTAATTATTAGTCAGCTAAGCATGAGCCCTGCCCGTAGGCAAGGCCCGCTATGTACTGATTCGTTACATTGTCGTAATTGGCACACTAAATTTCGAATTCCGACTGCAAAGCAGCACGCACGCAGTACAAAACGCCTTCCGGAACACGCCCGGTAAACATCGGCGCAATCTCCGTCACAGCTGGCAATTCGCCTTCTCCATCGAGAAAAGCGTCCTGGATTTCACCGAGCAAATCCTCAGGCAAATCAAGGGCCTGTTCCAGGGACAATTGCTGCTTGCCGATGGCTTCGGCGAGCAAGGTGTACACGTTTTTTTCCGAGCATTGCAGCTGGCCGGCGATCTGGATCGGGGTCATGCCGGCGCGGGCCAGGCTGATCAGTTCGTGGCGAATATCGGCGATTTCCTTCGGCGCGTCGGCCTGGCCGCCGAGCACTTCCAGGAAGGCCTGGCCGTAGCGCTCCAGTTTGCGTGCGCCCACACCGCTGACCCGGGCCATCTCGGCCATGGTGGTGGGCTGCTCGCGGAGCATCTCCAGCAAGGTGGAGTCGGGGAAGATAACGTAGGGTGGCACGCTGTGCTCCTGCGCCAGTTTGCGCCGCAGGGTGCGCAACGCTTCCCATTGTTCGCGCTCTTCACCCCGTACGAGCTGGCTGGCCTGGCTGGTGCTGCTGCTTTTGGCGGTGGTCTGCGGCTTGAGGTCACGGCGCAGTTCCAGGCTCACTTCGCCCTTGAGCAAGGGCCGGCAACTGTCATTCAGGCGCAGCCCGCCGTAGCCTTCTATATCGATGTCGACAAGCCCACGGGCAACCATCTGGCGAAACAGCGAACGCCACTCACCTTCGGCGCGAGCTTTGCCGACACCGTACACCGAGAGTTTCTCGTGGCCGAAGCTGCGGATTTTTTCGTTGTCCTTGCCCAGCAGGACATCCACCAGATGGCCCACGCCATAACGCTGGCCGGTGCGATAGATCGTCGACAACGCCTGGCGCGCCGGCTCGGTAGCGTCCCAGGTTTGCACGCCGTCGATGCAGTTATCGCAGTGGCCGCAGGGTTCAGGCATGTCTTCGTCGAAATACGCCAGCAGGGTCTGGCGGCGGCAGCGAGTCTCTTCGCACAACGAGAGCATGGCGTCGAGCTTGTGCTGTTCCAGGCGTTTGTGGCGCTCGTCGCCCTCGGAGTTCTGCAGCATCTGTTTGAGCATCACCACGTCTTGCAGGCCGTAGACCATCCAGGCATCCGCCGGCAGGCCATCGCGGCCGGCACGCCCGGTTTCCTGGTAATAGGCCTCAAGGGACTTGGGCAGGTCCATGTGCGCCACGAAACGCACGTTGGATTTGTCGATGCCCATGCCGAAGGCAATGGTCGCCACCATGATCAGGCCTTCCTCGTTCAGGAAGCGTTTTTGGTGCGCTGATCGCGTTTCATTGGGCAGGCCGGCATGGTAAGGCAGTGCCGGGTAGCCTTGTTCACAGAGGAACGCGGCGACCTCGTCGACTTTCTTGCGCGACAGGCAATACACGATGCCGGCGTCACTGCGCCGCTCGGAGAGGAACGCCAGCAACTGTTTGCGCGGCTGCTCCTTGGGCACGATGCGGTAGAAAATATTGGGCCGGTCAAAACTCGACAGGAAGCGCTCGGCGTTCTGCAAATGCAGGCGCTCGACGATCTCTTCGCGGGTACGCTTGTCGGCGGTGGCGGTAAGCGCGATACGCGGCACATCGGGAAACAGTTCGGCCAATTGGCCAAGCTGCAGGTATTCGCGCCGGAAATCGTGACCCCACTGCGACACACAGTGCGCTTCGTCAATGGCGAACAGGGCGATTTCCAGGCTCTGCAAAAAAGCTAGCATGCGTGGTTGCACCAGGCGCTCCGGCGCCAGGTAAAGCATTTTCACCTCGCCACGCTTGATGCGTGCGGCCAGGTCGCGCTGCTGCTCGGCGCTGAGAGTGGAGTTCAACGACGCGGCGGCGACACCGAGTTCTTCAAGGGTGGCGACCTGATCGTCCATCAACGCAATCAGCGGCGACACCACCACGGCCAGGCCATTGCGCAACAACGCCGGCACCTGAAAGCACAGCGACTTGCCGCCACCGGTAGGCATCAGCACCAGGGCATCGCCGCCACTGGCCACGCGCTCAATGATCGCACCCTGGCGGCCACGAAAACTGTCGTAGCCGAAGATGTCCTTGAGGACGCGTTGAGCCTGCTCGAGCATGTAAAACTCCAAAATGGTGCCGAAATCCCTCTATACAGGCTGGCCGAAAAAATCCGCGTTCACGAAAAATAATCCGTAAGCGAAGTTTTCCCGGATTGGCGCTGGGCCTGCAGGGGCATCACAAAACGCGGCAGTATACCCGAGCGTTATCCACCAAAGGGCGCGACTGACGAATAGACGCACCACGCTAAAACCGGGCAAATATGCCGTGCGGCTGGCCTGGGCGCTCAAGAAAGCCTAGAATTCAGCATCGTTTATTCCCAAGGTAGCCCTTCAATGCCCTCCGCTGAGCAACTAACCCGCCTGCAAGCCTTCCTCGACGCCGATGAGCTGCATGACGAGGCGCTGGACTACGTGGCCGCCCACGGCTACCTGACCGCCCTGTCGATCTGCTCCGACCCCGTCCCGGACCGTGAATGGATCGACGCGCTGTTCGCTGAAGAGCCTCACTACAGCGACGACGCCCAGCGCGCAGAAATCGAATCCACCCTGCTCGCCCTTAAGGCCCACATCGCACGCCAACTGGCCTCCGACGAAGAGTTCGAGCTGCCGTGCGAGCTGGACCTGGGCGACGATCCGGATGACTCCGACCTGCGCGGCTGGTGCATCGGCTTCATGGAAGGCGTGTTCCTGCGCGAAGCCGCCTGGTTCGAAACCGCCGAAGAAGAAGTCAGCGAAATGCTGCTGCCGATCATGGTCGGTTCGGGCCTGTTCGAAGAGGAAGCAGAGTTCTCCGACATCGCCGCCGACGCCAACCTGATGGACGACATGATCGTGCAGATCCCGGAAGCCCTGACCGCGCTGTACCTGCTGTGCAACGCGCCTGACGAAAAACCGGCGATCCTCAAGCCACGTCACCACTGAGTCGCTTGCCCGTGGAACCCATGGGCAACCGTCCACTGCTCCTGCGCTATGCGCTGCTGGCCATCGGTTGGCTAAGCGTTGCGCTGGGAGTCATCGGTATTTTCCTGCCGGTATTGCCAACCACACCCTTTTTGCTACTCGCCGCCGCCTGCTTCGCTCGCAGCTCCCCGCGCTTCTACCACTGGCTGGTGGAACACCCGCGCCTGGGGCCCTGGGTGCGCGATTACCTGGACGGCAATGGCATCCCGCTCAAAGGCAAGGTTTACGCCATTGGCTTGATGTGGTTGAGCATCTCGATCTCCTGCTATCTGGTGCCGCTGCCGTGGGCACGGGGCTTTATGCTGACCAGTGCGGTGCTGGTGACGATCTACATCTTGCGTCAGAAAACCCTGCCGCCACGCTGAGCGCCGCCTGCGACATTCGATCCCACACGACCTTGGTCGACACTGACTAACACCAGGCATCATGCGAGACTGTCCAACCGGGCCTGGAATGCCCGGGTGTTCTTATGCTCGGAGTTACCATGACGCTGTCCAGCGGGCTGATCGCCGCCGTTGCCCTGGCCTATATGGCCACCATGTTTGCCATCGCCTTTTACGGTGACCGCCGCCATGCGCCGCTGCCGCCGCGCGTGCGTGCCTGGGTGTATAGCCTGTCGCTGGCGGTGTACTGCACCAGTTGGACCTTCTTCGGCGCCGTAGGCCAAGCGGCCGAACAACTGTGGGCGTTCTTGCCGATCTACCTGGGACCTGTGCTGTTGCTGGTACTGGCACCCTGGGTGCTGCAGAAGATGATCCTGATCAGCAAGCAGGAAAACATCACCTCCATCGCCGACTTTATCGCCGCCCGCTACGGCAAGTCCCAGTCCCTGGCGGTGGTGGTGGCGCTGATTTGCCTGGTCGGCGTGCTGCCCTATATCGCGCTGCAGCTCAAAGGTATCGTGCTGGGTGTGAACCTGCTGATCGGCGCCGGCCCCGACACCACCGGCACCCGCGCCCAGGACACGGCCTTGATTGTGTCGCTGGTATTGGCGCTGTTTACCATCGTGTTCGGTACACGCAACCTCGATGCCACCGAACACCACCGCGGTATGGTGTTGGCGATTGCCTTTGAGTCGCTGGTCAAGCTGTTCGCTTTTCTCGCCGTCGGTGCGTTTGTCACCTACGGCTTGTACGACGGTTTCGGCGACCTGTTCAGCCAGGCCATGCTCGCCCCGCGCCTGGAGGAGTACTGGAAAGAGACCATCAACTGGCCATCGATGGTGGTACAGACCGGCGTCGCCATGATGGCGATCATCTGCCTGCCACGACAATTTCATGTGACGGTGGTGGAGAACATCGACCCCCAGGATTTGCGCCTGGCCAAGTGGGTATTCCCGGCTTATTTGATTCTCGCGGCACTCTTCGTGGTGCCCATCGCCCTGGGTGGCAAGATGCTGCTGCCCAGCTCGGTGCTGCCGGACTCCTATGTGATCAGCCTGCCAATGGCCGAGGCCCATCCTGCCCTCGCCGTGCTGGCATTCATTGGCGGTGCGTCGGCGGCCACTGGCATGGTGATCGTGGCGAGCATCGCCTTGTCGACCATGGTCTCCAACGACATGCTGCTGCCCTGGCTATTGCGGCGTTCCAGCGCCGAGCGGCCATTCGAAGTCTTCCGTCACTGGATGCTGTCGGTACGCCGGGTGAGCATTGTGATCATCCTGCTACTGGCGTACGTGAGCTACCGCTTGCTGGGCTCTACCGCCAGCCTGGCGACCATCGGCCAGATCGCCTTTGCCGCTGTGACCCAGCTGGCCCCGGCGATGCTCGGCGCACTCTATTGGAAGCAGGCCAACCGACGTGGCGTGTTTGCCGGCTTGGCCGCCGGTACCTTCCTGTGGTTCTACACCTTGGTGCTGCCGGTGACGGCCAAAAGCCTGGGCTGGTCGCTCAACCTTTTCCCCGGCCTGACCTGGATGCACTCCCACCCGTTCGGGCTGTCGGTGACATCGCTGACCTTGGGCACCGTGTTCTCTCTGGCAGGTAACTTCACCCTCTTCGTGTGGGTGTCGATGCTGTCGCGCACACGGGTTTCCGAACACTGGCAGGCAGGCCGTTTTATCGGCCAGGAAATCAGCCAGCGCGCGAGTGCGCGCTCCATGCTGTCGGTGCAGATCAGCGACCTGCTCAGCCTGGCGGCACGCTTCGTCGGGGAAGAACGGGCCCAGCAGAGTTTTATTCGCTTCGCCTATCGCCAGGGCAAAGGCTTCAACCCCAACCAGAATGCCGATAACGATTGGATCGCCCACACCGAACGCTTGCTGGCGGGCGTACTCGGCGCCTCCTCGACGCGGGCGGTGGTGAAAGCGGCAATCGAAGGGCGGGAAATGCAGCTGGAGGACGTGGTCCGTATCGCCGACGAAGCCTCGGAAGTGCTGCAGTTCAACCGCGCCCTGCTGCAAGGCGCCATCGAGAACATCACCCAGGGCATCAGCGTGGTGGACCAGTCGCTCAAGCTGGTGGCCTGGAACCGGCGCTACCTGGAACTGTTCAACTACCCGGACGACTTGATCAGCGTGGGCCGGCCAATTGCAGACATCATTCGCTACAACGCCGAGCGCGGCCTGTGTGGCCCCGGTGAAGCGCAAGTGCACGTGGCGCGTCGCCTGCACTGGATGCGCCAGGGGCGTGCGCACACCTCCGAGCGCCTGTTCCCTAATGGCCGGGTGATCGAGTTGATCGGCAACCCGATGCCCGGCGGCGGGTTTGTCATGAGCTTCACCGACATCACCGCGTTCCGCGAAGCCGAACAAGCGCTGACCGAGGCCAACGAGGGCCTTGAGCAGCGGGTGACCGAGCGCACCCATGAACTGTCGCAACTGAACGTGGCCCTCACCGACGCCAAGGGCGTGGCGGAATCCGCCAGCCAGTCGAAGACGCGGTTCCTGGCGGCCGTGAGCCATGACCTGATGCAGCCGCTGAACGCTGCGCGACTGTTTTCCGCCGCCCTCTCCCACCAGGCCGATGGCCTGTCCGGCGAGGCACGGCAGTTGGTGCAGCATCTGGACAGCTCACTGCGCTCGGCTGAAGACTTGATCAGTGATTTGCTGGATATTTCACGCCTGGAAAACGGCAAGATCAATCCACAACGCCAGCCCTTTGTCCTTAACGAGTTGTTCGACACCCTGGGCGCAGAATTCAAGGCGTTGGCCCAGGAGCAACACTTGCGCTTTCGCTGGCGCGGCAGCCGTTTGCGAGTGGACAGCGACATCAAGCTGCTGCGGCGGATTTTGCAGAACTTTCTGACCAATGCCTTCCGTTATGCCGACGGCCCGGTACTGCTAGGCGTACGTCGCCGCAAGGGCGAACTCTGCCTGGAGGTCTGGGACCGCGGCCCTGGCATTGCGCCGGATAAACAAAAGGTGATCTTCGAAGAGTTCAAGCGCCTGGACAGCCACCAGACCCGTGCCGAAAAAGGCCTGGGCCTGGGCCTGGCGATTGCCGACGGCCTGTGCCGCGTACTGCGCCATCGCCTGAGCGTACGCTCCTGGCCCGGCAAAGGCAGCGTCTTCAGCGTGTGCGTGCCGCTGGCCCGCAACCAGGCCAGCGTGCAACCCAAGGCGCCCACAGAAACCGGCCTGCCCTTGAGTGGCGCACGGGTGCTGTGCGTGGATAACGAAGACAGCATCCTGATCGGTATGCGCAGCCTGCTCACGCGCTGGGGCTGTGAAGTCTGGACGGCCGCCAACCAGGCCGAATGCGCGGCACTGCTGGCCGACGGTATCCGCCCGCAACTGGCGTTGGTGGATTACCACCTGGACCACGGCGAAACCGGTACCGAGTTGATGGGCTGGCTGCGTGCGCAACTGGCCGAGCCGATTCCAGGCGTGGTGATCAGCGCCGATGGCCGTCCGGAGATGGTGGCCGAGGTGCATGGGGCAGGGTTGGATTACTTGGCCAAGCCGGTGAAGCCGGCGGCGTTGCGGGCGCTGTTGAGCAGGCATTTGCCCCTATAACGAGGCCGTATTCGATCTATTTGTGGGAGCGGGCTTGCTCGCGAAAGCGGTATTTCAGTTTTAGATGCGCTGACTGACACGATGACTTCGCGAGCAAGCCCGCTCCCACAATTTAGGCCCCTATTTATTCCGGGAGATGCGCCACGCCATCCGAATCGGTCATCGCCCGCTCCAGCAGATCCGCCGGCAAGCTCTTACTGGCGCGGGCACCCAGCAACCTTAGTTGCTCGGTACGGCTGACCAGGTTCCCACGCCCATCCGTCAGCTTGTTGCGCGCCGCGCTGTAGGCCTTGTCCAACTGTTGCAGCCGGTTGCCCACTTCGTCCAGGTCCTGGATAAACAGCACGAACTTGTCATACAGCCAACCGGCACGCTCGGCAATTTCCCGTGCGTTCTGGCTCTGGCGCTCCTGCTTCCACAGGCTGTCGATCACGCGCAGGGTGGCGAGCAAAGTCGTGGGGCTGACGATTACGATATGGCGGTCGAAGGCTTCCTGGAACAGGTTGGGCTCGGCCTGCAATGCCGCAGAAAAGGCAGCCTCGATCGGTACGAACAGCAGCACGAAATCCAGGCTGTGCAACCCCTCCAGGCGCTTGTAGTCCTTGCCGGCCAAGCCTTTGACATGATTGCGCAGGGACAGCACGTGTTGCTTCAAGGCGGCCTGGCCAATCACCTCGTCATCCGTCGCGACGTACTGTTGATAGGCGGTCAAGCTGACCTTGGAGTCGACCACCACCTGCTTGTCACCCGGCAACATGATCAGCACGTCGGGCTGGAAACGCTCGCCATCCGGGCCTTTGAGGCTGACCTGGGTCTGGTACTCACGGCCCTTCTCCAGGCCCGCGTGCTCCAGCACCCGCTCAAGAATCAGCTCACCCCAGTTGCCCTGGGTTTTCTGACCCTTGAGGGCGCGGGTCAGGTTGGTAGCTTCGTCCGACAGACGCAGGTTCAATTGCTGCAGGCGCTCAAGCTCTTTGGCCAGGGAAAAACGCTCACGGGCTTCGTTCTGATAGCTTTCTTCGACACGCTTTTCGAAGGACTGAATACGCTCCTTGAGTGGGTCCAGAAGTTGGCCCAGGCGTTCCTGACTGGTTTCGGCAAAGCGTTGCTCACGCTCGTCGAAGATCTTGCCGGCCAGCTCGGCAAATTGCGCGCGCAGCTCGTCCCGTGAGCCTTGCAGGTCAGTGAGGCGTTGCTGATGACTCTCTTGCTGCTCGCGCAATTCGGCGCTCAGGGCAGCGGCCAAGGCGTCGAGACGACGCAGTTCGGTTTCCTTGGCGCTGCGGTCGAGGTTCCAGGCGTGCGCGGCATCGCGGGCGTTATCGCGGTCGATCTGCAACAGCTCGACTTCACGACGCAGCGCCGCCAGGTCGGCTTGCTTGGTGGCATTGGCCTGGCTCAGGTCGCTGATCTCATCGCGGCTGGCGTCCAGTTGGGCGGCGAGCCCTTCCTGGGCCAGTTGCGCGGTTGCCAGGCGTTCTTCCAGCAGCTCCCAGCCGGTGGTGCGTGCGGTCAGGCGCCGCTGGAGTTGCCAGCACAGCGCCAGCAGCGGCACGGCTGCGCCCACAAGACCTAAGGCAATACTGGTCCAGTCAAACACCATAGCCATTTCTGCCATCACCGAAAAAGATCAAGGGTAACCAAGCCTAAGGCCGGAGGACAGCTCAGTCTTCGACCTGGCCCAGTTCGCGCTGGGCGCGACGGTCGCCGGCGCGAGCCGCCGAACGCAACAAATCGTGGCCGATGCGCCGGTCACGGGCATTTCCGCACTCGCGGCACATCAGTTGGCCAAGACGGCTCTGAGCGGCCACCACGCCTTCGCGGGCGGGCTGCTTGAGCAAGCGTCCGGCAAGATGCTTGATATTGGTGCTCTGCCCAAGGCGCGGGCTGTCGAGCAGCCACAAAGCGACCTTCAAGGAAAAACGCTTGGGTGCGGTAACAGTTTGGGGTGTGTCGGTAACAGAAGGTGATACTGAGCGAAACTTCATAAAGCACTGTGGGGCAGAACGGAAGGCGCGCCACTCTACTCTTTTTTTCGTACAGGTAAAGCTGAAAAAACCGTGCACGCCCGTCCTAGAGCAAGCGCTCGGGACAATCCACAGAAGCTGTGGATAACTCAGTGGACAACCCCCCTTGAACAGGCGCAAAGCCCCATGGAACGGGGGCCGCAGTCAAACTGACGATTTTTTCACCAATAAAAAAAAGCGAGATTTTTCATTGACTTAAATTTTGATTACAGGCAAATGGGCGCACTTGCACACCAGTGACAGCAGGGTTACACCCTTGGCCACAAATGTGCACAAGTCCCGATCGACTGGTTATATCGTCGGCGTTTTTTTATTCAACACCGGTTAAACATGTTACTGACCGGGCAAACCCGAGGGCTTTTCAAATCCGCCTCGGCTCGCCACACTGCGCCACCGACAATGCAAACCAGTAGGGCCGATGAAAGGAATTCTGTTATTCGCCGGGCTGCTACTGGCCATCTGCGCGATCTCCCTGGGAATCAATGCCGCGCTCCCCTCTCCGGACGGCGCACTGTTCGCCATTGCTATCTTGCTGTCAGCCGCCTTTACCGCCGTGATCCTGTGCATCGAACTCAGTGACGGAAGGATCAATGACATGCGCGAGCTGATCCACATGATCGAGACCGGCCAGTCCTTGCGACTGACGCTCGCCGCCTACGGACTGGGGTGCGCACTGGCCGCGTCCATGACCGTGCTGGTCTATCGCGAGTTGCTCGGCGGCTGATTGAAGTTTTTTTGCAATCGGCCTTCCCTTCCCTGTTTCAATCCGTTACTATCCGCGGCGTTAGTACCAAGCTGAAAGTCAATTCTGGTCGAACAAGTCCCCTTAACCACATGGGATCGGCCACCTCGATGGTTTCCAGGTATTCCTTGCGACGACACTGCCTTTGAACAAGCAAAGGGTGGCGCGAAGTTCCAATACTCTGACCGAACCAACCTGCAAATTGATCAGGATCTTCACCCCGGGCCCAGAACCTTTGCCCCTGTTGTGTTGCCTGCCCTCCTAAGTACCTACCTGCCAGCCCAAGCGCGCCAAATTTAATAGCGCTTCAAACTGGCTGCTTTGTTCCAGTCGGGTTCTTCGTTTGATCAATGGTGATCAGCGTTACTGGAACGTTTTAACGTTGCACGGTTCTTATCCGTGTCATTTGTAGGAACACCAATAATATGAACGCTCAAATCCACACTCAGGATGCCATTCGCACCCTCACCAACGCTTTTGCCCCAATGAACTGCCTGATCATGGCCGCTCGCAAAGGCTGCTTCAGCTTTACCCTGGTCAACGAACACGGCATCGCTCGTCACAGCGAACGCCTGTACCCCGATCAATACTCCAGCGCAGAACCGCTGCAGGCTGTGATCGATCGTACCCGTCAGGCACTGACTGCCTGATCGACCCGCGTCGCTGAAACCTCAAAAACCCTGTTTGAATAACAGGGTTTTTTATTGCCTGGAATTTGGCCCTGAGCCCGCCGGGCTAAGTACAAATGGATATAAACGTTATAACCGGTTGCAGAAGATGTTTTAAAAACAGTCCTTTACATCGTGAATATGACACTACACTTCAACTCAAGCGGCGTGATCCGCTTACGACGGGCCTGAGATCCGATTCACCGCTGCCAAGCTCCCCTTCTCAGGCTCGTCCACTCTTTGCAAGGACTGAGGCTCGTATGGGTATTGCCGCCAGTGAATTGTGTCGTTATGTGATCAGGCCGACGCTGATGTACCTCGGCCGCCACAGCTCGACAGCCGAATCCCTGCTGCTGGGCATTGCCGCCAGCCAGTCAGAACTGGGCTCGGCGCTGCATGACCGCCGCGGCCATGGCCTCTACAGCATCACCGAACCACGCCACCGCGCCCTCTGGGATAACTACCTGGCGCTGGACCCGGAACGCGCCAGCCTCGTGCGCGGGCTGGCCAGCCAACATGCGTTCCTCAGCGCGCCCCAGTTGGAGCTGACGGTAAACCTGCGCTACGCCACCGCGATCGCCTGGTTGCTGGTGGAACAACATCGTCCTGCCCTGCCCGCACCCGGCGATGTACTGGCCATGGCGCGTATCTGGAAAGAAATATTCCACCCCCAGGGCCGCCTGCGAGATTTCACCCAAGCCTGGCAAACCTGTGTAATGCCAATGAAACAGGCAGCTTGCTGACCGGGCAAATTGCAAGATTCGCCAAAAAACGGCAATTTTGGTCGGATTGTCCTACAAAAACGCTCTATCTCCTGCATTACAGCCTATAGCGCGATGTGAAATTTATTGATACTTTCCGCAGCGGTGATCACACGGAGTTCTAATAATGAAAAAAGTAATGCTCAAGACCACACTTAGCCTCGCCGTTGCCATGGCATCCTCCCAACTGTTCGCCAGCGGCTTTGCCCTCAACGAACAGAGCGTGAGCGGGATGGGTACCGGTTTCGCAGGTCGCTCTTCTTCTGCCGATGATGCGAGCACTGTGTTCGGTAACCCTGCCGGTATGGCACGTCTGGAAGGCCAACAGATCACCGGTGGCGTTGCAGCCATTGATGCCTCCACCGACATCAGCAATGTCAGCGGCCGCTCCGCTGGCAGCAACAAAGGCGATATGGTGCCTTTCACCGCCGTGCCTTTCGGTTTCTACACCAATAAACTCAACGACCAGTGGGCTGTCGGCTTCGGCGTCTATGCGCCGTTCGGCCTGGTGACTGACTACGAAAGCGGCTTCCAGGGCCGTGGCTTTGGCAGCAAGAGCGAAGTGAAAGTCATCACCTTGCAACCGACCGTCAGCTACGCCTTCAACGACCGCGTTTCCGTGGGTTTTGGCCCGACCATCAACCGCATCGCCGGTACCCTGGAATCGGACCTGACGCTGAACCCTCGCGCGCCAGACACCAATATCAAGATCAAGGGTGACGACACCGCGCTGGGCTTCAACATCGGCGTGCTGGTTCAAGCCACCGATACCACCCGTGTCGGCCTGACCTACCACTCCAAGGTCAGCTACAAGCTGGAAGGCCACACCGAAGTCACCGCACCGACCGCGACCTCGCCGTTCCTGCGCAGCAACCGCTATGACGCGTCGCTGAAAATCGACACACCTGAGTCCTACGACCTGTCCGTCACTCAAGACCTGACCGACGCGTGGAAACTCTACGCCGGTGCAACCTGGACACGCTGGAGCCGCCTGAAAGACATCACCGTCAAGAACGAAGGCGTCAGCGGCGCTACCGGCGGCGCGCTTGCCCCGGGCCTGGTCAGCACAATCAAGGAAGACCAGAACTGGCACGACACCTGGGCCTACGCCGTGGCGTACCTCGTACCAGCTCACCAAACAGGTGGTGCTGCGTACCGGCTTGACGTTTGACCAGTCGCCCACCAACAACACGGATCGCTCACCGCGCATCCCGACCGGCGACCGTACTATCTTCAGCCTGGGCCTGGGCTACCAGGTCATGGATAACATGACCATCGACCTGGCCTACTCTTACCTGAAGGAAGAGGACGTCAAGATTTCGCGCTCCAACCAATTGGCCAGCTACAACGCCAAGTATGAAAACAGCGCCAACGGCTTCGGCTTGGGCATGACCTACAAGTTCTAACCGCAGTCGTATAAAAAAGCCCCGCTCTCCTGTGAAGGAGGCGGGGCTTTTGTTTGGCTGGCGATCAGGGTTTGGAAGCCAATGCCTGTTCCACCGCCTTGATCAGCTCCGGACTGTCCGGCTTGGTCAGGCTGGAAAAACTGGCCACAACATTGCCCTGGCGATCTACCACGTACTTGTAGAAGTTCCACTTGGGCGCGGCGTCGGCCTGCTGTGCAAGCACCTTGAACAGGTGCACCGCATCCGGCCCCTTGACCTTCTGCGGCTCGGTCATGGTGAAGGTCACGCCATAGTTCACGTAGCAGACCTTGGCGGTTTCCTCCCCGGTCTTGGCTTCCTGCTTGAAGTCATCGGACGGCACGCCGATCACTTCCAGGCCTTGGCCCTTGTAGCGCTGATATAACGCTTCCAGGCCTTTGAACTGGGGGGCAAAGCCGCAGAAGCTCGCCGTGTTGACGATCACCAAGGGTTTGCCAGCGAATTGCTGGCACAGGTCGATGGATTCCTTGGCCCGCAGCTTGGGCAATTGGCCCTCCAGTAACGGCGGGCAACTGGCGGCCATCGCCACGCTGCCAATAGCCATCAGGACGGGTACAGCGAGCCAGCGCATCTGCATGTCAAAAGTCCTTGAGTCGGTTCAGACCCACAACTTAGCAGATCGCCATGCCCAGTTGCATCAACGCCAGGCCGCCCCATTGCCAGCCCCACCAAGCCAGCAACAACAACCCCAGCCCCACAACCAACAGCATAAGACGCGCTGTCATGCTCATGCCGCCTCCATCTGCGCCTGAATGCGCGCCACCGGCCGCTCACGCACCGGCCAATTCAGCGCGGCGGCGAGCAGGCTGAGTAAAATTGCGACCTGCCAGATCAAATCGTAGCTTCCGGTTCGGTCATAGACCACCCCGCCCAGCCACCCACCGAGGAACGAACCAAGCTGGTGGAACAGGAACACGATCCCGCCGAGCATCGAGAGGTTGCGCACCCCAAACAGGGTCGCGACGGTGCCATTGGTCAGCGGCACCGTGGACAACCACAGGAATCCCATCGCCATGCCAAACAGATACGCCGTGACTTCGGTGACCGGCACCAACAGGAACAACACAACCACCACCGCCCGCAACAGATACAAGCCGGTGAGCAGGCGCGGCTTGGACATGCGGCCACCAAGCCAACCGGCGGTGTAGGGTCCGAACACATTGAACAGCCCTATCAAGGCCAGCACCGTCGTGCCCACCGTGGCCGGCAGATGCTGGTCAACCAGGTAGGCCGGCAAATGCACACCGATGAAAACCACTTGGAAACCGCACACAAAAAAGCCGAAGGACAGCAACCAGAAGCCGGAGTGGGAGCAGGCCTCTTTCAGCGCTTCGCCCAGGGTTTGCTGGCCCACCGTGACCGCCAGCGGCCGGTCCTTGAGCATGGCGACCAGCGGCAGGATCAGAGCCACCATCAAGCCCAGCGCCAGCAGCGCTGCCGACCAGCCGAGCCAACCAATCAAGCCGAGGGTGCCGGGCACCATGGCGAACTGACCAAACGAGCCGGCCGCGCTGGCAATACCCATGGCCATGCTGCGTTTTTCGGGCGCTACGGCGCGGCCAACCACGCCGAGAATCACCGAGAACGAAGTGCCGGACAGGCCAATGCCAATCAGCAAACCTGCGCTCAACGACAATGACCAGGCAGAGTCGGACATGCCCATCAGCACCAGGCCGACGGCGTACAACACCCCGCCCACAAACACGGCCTTGGTCGCGCCGAAGCGGTCGGCCAAGGCCCCGGTAAACGGCTGCGCCAAGCCCCAGATCAAGTTCTGCAAGGCGATGGCAAAGGCAAAGGTTTCACGCCCCCAACCGAATTCGCTGCTCATTGGCGCCAGGAACAGGCCAAAGCCATGCCGTACGCCCAAGGACAACGCCAGGATCAGCGCACTCCCTAAAAGGACCCAACCACTAGTGCGCCACATCGAGGTCATTTCTTATTCTCCGTTCGCGGGTATATACCCGCTTGTAGTCGAACAAACCGCCGTTCAGGCGAGTTCATCCAGCAAGGCCAACAACATTTCGCGCTTTTCGGCGCCGAGCTTATCAATCAGTTTCTGTTGCGCTGCTTCCCACGCCGGCAACGCAGCGGCTAGCCGTTCATGGCCGGCGTCAGTCAACACCACCAGGCGGTTGCGCAAATCGTCACCCTCCACCAACTGCACGAGCCCCTCACCTTCCAGGACGCGCAGGTTGCGCCCCAGCGTGCTGCGATCCAGGCCCATGGCGTCCGCCAGGCTGGAGATGCTCGGTTGATCGAGGCGCTGCAGGTTGCACAACAGAGAATACTGGGCAACGTTGATCCCGAAGCCGTCGAGAGCGCCGTCGTAGTGCCTGCTGACGCCACGAGCGGCACGTCGCAGGTTGGTGCATAAACATTGGGAGGCAAGCATAGAGCGTGTATATACCCGGAGTTAACCAATTGCAAGAAAGCGTTACAACGCCAGCCCGACCAGCACCGCAACTTCAAGCAGCTCCAGCAGTGCACCAGCGGTGTCGCCCGTGGTGCCGCCCAGACGCTTGACCATCAACTGGCGCAGCCACACGAAACACAGGGCCGCCAGCAACACCGCGATGCCGCCGCTGAAACCGCCGATCAGAATGCAGGCCAAGCCGCTGAGGATCAGCACCTGTTGGCCGACAATTCGCGGCAGATGGTCTGACAGTGCCTGGCCCAATCCGCCCGCCCGCACATAGCGCGTGGTGAGAAACAGCGCCAGCATCGAAGCGCGTCCGATCAGGGGCGCCAGGATCAAGGCGGCGCCATTGTGTTGTTCGATCAATGCCACCAGCGCACTGAACTTCAGCAGCAGCACCAGCCCCAGGGTGACCACCGCAATCGGGCCGCTGCGCGGGTCTTTCATGATGCTGAGGGTGCGCTCCCGGTCGCCAAAGCCACCCAGCCAGGCATCGGCGCTGTCGGCCAGGCCGTCCAGGTGCAGGCCACCGCTGAGCAACACCCAGGCTGTGAGCAGCAACGCCGCGTGCAACAGCAACGGGGCGCCCTGTAACACCTGGTTGAGGCCCCATAACAGCACGCCGAACAGCAACCCAACCAACGGATAAAACAGCAACGAACGGCCCAGCTCTTGAGGCTGCGGCATGCCCGGCAAGCGAATGGGCAGGCTGCTGAGAAATTGCAGGGCGATCCAGAACGGCAGCATCGTCAGCGTCCTTCCTTCAACACGCCATCAGCCTCAACCTGCAGGCCGAACAAGGCGCCGTGGCCAACTTCGACATTCAGCAGTTGCTCACGGGGCAACCCTCGCGCCTTGGCCAGCAGCAGGCGCATTACACCACCATGGCTGATCAACAGCACGCGCTGGCCAGCATAGGCCTGATGCAGCCGGGCGACAGCGCCAAGCACGCGCTCGGAAAACTGGATGACAGGCTCGCCTTCCGGCGGCGTGAAGCTATAGGGGTTGGCCCAGAACAAGCCCAGCCCTTCGGCATCGGTGTCCATCAACGCGGCCGCGCTCTGCCCTTCCCAGGCGCCAAAGTGAAGCTCCTGCAGGTCAGGCTCGAGACTCACCGGCACATCGAGCTGTGCCCCCAACGCCTGGGCAAACAGAGCGCAGCGTTGCAACGGTGAGCTGATCAGCCGATCCCACGGCCCTTGCCCCACCACTGCGTCGCGCATCTGCTGCCAGCCGTTGGCGGTCAGCGCATCGTCCAGGCTGCCACGCAGGCCGCCGCCCAGCTCGGTTTCGCCGTGGCGCAGCAAATCCAGGCGCAAGGTCATGCGGGGCGGTCCGCTACGGCGGCTTCGGCGAAGGTCGCCATCTGCCCGTGCAGCGCACACGCCAAGCGCAACAAGGGCACCGCCAACGCCGCGCCGCTGCCTTCGCCCAGGCGCAGGCCCAGTTCCAGCAACGGTTGCGCATCGAGGCTGTGCAGCACATGGCGATGGCCCGGCTCGGCACCCCGATGGCCGAACACCAACCATTCGCGGCACGCCGGGTTCAGGCGCACCGCTACCAGCGCGGCCACGCTGCAGATGAACCCATCCACCAGCACCACGATACCTTCCTGGGCGCAGGCCAGGTAAGCGCCAACCAAGGCAGCAATTTCAAAACCGCCGAGATTGAACAGGGTTTGCAACGCATCGCCGCGCTGACCGGCGTGCAACGCCAAGGCGCGCTCGATGACCGCGACCTTATGGCTGACCCCTGTGGCGTTCAAACCGGTGCCAGGGCCTGTAAGGTCAGTGACCTGGCAATCCAGCAATGCGCAGGCCAAGGCACTGGCGGCAGTGGTATTGCCGATGCCCATCTCACCGCCGATAAAGAGTTGCGCGCCGCTTTCCAGGGCACGGCGTGCGCTGTCTCGTCCAGCTTGCAAGGCCAACTGCCCTTGGGCTTGGGTCATCGCCGGGCCATGCACGAAATTAGCCGTGCCCGCGCCGATATTCAGGTGACGAACGCCGGGCAAATCCAGGGACGGCGTGACCGTGCCGAGGTCGACCACTTCCAATTGCGCTCCCAGTTGCCGCGCCAACACGCTGATCGCCGCGCCACCGGTGACGAAGTTTTGCAGCATCTGCCCGGTGACCTCCTGGGGAAACGCCGACACACCTTCAGCAACCACACCGTGATCGCCGGCAAAAATCGCGATCCACAGGTGATCTACCGTCGGTTTGACCTGGCCCTGCAAACCCGCCAGCTGCACCGCCAGCGCCTCCAACAGGCCGAGGGAGCCGGCTGGCTTGGTCAACTGCTGCTGGCGCGCCAGCGCCTGTTCGTGGGCCGTGGTATCCACCGCCTTGCAGGGGTTGAGCCACCAGGAATCGGTCATAACGCAGTACCTTTCAAAGTCAGGGGCAGGCCGGCAACCGTCAGCACAACGCGCTGACATTGCTCGGCCAAGGCTTGATGCAGCCAACCGGCTTCATCCACATAACGGCGAGTCAATTCGCCCAGCGGCACGACACCCAGGCCGGTCTCGTTGCTGACAAAAATGATTTCCCCCGGCAGCGAGGCCAGGGTTTGCAACAGTTGATCACGCTCGGATGCAAGGCGAGCCGGGTCTTCGAGCATCAGAAGATTGGTGAGCCATAAGGTCAGGCAATCCACCAGCAGGCAGCGATCAGTGGCGGCGTTTTCCTGTAGCACACGCGCCAGGTCGATGGGCTCTTCAACCAGGCCCCAATGGTCGGGGCGACGCTGGCGGTGCAGCGCGACGCGCTCGCTCATCTCACCGTCGAGCGGTTGGCTGGTGGCGATATAAATGACGGCAAGCCCGCTCTCTGCGGCAAGCTTTTCGGCCAGGCGGCTCTTACCCGAACGGGCACCGCCGAGGATCAATTGATACATGCAAAGGCCCCTGGCAAACAATGTGGGAGCGGCTTTGCTCGCCAATAGGGTGTGTCAGTGAATGCACCCATGGCTGATCCATCGCATTCGCGAGCAAGCCCGCTCCCACCGTTAAGGTGTGGTGCGCCAGGTGAACATGAGGCGACCGCCAGGGCGCTATCGCAGGCAAGCCAGCTCCCACAGGAAACCTGATCGGCTTTTGCGCAGGCTTTTGACTTTGATCTCAGGCGCCCCGTTGAACCACGCTGGCCGAACGCAGGCTTGAATCCGTGGGTAACCCGGCAGGACGCCGGGTTAGCCGCACTGGGCCAGGGATGGCCCATTGCGGCGGCCCACGGATTCAAGCCGGAGAGAGGGCACACCGAGCCTAGGCGAGGTGCCGAGTGGTGGGGCGAGGACCTTTTGGTTACTTTTGGGTCCTTCCAAAAGTGACCCGCTGTAAGAGCGGAACCATAAGTGGTCGTTGCCGCAGCAATGGATATGTACACCGTCCCACCGCTATCGCAGGCAAGCCAGCTCCCACAGCTGGACCGTGTGAACACCGTCAGATCCCACATAGCTTGCGCAACAAATCGGTGTCCAAGTGATGCTCCACCAAGTCCGCCAACCGCTCGATATCGCGCTCGCGCAAGCCGTGATAATCCACCTCTTGCACATCCTGCAATCCAGCCCAACGCAGCAACGCACTGCACGCCGCCGGAGTCTCGAACAACCCATGCAGGTAGGTGCCTAGAATTTGCCCATCGGCGCTCTGCGCGCCATCGCTGCGGCCATCGTCCAGCAGCACCGCAGCGTTGGATAAGGCAGCGCCGGAGGTCACCCCCGCATGGATTTCATAACCGCTGACTGCGGCATCTTCAAACACCAGGCGTCCACGCACATTACGCAGTTGTTTCTCTTGTTCCAGGGTGGTGCTGAACGCCAGCAACCCAAGGCCATCACTGGAGCCCGCGAGCCCTTCCAGGCCCAGCGGGTCATGGACCCGCTCGCCGAGCATCTGCAAGCCGCCGCAGATCCCCAGCACCTTGCCGCCATAACGCAGGTGCCGCGCCACGGCGGTGTCCCAGCCATTGGCACGCAGATAGGCCAGGTCACTGCGCACGCTTTTCGAGCCCGGCAGGATGATCAGGTCAGCGGCAGGTATCGCCTGGCCCGGCCCGACAAACTGCAAGTCCACCTGGGGGTGCAAGCGCAGCGGGTCGAAGTCGGTATGGTTGCTGATGCGCGGCAGCACCGGCACCACCACCTTGAGCACCTGGGCAGCCTTGTCGATCTGGCGCTGGTCGATGCCGTCTTCCGCCTCCAGGTGCAGGTCCATCACGTAGGGCAGCACGCCGACCACCGGTTTGCCGGTGCGCGCTTCGAGCCAATCCAGCCCGGGTTGCAGCAACGCGATATCGCCGCGAAAACGGTTGATGATGAAGCCCTTGACCCGCGCCTGCTCACTGGGCGACAGCAGGTCCAGGGTGCCGACCAGATGGGCAAACACGCCGCCGCGATTGATGTCCGCGATCAACAGCACCGGGCAGTCCACCGCTTCGGCGAAGCCCATATTGGCAATGTCATTGGCGCGCAAGTTGATCTCGGCCGGTGAGCCCGCGCCTTCGACCATCACCACCGGGTAGGCCTGGCTCAAACGCGTGTGGGAGGCCAGCACCGCTTGCATCGCAATGGCTTTGTAGTCGTGATAGGCCACTGCATTCATGCTGGTGACAGCACGGCCATGGATGATCACTTGGGAGCCGGTGTCGCTGTTGGGCTTGAGCAATACCGGGTTCATGTCGGTGTGGGGCGCCAGGTTGGCAGCCTGGGCCTGCACCGCCTGGGCGCGGCCGATCTCGCCGCCTTCAGCGGTCACCGCGCTGTTGAGCGCCATGTTCTGCGGCTTGAACGGCGCCACCGCGACGCCTTGGCGTACCAACCAGCGACACAGCGCAGTCACCAGGGTGCTTTTACCGGCGTCGGAGGTGGTGCCCTGCACCATCAACGTGGTCATGTGGCGTCCTTGTAGGCGGCCAGGGCTTCGTCAAGGCGCAGCCAGTCGGCCTCGGTGTCGGGCAGGCCCAAGCGCACGCTGCTGTTGTGCACAAACAGGCGCAGCAGGATGCCGCGCTGGGCCATGAACTCGTACAGCCGTTCAGCGTGGGGGGTTATCAACCACTGGAACAATGCGCAGCCGCCGTGAGGTTGAAGGCCGCGGCGCTCAAGCAACTCGAACAGACGCTGGCCGGCTGCGATGCAACGACTGCGCTGGCGCGCATGCCCGTCGGTATCGCGCAGGCACACTTGGCCCAGCACCCGCGTCGGCCCACTGACGGCCCAGGGTCCGACCTGTTCGGCCAACAGCTTGAGCAACTTGCGCTCGGCCAACACAAAGCCCAGGCGCACGCCGGCCAGGCCGAAGAACTTGCCGAATGAGCGCAGTACGATCAAGCCGACCTGATCGGCATGGCTGGCCAGGCTCAAGTCCGGGGTCACGTCAATGAACGCCTCGTCCACCACCAGCCAGCCACCGCGCTGGGCAAGGCGTGCATGCCAGTCCAGCAGGCGTTGCGGGCTCAGGCTCAAGCCGGTGGGGTTGTTGGGGTTGACCACGACCAGCACGTCGAGGCTGTCGAGAAAGAAGTCGACTTCCTGCTCCTGCACTTCGCGCACCACATAACCGGCGCGGCGCCAGGCTTCGGCGTGCTCGGCGTAACAGGGCGAAAGCACGCCGACCTTGCCGGAACGACGCAGGCGCGGCAGCAGTTGGATCGCCGCCTGGGAGCCCGGCACCGGCAGCAATGGGGCGGCGCCATAGTACTCGCTGGCAGCCTTCTCCAAGCCGTCATCGGTTTCCGGCAAGCGCGCCCAGGCACGCAAGGGAATCTCGGGAATCGGCCACGGCCAGGGCGCCAGGCCGCTGGACAAGTCGAGCCAATCCGCTTCGGCAATGCCGTACTCAATCGCGGCCTTACGCAGCCGACCACCATGTTCAAGCATAGATTTGCGCCCCCACGCACAGGACCAGCAGCCACAGCCATACGCCGCGCTGCACCAGTTGCCAGCCGCGATCAATAGAATCGGCGTCGGCCGGCGGGCCTTCGCCCAATGGCGGGCGCTGATGCACCTCGCCGTGATAAATCGCCGCGCCGCCCAGTTCCACACCCAAGGCACCGGCCCCCGCCGCCATCACTGGGCCGGCGTTGGGGCTGTCCCAGGTCGGGCCCTGGGTGCGCCAGCATTTGAGCGCCAGGCGGGTTTTACCCAATAGCGCGTAGGTTAAAGCCACCAACCGCGCAGGAATATAGTTGAGCACATCATCGATCCTGGCAGCTGCCCAGCCAAAGCGCTCAAAGCGCTCATTGCGATAGCCCCACATGGCGTCCAGGGTGTTGCTCAGACGATAGAGCACCACGCCTGGCACACCGGCCACCACAAACCAGAACAACGCGGCGAAAACCGCATCGCTGCCGTTCTCCAGCACCGATTCGGTGGCTGCGCGGGCGACTTCCGTATGGTCCAGTTCGCTGGTCTGGCGGCTGACCAGGTAACTCACTCGCGTGCGCGCTTCGTCCAGGTCATCACGGCGCAGGGCCTGGGCCACTGGCATCACGTGCTCGCCCAGGCTGCGCATGCCCAGGGCGCAGTACAGCGCCAGGATCTCCAGCAGCCAGCCGATATAAGGCGCCCACGACAACGCCGTGGCCAGCAGGGTCAACGGCACCACCGCGATAAACCATGCGGTCACGCCATGGCTGCGCCAGCCACGCCCACCGGTATTGAAGCGTTGCTCGATGCGCCCGGCGAAATTGCCGAACGCCACCAGCGGATGCCAGCGCCTGGGCTCACCCAGCAGCGCATCCAGCGCCACCGCAGCGACACACAGCAAGGCCACACTCATTGACTCACTCCCCACTTGTTTTCATACAGCATGTCACTTAGCGGTCGCGGCTCGGCCCAGCCTTCAAGCTGCAACATCGGTGCCGGGTAAAATTCGCTCACCGGCCCCAGGCACAACACTGCCAGGGGTTTTGCCCCAGGCGGCAGGCCCAGCAGTGCGGCCAGGGCCTGGGGGTCGAACAGCGAAACCCAGCCCATGCCCAACCCTTCCACGCGCGCCGCCAGCCACAGGTTCTGAATCGCGCAGGAGAGCGAGGCCATGTCCATTTCCGGCAAGGTGCGGCGCCCGAAGATGTGGCGCTCGCGATCGTCCATCAAGGCGGCGACCAATACCTCGGCACAATCGTTGATGCCTTCGACCTTGAGTTTCATGAACGCATCGGAGCGCTCGCCCAATGCTTCGGCTGTGCGTACGCGCTCTTCTTCCACCAACTGTTGAATCTGGCTGCGCAACGAGCGGTCGCTGATGCGGATAAAACGCCACGGCTGCATCAGGCCGACGCTGGGCGCCTGGTGCGCAGCGTGGAGCAGGCGCTGCAGCAGTTCAGGCGCGACACTGCCACCGCTGAAGTGGCGCATGTCGCGGCGTTCGGCGATGGCGCGGTAGACGGCCTGGCGGTCGGCCTCGGGGAAGGCGTTGTCGGTCATGGCCTCATCGGGGGCAAGCCCCCTCCCACATTTGGAATGCATTCCCCTGTGGGAGCTGGCTTGCCTGCGATAGCGGCCTGGAGGTCTGGCGCGAACAACGCGGCCACCGCGCCAGGATTCGACGGAAAATAAAAGTGCACATAGGACGCGGTCATGCGCCCCTGCCGATAGACCGCTTCGGCACCGCGCCCGCCGTTAGGGCTGAGGCCACGGGCAATTGGCTCCCACGTGGTGTTGGTCAAGGAGTGGTGATAGGTATGCCCACGCAGGGTCCCCTCCGGCAGCTCAACGCTTTGAAGAGCCAGGGCCGCGAGTTTCTTCTGCATCACCGCATCGCCTTGCAACAAGCCAACCAGTTCGGCGCGCCTACCCTCCACATCGGTCAAGGAGTCGAGCAAATAGAGCATGCCGCCACATTCAGCGAGCAGCGGCTTGCCAGCGGCGTGATGAGCACGAATGGCGTCCAGCATCGAGGTATTGGCCGACAATGCCTGGTGGTGCAGTTCCGGATACCCGCCGGGCAAATAGAGGCTGTCCGCTTCAGGCAATTGGCGATCATGGATCGGTGAGAAGAACTTCAGCTCCGCACCCATCGCCCGCAACAGATCCAGGCTGGCGCCGTAGGTGAAGGCAAAGGCTTCGTCACGGGCCACGGCAATACGCACACCGGCCAGCAAGGGTTCGGCTTCGATCACGTGTGGCGCGGCAAAGGTCACCGGCGGCGGCAGGGCCACTTCGCAACTGCTGCCCAACGCCTGGGCGGCGGCGTCGAGGCGCACGTCGAGGTCATTCAGTTCGCTGGCTTGCACCAGGCCCAGGTGGCGGCTGGGCAGTTCGATGCCGGTCTCGCGGGACAATGCACCGTACCAACGCAAGCCCTCGGTGAGGCTGCCTTCGAGCAATTGCGCATGGCGCAGAGTGCCAACACGGTTGGCTAGCACGCCCGCAAACGGCAGGTCGGGTTGATAGCGCGCCAGCCCCAGGGCCAGGGCGCCGAACGTCTGGGCCATGGCGGTGCCATCGATCACGCCCAGCACCGGTACACCGAAGTGCCGCGCCAGGTCAGCGCTGGAAGGCGTGCCGTCGAACAGGCCCATCACGCCTTCGATGAGGATCAGGTCAGCCTCCGCCGCTGCCTCCCAGAGCAGGCGGCGGCTTTCCTGCTCGCCCACCATCCACATGTCCAACTGGTACACCGGCGCGCCACTGGCACGCTCGTGGATCATCGGGTCGAGAAAGTCCGGCCCGCATTTGAACACGCGCACCTTGCGTCCCAGGTTGCGGTGCAAACGCGCCAGCGCGGCGGTGACCGTGGTTTTGCCCTGGCCGGACGCCGGAGCGGCGATCAATACGGCCGGGCAATGACGGGGCTGATTCAAAGTTCGACGCCTTTCTGTGCCTTGATACCGGCCTGGAACGCGTGCTTGAGCATGCCCATTTCGGTGACGGTGTCGCCCATTTCGATCAGCTCAGGCTTGGCGCCACGGCCGGTGACCACCACATGCTGCATGGGCGGGCGAGCTTGCAGGTCGCTGAGTACCTGGTCCAGGTCAAGGTAACCGTGCTTGAGGGCGATGTTCAGTTCGTCCAGCACCACCAAGCCGATGGAGGGGTCATTCAACATGGCCCGGGACACCGCCCAAGCCGCTTCGGCAGCGGCGATATCGCGCTGGCGATCCTGGGTTTCCCAGGTGAAGCCTTCGCCCATCACATGAAACCGTACCTGCTCGGGGAAGCGGCGGAAGAACAATTCTTCGCCAGTGCTGTTACGCCCCTTGATGAACTGCACCACACCGCATTGCATGCCATGGCCCATGGCCCGGGCCAACATGCCGAACGCCGAACTGCTCTTGCCTTTGCCGTTGCCGGTCAGCACCAGCAGCAGGCCGCACTCGTTGGGGGAATTGGCGATGCGCTCGTCAATCACGGCTTTTTTGCGCAGCATGCGCGCCAGGTGGCGCTCGTCGCGGTCGGGGGAATCAGTCATGGCAGCTCTCCGTTGGGGCTGGACAAAAACGGCGGGCAGGAAAAAGAAAAACAGACAGCCAAGCATCGCCCACCGTGATGCTGTTGGATGATCCAGGCCGGTCTCCGGGCTCATGAGTGGCGCTTTTGATATAAAGCAGCCGAGGATGCGCCTTCCCATATCGCACGCGATACAGTGGCAAACAGCACCGTCTTGACTCATTTACCGTTGCGGGGGCAGCGCCGGAATCGCGGCTGCACTGTGTACAAGTGCGCTCACTCACCGGCTTCCCTGTTTCACTCTGTCGACGCGCACGCCACAGAGCACCTGGAACAAGCCGCGAAGGTTAGTGGGTTGGGGGTGGAGCGTCAATTAAAGCTGGCCTTGGACTTGAACCATCTGCCGTTCGTGCTTCTCTACCCCTACAGGTATCAAGGAGAAAACCATGCCTAAGACCCGCCTCGCCCTACTGATCATGCTCGCCGGCAGCCTCGCTGCGTGCGGCGAAAGCTCGACCCTGCAGGTCGCCGATGGCACCGGGCCCTCGCCCAAGCTGCCGGAGCCAAACAAGACGCTGATCCCCACCGTCAATATCGCCCCGGCCATCGGCTGGCCCGAAGGCGCCAAGCCCGTCGCTGCCGTCGGTACCCAAGTGGCCGCGTTCGCCGCAGGTCTGGATCATCCGCGCTGGCTCTACGTGCTGCCCAACGGCGACGTGCTGGTGGCCGAGACCAATGCACCGCCCAAGCCGGACGATGCCAAAGGCCTGCGCGGCTGGGTGATGGAAAAAGTCATGGATCGCGCTGGCGCCGGGGTGCCGAGCCCGAACCGCATAACCTTGCTGCGCGATGCCGACCATGACGGTGTGGCAGAAACTCGCACGGTGTTCCTGGAAAACCTCAATTCGCCCTTTGGCATGACCTTGGTGGGCAACGACCTGTATGTGGCCGATTCGGATAAGTTGCTGCGCTTCCCCTATCAGCCCGGTGAAACCGCAATCACCTCCCCAGGCACCAAGGTGGTGGATTTACCCGGTGGCCCTTTGAACCACCACTGGACCAAAAACGTGGTGGCCAGCCAGGACGGCAGCAAGCTGTACGTGAGCGTCGGCTCCAACAGCAACGTCGGCGAAAACGGCCTGGAAGCCGAACAGGGTCGCGCCGCCATTTGGGAAGTCGACCGCGCCAGCGGCCAACACCGCATTTTTGCCTCCGGCCTGCGCAACCCCAACGGCATGGCGTGGGAACCACAGAGCGGCAAGCTGTGGACGGCGGTCAACGAGCGCGATGAAATCGGCAGTGATCTGGTGCCGGATTACATCACCTCGGTCAAGGATGGCGGCTTCTATGGCTGGCCTTTCAGCTATTACGGCCAGCATGTGGATGTGCGTGTGACCCCGCAGAACCTGGACATGGTCGCCAAGGCCATCGCTCCCGACTATGCGGTAGGCCCTCATACTGCGTCGCTGGGGCTGACCTTCGCCGAGGGCAGCAAACTCCCCGCCCCCTTCAGTAATGGCGCATTTATCGGCCAGCATGGCTCCTGGAACCGCAAGCCGCATAGTGGCTACAAGGTAATTTTCGTCCCCTTCGAAGGGGGACAGCCGAAAGGGCAACCGGTGGACGTGCTGACGGGGTTTCTTGATAGCAATGAGAAAGCTATGGGCCGGCCGGTTGGCGTGGTGATAGATCAGCAGGGGGATTTGCTGGTGGCCGATGATGTGGGTAATAAGGTTTGGCGGGTGTCGGCGGCCAAATAATCCATTTGAACAGCGCCACAAAAACAATGTGGGAGCGGGCTTGCTCGCGAAGGCGGAGTATCAGTCAATAAATTTTCTGACTGAACCACCGCTTTCGCGAGCAAGCCCGCTCCCACATAGGGTGCTGTATTCGGCTAGGGGTTACGCGCCAGGTTCCCCGGGAGTACTCGCTTGGCACTCAGGTAGGCATTCTGCCAATACGCTTTGGATAGCGTATCCAGCTTCACCGTACCGCCGGTTTGCGGCGCGTGTACGAAGCGGCCCTCCCCCACATAGATACCCGCATGGCTGACCCGCGAACCACCACCGGTGGCGAAGAACAGCAGGTCGCCGGTTTGCAGGTTTTGTTCGCTGACGTCCTGGCCACGCATCACGATCAATTCACGGGTGGTGCGCGGCAATGAGATGCCAGCAGCGTCGCGGAATACAAAGCCGATCAGGCCGCTGCAATCAAACCCCGAGTCTGGTGTGTTGCCGCCCCAGCGGTAAGGCGTGCCGACCAGGCCCAGCGCACGAAAGAGCACGTCTTCGGCAGCAGGCGAGAAATTCTGGGTGGCATAGTTGAACACCGGCTTAGGCTTGACCGCGACGGGCGCGGGCGGCGGTGTACGACTGGCGCAGGCGCTGAGCAGCGCGGCGCAAACAATAAGCATCAGGCGGGCCGAGGTCGACATGTGCAGAACAATCCTGGTCTGGATGCGGCTTTCGCTGCCGAACGTTGAAAACCAGAACGCGCAAGCAAAGCTCGCGCGAACGGATGACAACAATGTCCAGGGATTCTAGCGCTTACACGTCAAACTTCAAGTATCACTTTAACTTTACTTACTAGCGGTAACCGTGGTCGGGGCCATGGCGAGTGCGCGCTTGGCTTCGATGAAGGTTTTGCTCCAGTAGCTGTCACCCAGGTTATCGACCCGAACACCCCCACTGCGGCGGCTGCTGGAGTGGATAAACTGGTTATCACCCAGGTAGATACCGGCGTGGCTGACACGACCGCGGCCACTGGTACTAAAGAAAAGCAGATCACCGGGCTTGAGGTTGTTTCGTGCGACCAACGGTGCATTCACGTTGATCATCTCGCGTGTAGAGCGCGGCAGATTCATGCCGGCTTCTTCACGAAACAGGTAGCCAATGAAACCACTGCAATCAAAACCGGCTTCCGAGGTGCCGCCGAAACGGTAACGGGTACCGATCAAGGACATGCCGCGCTCAAGGATGCTGTCGGCCAGAAGAGGCAGTTGGTAAGGCTTGCTGTCAGAGAACTCGGCGAGTTCTTTTTCGGTTGCCACCTCTTCTTCATAAACAGAAGCAGACTGTGCAGCAACGAACTTTGCCTGATTTTGAACCTGTGGTTTTTGCTGTTCTGCCACCTGCTGAGGGTGGGAGGCGCAACCAAACAACAGGGTAACGAGTGCGAGAGGCACGAGGGGTGCGAAGCGATTTAGCATGGGCACGACCGTGGCTGATGTGTAAAGAAGCCGAGACTATGCCCTCTATCACATCGATTTGCAAATTCAATCGCGATCTATGTGACTTATCGTTTCGACTATGCCATCTAAGCCGTGATTCCATTTATCGCTGCAGTTGCGTAGCCCTTCGGGCTCAAACGCAGGTTTTCTGACGCCTTGAAAATGCCGACACAAGGGAAATCAAGACCTTACCAGCCCAAGGTTTCTTTCAGGAAAGGGATCGTCAATTTTCTTTGCGCCTGCAGGGAAGCCTGGTCGAGTTGCTCAAGCAAATCGAACAGCGCGCTCATGCTGCGGGTGCCACGGGTGAGGATAAAGTGCCCGACCTCGTCGGTCAGGTGCAGGCCACGACGGGAAGCGCGCAGTTGCAGCGCACGCAGCTTGTCCTCATCGGATAACGGGCGCATCTGGAAGATCAACGCCAGGGTCAGGCGCGACTTGAGGTCAGCCAGCTTCACCGGCAGTTCACGCGGCGAGGTGGATGCAGCGATCAGCAAGCGCCGACCGCTGTCGCGCAGCCGGTTGAACAGATGAAACAGCGCCTCTTCCCACTCCGCCTTGCCGGCCACTGCCTGCAGGTCGTCGAGACACACCAGTTCATATTGCTCAAGGTTATCGAAGATGCCGACCCCGCGGTCCATCAACTCGGCCAAGGGCAGGTAGACCGCCGGCTCGCCCGTCTGCTCGAAACGCAGGCACGCGGCCTGCAGCAGGTGGGTACGCCCCACGCCATGCTTGCCCCACAGATAGATCAGGCTTTCAGTCCACCCGGCGTCGGCTTCGCAAAGCCGCTCCACATAGCCGAGTGCAGCGGCATTGGCGCCTGGGTAGTAGTTGATAAAGGTAGCGTCATCACGCAGACGCACACCTAGGGGCAGCTGAATCGGTTTCATGCTGACTGAACGGCTCCCATCGAACCGTTAGTGGCCTCTATGTAAAGTTTGCAAAGTTTATACCCGTGACGCCGGGCGCACAATGCAGCAGACCACAAGCAAAATCAAAGGTTTGCGTTAACCCGGCGGTTTTACGCAGATTGTTTGACGCACCCGGCGCCCGAAACAACAAACCCGGCCAGGGCCGGGTTTGTGACACCGCGATTACAACTCGGGCTCATCCACCCCGGTATACACGTCCGAATCCTTGTACAGGTCGTGCACATGGCGCACCAGCACCATGATCACCGCCGCCACCGGCAGCGCCAACAGGATGCCGGTAAAGCCGAACAGCTCGCCACCCGCCAAAATCGCAAAGATCACTGCCACTGGGTGCAGGCCGATCCGATCGCCCACCAGCAGTGGCGTCAGCACCATACCTTCCAAGGCCTGGCCCACCATGAACACTGCGACAATCCCGAGCATCGGGTACAGGTCGCCGCCGAACTGGAACAGCCCGGCCACCAGCGCCGCACCGATGCCGATCACAAAGCCCATGTAGGGCACGATGGCCGCCAGGCCCGCGATCAAGCCGATCAACAGCCCCAGTTCCAGGCCGATCGCCATCAGGCCGGCAGCGTAAATCACCCCCAGGGCCAGCATCACCAGCAACTGGCCACGTACGAACGCGCCCAGTACCTCATGACACTCCGCCGCCAGGGAAACAACACGCTCTTCGCGGTCACGAGGCAGCAGGCTGCGGATCTTGGCCATCATGATGTCCCAGTCTCGCAGCAGGTAGAACGCCACCACCGGGATCAGCACCAGGTTGGTCAACCAGCCGATCAGCGCCAGGCTCGACGCAGTCGCCTGGCTGAGCACCACCGTGACGATATCGGTGGTCTTGTCCATATGCTCGCTGATGGCCGCCTTGACCTTGTCGAACTTCCAGAAGCCATCCGCCAGCCCGAACTTGGACTGGGCCCACGGCATTGCCGTGTGCTGCAACCAGTCGAGCATCTGCGGCGCCAGTTCATAGAGACGAAACAGCTGCTTGGCCAACATCGGCACCAATATCAACACCAGCGCCGTGATGATCAACGTGAACAGCGCAAACACCGTGATCACGCCCCAGGTGCGCGACATGCCGACTTTTTCCAGGCGATCCACCACGGGATCGAACAGATAGGCGAGCAGTAGCGCCACCAGGAACGGCGTCAGGATCGAATGCAGCAAGAACACAAACACGCACAGCAGGACAATCCCGCCAAGCCACACCCAACGACGCGTATCCGCCATAAACCACTCCATCTGTTTTTACGCCCTTCTTCTATATAGAAAGAGGAACACTATTTACCAACGAAAACGCAGTTGCGCCTGTGGCTCAGGTGCAACAGCCGGTTGCGTGCCTTCGATCACGGCTGGCTGGGCCGGGGCTTCACCAGCAGGAATTTCCTGCAGCTTGGCCAGGCTCAATTGGGTGCGCAGTTGTTCGGCGCTGCCATTGACGCGATACACAATCCGGTTGCCATCCACTAACTGCGGCTGGCCGCCAAAGGGCTCCAGCAAGCGACCCAGGGCGGCGTAGCGCTCCAGATTCATGCCTTGCACTTCAAGCAGTTGCTCACTGCTCACTCCAGGCTTGACCGCAAAACGTGGCGCCAGCTTTTGGCTGACCGCCAGCAATACCGCGTCGGCAAGCGCGGCAGTGTCAGCGCCTTGGGCGGTACCCTCCTCAGCCTTGTCGCCCAGCCACAGGCGCCATTTGGCCTGCCATTGACTGCCTTCCTGGCGCGCATGCACGGCCAGCAAAGCATCGGCACCGTAACGCTCGGACGCTGCACGCAAAGGCGTGGCGTCCGGGCTTTCAAGATTCGGCGCGGTGGCGACTACCTGTTCATCCAGGTCTCCCAGCGGCAAGCGCAGCGGCAGACCCCGGTGCTGCGCGGCCCGGCGCAAGGCCTGGGCAACGGCCTGGCCATCGCCGACCAGGCTGCTGCCTTCGGTTGAATCGTTCAGCCACCAACCCAGGATCGACGGCCGGTTGCTGCCCCAGATCGACAGGCCCGCATCACGCAAGGCGCGGTCGGTGCTGACCGGGTCGAAGTCCACTTGCAGGCTTTCCGGCGGGCCGGCGTCGTAGCCGTACTGGCTGATGATTTGTTGCGGGTCTTTGCGGATCGCCGCCAGGCCCGGGCCATCGGCGGCCTTGGCGTCGCCGGTCAGGCGGATCACCAGGGTCTGTACGGCACGCTGGGTGGCTTGGTCGCGCTCTTGGGGCGACTGGCTGCTGACCGGTTCGAGTACTTGATAGAGGCCATTGAGGGTTTCGGCATGACTCGCCAGGCTGACCAACGACAAGCAGCCTACAAAGAAGAATTTACACAGACGCATGGAAGATTCCCGAACGACAAATTTAGCGGCTGGAACAGACCGCGTGAATCGGTTTAGCCAGGCTGTGACCACAGCACCCGGCAAAACATTCACAGGGCCTCGGTAAGTTTTTGTACTGTCATAACGATAGCGGGTTCAAGGCTATACCTTAATACGCACGATTACCGGCCCGATTTGCATTTTTTTGAGCTCATATGCCCTGCCCGTCGGCCCGAGGATGGCCGCTGCCCCTCAAGCCTGATAAAATCGCGCGCCTTCGCAGACCGTCAACGGCAGGGCCCTTTCCAAAAGCCCCCGCCCGCCCGGTCGTTACCCAGAAATCCCCCCTAAAGGCCTGGATCATGAGCAAGCAACCCTCCCTGAGCTACAAGGACGCCGGTGTAGACATCGACGCCGGTGAAGCATTGGTCGAACGCATCAAGAGCGTCGCCAAGCGCACTGCGCGCCCTGAAGTCATGGGTGGCCTGGGCGGTTTCGGCGCCCTCTGCGAAATCCCGGCCGGCTACAAGCAGCCTGTACTGGTGTCCGGCACCGACGGCGTGGGCACCAAGCTGCGCCTGGCCCTGAACCTGAACAAGCACGACAGCATCGGCATCGACCTGGTCGCTATGTGCGTCAACGACCTGGTGGTGTGCGGCGCCGAGCCGCTGTTCTTCCTCGACTACTACGCCACCGGCAAGCTCAATGTCGAGACCGCGACCCAGGTCGTGACCGGCATCGGCGCTGGCTGCGAACTGTCGGGTTGCTCCCTGGTCGGCGGTGAAACTGCTGAAATGCCAGGCATGTACGAAGGCGAAGACTACGACCTGGCCGGCTTCTGCGTCGGTGTGGTGGAAAAAGCCGAGATCATCGACGGCTCCAAAGTAGCCGCCGGTGACGCCCTGCTCGCCTTGCCATCGTCCGGCCCGCACTCCAACGGTTACTCGCTGATCCGCAAGATCATCGAAGTGTCCGGCGCCGACATCGAGAACATCCAGCTCGACGGCAAGCCACTGACCGACCTGCTGATGGCGCCGACCCGCATCTACGTCAAGCCACTGCTCAAGCTGATCAAGGACACCGGCGCCGTCAAGGCCATGGCCCACATCACTGGTGGCGGCCTGCTGGACAACATCCCGCGCGTACTGCCAAAAGGCGCACAGGCGATTGTCGACGTGGCCAGCTGGCAGCGCCCGGCAGTCTTCGATTGGCTGCAAGAAAAAGGCAACGTCAACGAAACCGAAATGCACCGCGTGCTGAACTGCGGCGTAGGCATGGTGATCTGCGTCGCGCAGGAACACGTTGAAACCGCGCTGAATGTGCTGCGTGAAGCCGGCGAGCAACCTTGGGTCATTGGCCAGATCGCCACTGCCGCCGAAGGCGCAGCCCAGGTTGAACTGAAGAACCTCAAGGCTCACTGATGCCCCAGACCTGTGATGTCGTGGTGCTGCTTTCCGGCACCGGCAGTAACTTGCAGGCCCTGATCGACAGCACGCGCACCGGCGACAGCCCGGTGCGCATCGCTGCGGTGATTTCCAACCGCAGCGACGCCTACGGTCTGCAACGCGCCCGGGACGCGGGTATCGACACCCGCGCCCTGGATCACAAGGCGTTCGACGGCCGCGAGGCCTTCGACAGCGCCTTGGTCGAGCTGATCGACGCCTTCAACCCCAAACTCGTGGTCCTTGCCGGCTTCATGCGCATTCTCAGCGCAGATTTCGTCAGGCACTACGAAGGGCGCCTGCTCAATATCCACCCTTCCCTGCTGCCCAAGTACAAAGGCATGCACACCCACCAGCGCGCTCTCGACGCTGGCGACAGTGAGCATGGCTGCAGCGTGCACTTTGTGACCGAGGAACTCGATGGCGGGCCTCTGGTCGTACAGGCAGTGGTTCCGGTAGAGTCAGGCGACTCGGCGCAGACGCTTGCGCAACGGGTTCATACCCAGGAACACAGGATTTACCCGCTGGCTGTTCGCTGGTTTGCCGAAGGACGGTTGATTCTTGGCGACCAGGGTGCATTATTGGACGGCCAGTTACTCGCGGCCAGCGGCCACTTGATTCGAACCTAGGAGATTTTATGCGTCGCGCCCTGCTTTTCGCTTTTGCGCTGTTCGCTTTGCCTGCCGTACAAGCGGCAGACCTTCACCCCTTCTCCGTCAGCTACACCGCCGACTGGAAACAACTGCCCATGAGCGGTTCGGCTGAACGCAGCCTGAGCAAGAATGGCGACGGTACCTGGACCTTGAATTTCAAGGCCTCGATGATGATTGCCAGCCTGACCGAAACCAGTGTGATCCTGTTCGACAAGGACACCCTGCAACCCAAGAGCTACAGCTTCGAACGCGGCGGCCTGGGCAAGGCGAAGAAGATCAATCTGGACTTCGACCAGAGCGCCAAGAAAGTCACCGGCTTTGAAAACAAAGACCCGGTCAACGTCACTCTCGAAAGCGGCATGCTCGACAAGTCCACCTACCAGCTTGCTCTGCAACGCGATGTTGCCGCTGGCAAAAAGAGCATGAGCTACCGCGTGGTTGAGGGTACCGATACCGATACCTACGACTTCCGCGTGATCGGCTCGGAAAAGGTCCAGACCAAGGTCGGCTCGATCGACGCGATCAAGGTCGAGCGCGTGCGCGACCCGTCGCAGAGCAAGCGCATCACGCAGATGTGGTTTGCCAAGGACCAGGGCGGCATCCTGGTTGCCCTGCGTCAGGTCGAGACTGACGGCAAGGAATACAACATCATGCTGCAGGATGGCACTGTTGACGGCCAGGCCGTCAAGGGCAGCTGATTGCGCTGATGAGTTGAATAAGAGCCTCGCTGAATGCGGGGCTTTTTTTTTGCCTGGGATTTTTAGGGGGAGCCACTACCGCTATCACAGGCAAGCCAGCTCCCACAGTGGAATGCATTCCAAGGTGGGAGCTGGCTTGCTTGC
The DNA here is from genome assembly GCF_003408955.1 of Pseudomonas sp. GL93. NCBI lineage: Bacteria > Pseudomonadati > Pseudomonadota > Gammaproteobacteria > Pseudomonadales > Pseudomonadaceae > Pseudomonas > Pseudomonas sp. GL93. Next base: position 112,511 of record NZ_NKRF01000076.1, read on the forward strand.
GATAGCGGTGCCGAGGTCAACCTAGCCGACCTGAACATGAAACTTTTGTCATAAAGCCTCTGCGATGGCGACGCAATGCCTTGGTTTACACGGCCTCCAGCATTGTTGCATTCCCTGCAATGAATTATTGCGCGCAAAATCAGTTTACTTAGCAAGCTAACAAATCATATAACAGAGGCCTGCGACGACTTGCCGCAGATCAACCAGAGATTGGAGCAAGCAGATGACTGTAAAAGTAACTGAACGCGACGATGAACATATGTCCCATGAAGCAGTAGGCCACGGGATTCACATCTGGGATGTCCATCAGCAAGACGTATTGGTCGGCATGTTTCACAACGAGAGCGACGCCCACAATTATAAAAACGAGCTGGAAACTCTCGAACTGCAACGCCAGGCAAAAAGCTCCTGAAGCTCTGAAATCATGTTGACGCCCGGCCCACGCAGCCGGGCCGTCTACATCAAAAACCGCGCCATTCGAGCGCGGTTTTTTTGTCAAAGATTCGGTATAAATTAATGTAACAAAAGCACACACAAATAATGATTCTCGATATCATTCGTGCGCCTTTCATTCAGGCTCACGTTTAGGGAATCAATTTGATGCACGGAAATAGCAGGAAGCCAGAAAACGCGTTGCTGGAACGCTGGAGTGAAGCGCTTGCCACTGCGCAATTTCAGGCCAGCCACATCAGCCTCGACGCCCTGATCAATACGCTGGCCCCCGCCGCCGAACGCAGCTTCCAACGCCTGATCCAGGCATTGTTTCGTGAAAGCCTGCTGGACCCCAGCACCCTCATTTATGACGAACATGGGCAATGCTCGCTGACACTGCCTTGCCAGGCTCACCTACGTTTTGATCATTTGCGTCCTGGCCGCATGGCAAGCTGGGACCTGCGTGGCAAAGTCATCCTGTTGCGCGAAGGCCAGCCCGAACAGAAAATCCAGTTCCCATCACAGTTGTTGACGTTGCTTAACGCCAGCCTTGAGCCGCCTGCCGCCCGGGAAGTGCTCAACCGCCTCAACGTCGAGATCGACGACAGCTTCATCAACGACACCTTGTGCCTCGCCTTCCATGAGCAATGGACGCTCAAGCTGCATGCGTCCATGGGCCCGGTGCATCAAGACAATCTGCTGAGTCATCTCAAGAACAGCCCGAGCGTTATCAACCCGACTTCCGTGCTTGAACAGTGGGGAACATTGGGTCACCCATGGCACCCCAACTACAAGACCAAGCTGGGCCTGAATACCGCACAAGTCATCGACTATTCGCCTGAGTTCGAAGCACGCTTCCCGGTGCTGCTGTGCGCGTTACATCGCCAGTTTGCCCATGTCGAACGCTTGGGCGGCACCGCAGATTACTGGCAGTGGTGGAGCGAGCACTTTCCACAAACGGCACAGCAATTGACCGCAGCCCTGCAAGCACACGGCCTTCAGGCAAGCGATTATCTGCCGTTGCCTGCCCATCCTTGGCAGGCCCATCAGGAGCTGCCTGAACTGTTCGCCAACGAAATCGGCGACAAACTGCTGGTGCTGACCGATATCGTCGCGTTTACCGCCCACCCCACCATGTCATTCAGAACCGTGTTGCCTGAAGGCCGTCGCAATGCGCCGATGGTCAAACTGCCAGTGTCACTGCGCCTGACCAGCGTACAGCGCACCGTATCGCCGCGTTCAGCACGCATGGGCCCACGGATCAGCCATCTGCTGCTGAGCATCCTGGACCGCGAGCCTGCGATTCAACAACTCCTGAACATCGTGCCCGAGCGGATCGGTGTGCATTTCCAGCCACAACCGGCCAATGATGAGCACTCTCGCCACCTGGCGGTGCTCTATCGCGACAATCCCCAGAGCCAGCTCCAGCCGGACGAAATGGCGGTGCCGGTGGGCAGCCTGTTTGCCATTGATCAACACGGCCAGCCGCTACTGCGCCAATGGGTGCGCCTGAGCCAAGGCAAGGATGACGCGGCGGCCATGCTCGCCTTCTTCCATGATTACGCGGCGATCAGTGTGCCGGCGCTGCTGGGCATGTATTTGCGCTACGGCATCGCTTTTGAGGCCCATCAACAGAACTCCTTCATGGTGATGGCCGCAGACGGACAATTAAGCCGCCTCCTGTTGCGCGACTTCGGCGATATTCGAATCGACCGCAAGACCTTGCACGCCCACGGCCTGGACATTGAACTGCACGACCCGAAGATGACGCTGTACGACGACGCTGGTTTCGTACGGGACAAGCTGCTGCACACCGTATTCATGTGCCATCTGGGCGAGCTCATCCTGCTTGCCGCGCGCCACTTCGACATCCCCCAGGCGCTGCTCTGGAATGAACTGTCGGCTCAGGTCAACCAGTGTTTTGACGACCTGCGCTCGCAGGTTGATCCGCAGCGCTGGGCCACCGAGCGCGAAGCACTGCTGGAGCACGCGTGGCCGGCCAAGTCGTTCATGCGCATGCGCCTGCTGGAGAGTCATGCCGATATCGTCGGGCGGTTGCCTAACCCGTTGAGCGCGGCCGCCAATGCCGACTAACAACACAGCGCTAAGGCTGCTGGTGGTGATTCAGTTGGTGTCGATGGGGGCGATGGAAATGAGCGGCCCGTTCTGGCCGCTGCAAATCCAGAAGCTGCTGGGCACTGCAAATGCCCAGTACACCGGCCTGCTGTCTTCGCTGGTGTATGCCGGGCCGATGATGGCGGCGATGATTCTCACGCCCCTGTGGGGAAGACTCGGCGACCGTACCGGCCATAAGCTCATGATTATCCGCGCGCTGCTGGCGTTGGCGGTGTGCCAGGCGCTGGCTGCGATTACGCCTGATCCATGGTGGCTGGTGGCCATCCGCGTGGTACAAGGCGCATTGGCCGGTTTCATCGCCGCAGCCCAAGCTTACGCACTGGCCCGCTGCGGCGACGGCGGACGGGGGCACATTCTTGCCCGGCTGCAATCAGCCACTGCCGTAGGCTCCCTGGCCGGACCGGTGTTGGGCGGCTGGTTGATGGACATATCCGGTTTCGCATTGCTGTGCTACAGCGCCACCGCCGTCTGCCTGCTGTGCGCGATAATCAGCGCGTTTTTACCCAGTGACTCACCACGATCGAGACCTGCCCGCACGTCCAAGCCTGCCGCACTCCCCAAAGGCTGGATTGGCGCGATGCTGGGGATCATCGTATTGATCCAGGCAGCCAGGATGATGCCGCAACCGTTTTACGCCTTATATGTCGCCCAGGTGTTGCACGCGCCCGCGTGGCTGATCGGCGCCAGCTATGGCGCCAGCGCCCTGACCCTGGCACTGTCCGCACCGTTGTGGGGCCGCCTGTTCGATCGACATCAGCCAGCACATACGCTGCGCATCATCGAGTGGGTCACGTGGGCCTGCGCCTTCACGCTGGCCTGCACGGCGCTGGCCGGTGAATGGTCGGGGTTTATCGCCAGTCGGCTGCTGTGGGGCGTGTGGCAGGGTGCTTTGTTGCCCGTGGCCTACACACTGATCGCCACTACCGTAGCGCACAGCCAGCAGGGTTTTGCCCTGGGCATGGGCAACAGCGCCGCCAAAGCAGGTGCACTGTGCGGCGCACTGTTGGGCGGTATCGGCATGGGGTGGGTGGGCCTGGCGCACAGCTTCTGGCTGGTCGCACTGACCTACGCCTTGGCCGCCGTGAGTATCCGCGCCATCCGTTCGTTTGCCCGAGCGCCTGAGACATCCGATTTTTCTGTCAATACTTCTAATAACTCTGAGACATGATCATGAACACATCGCAATTGGCAGTACTGCTGCCACTTCTTGGGTCAATAAGTGCCCCTGCCTGGGCCGATCAGACAGAACAGACACAGGCAGCGCCGACCAGCCTGCAATTACAGGCAACAGTGGTATCGGCCACGCGCAGCGAAACCAGCATTGCGCAGATTCCAGGCTCAGTGCAGGTGATCAATGAAGCGCAAATCCGCCAGCAGACGGGGGCAGGACGTCGGGTTGCAGATATCCTCGGCCAACTGGTGCCTGGCATTGCCCCTTCCAGCGGCGGCATGAGCAACTTCGGCCAGACGCTTCGCGGGCGTAATACCCTGATCCTGATCGACGGGGTTTCGCAAAACGCCACGCGTGATAACTTCCGCCAACTCAACAGCGTGGCGCCAGAAAGCATCGAGCGTATCGAAGTGATCTCCGGCGCCAGCAGTGTCTACGGCGCAGGCGCATCGGGCGGCATCATCAACATCATCACCAAACGCAACCAAGGTGAGGACCTGGCGTTCAGCAGCAAGATCGGCATGACCGCCGGCAACAACCTCAGCCACAAGGGGTTCGCTTACCAGGCCTTCCAAAGCGCCACCGGCCGCAAGGGCCCGGTGGACTGGTACCTCTCGGGCAACACCGTGCAGCGCAACGATCAGTTCGACGGTAATGGCAAGCGCATCCCCCAGGACACGTCCCAGGGCAGCAACATGGACACCGATACCTACGACCTGCAAGGTCGCTTCGGCTATGAGCTTGATGACGACAAGAAGATCAGCCTGTCGCTGCAAGACTACAAGGACGAACAAGACACCCGCTACACCAAGAACCCCCGCATCACCAGCAACGCAGTCGCCGTAAAAGGCCTGGACCTGGGCGACCAACCCTACACCCACAACCAGGCGGTCAACCTCAACTACGCCGACAAGGATTTCTACGGCCAGGGCCTGCAGGTCGAAAGCTACTGGCGGCGGGCCGACGCCCTGTTCTTTCCAGACCTGTCCCGAGGCCGGGCAGGCGTGTCAGATAACAACAGCGTGCAGGACGTCTACGGCCTGCGTGCGGCGATCGACACCCAGATGCCGGACATCGGGCCGGCAACGGGCAACCTGGTATGGGGCGCGGACTACGACCATGAAACCTCACGCCAGCGTGGCGACCAATACCGGGTCAATGGCCTGACCTACACGAAAACCGGTACCACGTTCGAACTGGGTCCAGATATCGAGACCACCACCAAAGCCATCTTTGGCCAGCTCTCCTACGACATCGACAACTGGACCTTGCGCGGTGGCGTACGTCGCGAATGGATTGAGAGCAAGGTCTCCGACAGCATCGCGTATGGCGAAATCGTACAGACCGGCAACCGCGCGACACTGCCCGGTGGCACGCTCAAATACGATGACACGCTGTATAACCTCGGTGCGGTGTACCACCTGACCGACAACCAGGATGTGTTCGTCAATTTCAGCCAGGGCTTTTCCCTGCCGGATATCCAGCGCTTCCTGCGTGACGTGAACAGCAAATACGATATCCAGGATCTCAATGCCCAGGCCTTGAAAGTCGACAGCTACGAGCTGGGCTGGCGTGGCGACTGGGACAAGTGGCAGGCCAGTGTCACCGCGTACGAAAACACCTCGGATGTCACGCAGTTCTATGATGCCAATGATCGTGTGCTGCGCCTGATCAATCAGAAAGAACGCGTGCGTGGCGTCGAAACCGGCCTGACCTATAACATCACCGACCAATGGTCCGTCGGCGGTACTTACGCTTACGCCAAAGGCGAGACCCAGCAGAACGGCAAGTGGATCGACCTGCCTGCCACCCGCATCTCCCCCGCCAAGACCACAGCCTTTGTCGGCTATGAGCGTGACGACTACAGCCTGCGCTTACAGGGTATGCGCCTGGCCAATTATGACGCTGCGGCCAAGGACAACAACGGTCGCGATATCCAGGGCTACACCCTGGTCGACCTGCTGGGCTCGGTAAGGCTACCGGTAGGCCGCCTCGAAGGTGCGGTGTACAACCTCACCAACCGCAACTACCAGAACATGTTCGCCCAGGCCAACGCCCGCGCACCGTACCCGAATGCCGAGGGTCGTACCTTCAGCCTGAGTTACGCAGTGGATTGGTAACAGCCTGGTGCTGCACGTTTAAAAATACAAACCCCGCCTTATGGCGGGGGTTGTCGTTTTTTGCGGCTTACCACATCAGATCATCAGGGATCTGGTAAGCGGCGTACGGATCATCCTCGTCCGGCACCTGGCTTTCGGTGAGGATGTTGAGCTGCACGATACGCTCCGGCGCGCGCTCCTGGATCTTCAGCGCCGCTTCGCGAGGGATCACCTCGTAGCCGCCGCCGTGGTGCACGATGGCCAGGGAACCGTTGCTCAGCTTGTTGCGCATCAGCGTGTTGACGGACAGGCGCTTGACCTTCTTGTCATCCACGAAGTTGTAGTAGTCCTCGGTGGTCAGCTTGGGCAGACGCGAGGTTTCGATCAGTTGCTTGACCTGGGCGGTACGCGCCTTGGCCTCGGCTTTTTCCTGCTGCTGGCGGTTGAGTTCCTGGTCACGCTTGACCTTCTCGGCGTGTGCCTCAGCGGCCAGGCGCGCCTGGGTGTCATCGACTTCGGCCTGGCCTTTGTGGACCAGGCGCTGCTGCTTCTGTTTCTCTTTGCCGACCTGCTTGGCCTGCTTTTGGTTGACCAGACCTGCTTTGAGCAACTGGTCGCGAAGGGAAAGGCTCATGGTGCTTACTCACTTAGGCAACTGCTCAACCGCAGCTGGACACATTCTTTTCTTGGCGTTTGGCTTCGCCCCAGAGGGCGTCCAACTCTTCGAGGGTGCAATCTTCTATGGGTTGGTGCGTATCGCGCAATGCCTGTTCGATAAATCGGAAACGTCGTTCGAACTTGGCATTGGCACCGCGCAAGGCGGTTTCCGGGTCGACCTTGAGGTGACGCGCCAGGTTGACCGCGGCAAACAGCAGGTCGCCGACTTCATCGGCGATGGCCACCGCGTCGTTATCGGCCATGGCTTCGAGCACTTCGTCCAACTCTTCGCGCACGTTATCCACCACCGGCAACGCGGACGGCCAGTCGAAACCGACCTGGCTGGCGCGCTTTTGCAATTTGGCCGCACGGGACAACGACGGTAAGGCGGTGGGCACATCATCGAGCAGGGAGAGTTGCTCGGGAGCCTCGGACTTTTCTGCGCGCTCCTCAGCTTTGATCTGCTCCCAGCGTTCCTTGACCTGTTCTTCGCTCAACTGCGGGATATCCAGCGGTGCGTACAGGTCGCCGGTTGGAAACACATGAGGATGCCGGCGAATCAACTTACGGGTGATGCTGTCGATCACGCCGGCAAATTCGAAGCGCCCTTCTTCCCGCGCCAGTTGGCTGTAATACACCACCTGGAACAGCAGATCGCCCAACTCGCCTTGCAGATGGTCAAAGTCGCCGCGCTCGATGGCGTCGGCCACTTCATAGGCTTCTTCCAAGGTGTGCGGGACGATGGTCGCGTAGGTTTGCTTGATGTCCCATGGGCAGCCGTATTGCGGGTCGCGCAGGCGGTTCATCAGGTGCAGCAGGTCTTCGAGTGAATACATCAGTCTCTTTCCGCTGGAGTGAAAACACTGAAAATCCAATGAGGGAGCGGGCTTGCTCGCGAAAGCGGTGGGCCAGTCAACACATCCGGCACTGACAAACCGCATTCGCGAGCAAGCCCGCTCCCACAGATTACTGCGCGTTCATTCAGATTTTCATGGGGTGCGGTTGCGCCGGGTTTCGATGATGTTCGGCAACTGGGAAATCCGCCCCAGCAACCGTCCCAGTGCGTCCAACCCCGGAATCTCGATGGTCAGGGACATCAACGCAGTGTTGTCTTCCTTGTTCGAACGGGTGTTGACCGCCAGCACGTTGATCCGCTCGTTGAGCAGCACTTGCGAGACGTCACGCAGCAAGCCGGAACGATCGTAGGCACGGATGATGATGTCCACCGGGTAAGTGAGCACCGGCACCGGCCCCCAACTGACCTGGATGATCCGCTCCGGCTCGCGCCCGCCCAGCTGCAACACCGAGGCGCAGTCCTGGCGGTGAATGCTCACGCCACGGCCCTGGGTGATGTAGCCGACAATGGCGTCGCCCGGCAACGGCTGGCAGCAGCCGGCCATTTGCGTCATCAGGTTGCCCACGCCCTGGATCTGGATATCGCCACGCTTGCCCGGCTTGTAGCCAGTGGCTTTGCGCGGGATCAGCTCCAGCTGTTCGTTGCCGCGCTCCGGCTCGACCAGTTGCTGGGCCAGGTTGACCAGTTGCGCGAGGCGCAGGTCGCCCGCGCCGAGGGCGGCGAACATGTCTTCGGCGATCTTCATGTTGGCCTTTTCGGCCAACTTGTCGAAGTCCACCTGAGGCAGGCCCAGGCGCGCCAGTTCGCGTTCAAGCAAGGTCTTGCCGGCGGCGACGTTCTGGTCACGCGCCTGCAGCTTGAACCAGTGGACGATCTTCGCCCGCGCTCGCGAGGTCGTGATGTAGCCCAGGTTCGGGTTCAGCCAATCGCGGCTCGGCGTGCCGTGCTTGCTGGTGATGATCTCGACCTGTTCACCGGTTTGCAGGCTGTAGTTGAGCGGCACGATGCGCCCGTTGATCTTGGCGCCGCGGCAGTTATGCCCGATTTCGGTGTGCACGCGGTAGGCAAAGTCCAGCGGTGTGGCGCCCTTGGGTAAGTCGATGGCGTGGCCGTCAGGCGTGAAGATATAGACCCGGTCCGGCTCGATATCCACCCGCAGTTGCTCGGCCAGGCCGCCGATGTCGCCGAGTTCTTCGTGCCATTCCAGCACTTGGCGCAGCCAGGAAATTTTCTCTTCGTACTGGTTGGACCCGGCCTTGACGTCGGTGCCCTTGTAGCGCCAATGCGCGCACACCCCCAGCTCGGCCTCTTCGTGCATGGCGTGGGTGCGGATCTGCACTTCCAGCACCTTGCCTTCAGGGCCGATTACCGCCGTGTGCAGCGAGCGGTAGCCGTTTTCCTTGGGGTTGGCGATGTAGTCGTCGAATTCCTTGGGAATGTGCCGCCACAGGGTGTGGACGATGCCCAGCGCGGTGTAGCAGTCGCGCATTTCCGGCACCAGCACGCGCACCGCACGCACGTCGTAGATCTGGCTGAAGGCCAGGCCCTTGCGCTGCATTTTGCGCCAGATGGAATAGATGTGCTTGGCGCGGCCGCTAATGTCGGCGTCCACGCCGGTGGCCTGCAGCTCCGAACGCAACTGGCCCATCACGTCGCTGATAAAGCGCTCGCGGTCCAGGCGCCGCTCATGCAGCAGCGTGGCGATTTGTTTGTACTGGTCGGGTTCCAGGTAGCGGAAGGACAAATCCTCCAGCTCCCACTTGATGTGGCCGATGCCCAGGCGATGGGCCAGCGGCGCGTAGATATCGAAAACTTCGCGGGCCACACGGTTGCGCTTTTCGTCATCGGCGGTCTTCACCGCACGGATCGCGCAGGGACGCTCGGCCAGCTTGATCAGGGCGACGCGTACGTCGTCGACCATCGCTACCAGCATTTTGCGCAGATTCTCTACCTGGCCCTGGGTGCCCAACACCATCGACTGGCGCGGGCTGAGGCTGGCGCTGATGGCCGCCATGCGCAGCACGCCGTCGATCAGCTTGGCCACCACCGCGCCGAAACGCTGGCTGACCAGCGGCAACGCAATGTGCCCTTCGCGCACGCCGCGATAGAGCACGGCGGCGATCAGCGAATCCTGGTCCAGCTTGAGATCGGCCAGGATCTCGGCGATTTCCAGGCCAGTGCGAAAACTTGAAGTGCCTTCGGCCCACAGGTTCTTGGCCGCATTGTCTTGCTGTTCAGACTCACGAGCGAACTCGCAGGCTGCTTTCAAGGCTTCACGGTCCAGTGCCGGGTCGACACTGACGGCATGATCCAGCCATGCCTCGAGATTGATACTGCCGTCGGTGTTGATCGGCTGGTGTGCTCTCACCTGTACCATCTTGCTTACCTTCCCTACGACGCACCTTCGATGCGCCAAAATCATCGCCGACTTTTACTGCGAACTCCGTGGCAGTGTTCAGGCCCTGGAGAACGCAGGCCAGTCGGATTAAACGGGCATCCTAGCCCGCTTCAAATAACGCCATGGCCTCGACATGCGCGGTCTGCGGAAACATGTCGAGGATCCCGGCACGCTTTAGCCGGTAGCCTTGCTTGACCAACTCAACCGTGTCCCGCGCCAGCGTGGCTGGGTTGCAAGACACATACACCAGGCGCTTGGCCCCCAAGGCGGCAAGTTTGCGCACAACCTCCAGGGCACCATCGCGGGGTGGGTCCAAGAGTACCGCAGAAAAGCCCTGTTTGGCCCATTCTGCGTCGGTCAAAGGCTGGGACAAATCGGCCTGAAAAAACTGTGCGTTATGCAAATGGTTGCTGACGGCATTGAGGGCCGCACGGTCCACCATGGCCTGTACGCCCTCCACCGCCACCACTTCGCGTACGTGGCGAGCCAGTGGCAGGGCAAAGTTGCCCAGGCCGCAAAACAGGTCCAGTACCCGTTCGTCGGCTTGTGGCGCCAGCCATTGCAGGGCTTGGGCGACCATCGCCTGGTTGACCCCGGCGTTGACCTGCACAAAGTCGCCCGGACGGTACGCCAGCTCCAGATCCCACGCCTCCAAACGGAAGCCGAGGGCCTGACCCGGTTCGACAGGCTCCGGCTGCCCTTCCCCGTGCAGCCACAATTGGGCGTCATGGAAGGCGCAGAATTCCTTCAGGACCTGCAGGTCAGTCTCGGACAACGGCGCCATATGCCGCAGCAACCCCGCGATGGACGAGCCGCTGAACAACTCGACATGCCCCAACGCCTGCGGTTTGCTCAAACGACGCAGCATCGTGGGCAAACGCTGCATGATCGGCTGCAAGGCCTGTACCAGCACCGGGCAATCATCGATAGCGACGATGTCCTGGCTGGCCACGGCGCGAAAACCCACTTCGAGTTGCTTCGCCTTGGCGTCCCAACGCACGGCTACGCGGGCGCGGCGCCGGTAACCGAATTCCGGCCCGCTCAACGGCGCTGCCCACTCCTGTGGCTCGACGCCGGCTACCCGGGACAATTGCTCGGCAAGCATGCGCTGTTTCAGGGCAAGTTGTTCTTCATGGGGTAGGTGCTGCACGCTGCAACCGCCGCAGCGGCCAACATGGGCGCAGGGTGCCGGGCGACGCAACTCGCTGGCCTGGAACACCCGCTCGGTGCGTGCCTCGACCACTTTGCCATGGGCGCCCAACACCCGTGCTTCCACCTCTTCGCCGGCCAACGCACCATTTACAAACCAGGTGCGGCCTTCAAAGAACACGATGCCCCGGCCGTCATTGGCCAGGCGCTCGATGGTCAGGCGCTGTTTCTTGCCCACGGGTATCTGTGGGGCCCGGCTGCCGCCCGTCGGTTGGAAGCGCAGGCCTCTCTCGTGCTTGGCCATCAGTTGGGTTCGTCGAAAATGCCGGTCGACAGGTAACGGTCGCCTCGGTCACAGATGATCGCGACGATCACCGCGTTTTCCACTTCTTTGGACAAGCGCAACATACCGGCCACGGCGCCACCGGAGGACACGCCGCAGAAGATGCCTTCTTCACGGGCCAGGCGGCGCGTGGTGTCTTCGGCTTCGCGCTGGGCCATGTCGATGATGCGGTCTACGCGCGTGGCGTTGTAGATCTTCGGCAAATACTCTTCGGGCCAACGACGAATACCCGGGATGGCCGCGCCTTCCATCGGTTGCAGGCCGACGATCTGGATCGCCGGGTTCTGCTCCTTGAGGTAGCGCGAGTTGCCCATAATGGTACCGGTGGTGCCCATGGAGCTGACGAAGTGGGTGATGGTGCCCTGGGTCTGGCGCCAGATCTCCGGGCCGGTGCTGGTGTAGTGCGCCTCGGGGTTGTCGCCGTTGGCGAACTGATCGAGCACCACGCCACGGCCTTCGGCGGCCATGCGCTCGGCAAGATCGCGGGCGCCTTCCATGCCTTCTTCCTGGGTAACCAGGATCAGTTGGGCGCCATAGGCGGTCATCGCCGCCTTGCGCTCGGCGCTGCCGTTGTCAGGCATGATCAGCACCATCTTGTAACCCTTGATCGCTGCGGCCATGGCCAGGGCGATCCCGGTGTTACCCGAGGTGGCTTCGATCAGGGTGTCGCCGGGTTTGATCTGCCCACGCAACTCGGCGCGGGCGATCATCGACAGTGCCGGGCGGTCTTTGACGGAACCGGCCGGGTTGTTGCCCTCGAGTTTGAGCAACAGGGTATTGCTGGTTTCACCCGCCATGCGTTGCAAGCGGACCAGGGGCGTGTTGCCGACACAATCGGCGATTGTTGGGTACTGCAAGGTCATGGCGTATTCGCAATCCAGACTGCGGGGCGCACATCATACCGGGAAAGGCCGGCGGGCCATATCACGCAAAGTGTGGTCCTTATGGCTTAAAGGCATAAGCCGGGTTTACGTCGGGTCGCCATGGTTGCGCTGGAATACTTCAGCGCCCATCGCAGCAATCTGCCCTTCGATCAGCGCTTCAAAGGGTTTGAGCAGTGGCTCAAACGACGTCGGCGCTTCCAATACCTGCAACGCTTGCATGATCGCTTCGACCGTCGACAAGGCGCCAGGCCCCGGCGCCTTGCGCAAGCGATAGCGGGAAACGCCACCTTCGGCCAATGTCACCCGGGGCAACGCCGCCAGCAAGGGGTTGAGGTGCAACAGTTTGCGCGCCTTGCGCCAGGTGCCATCGGGAACCACCAACAGCAGTGGCTGATCGTCAGGTGCGTAGGCGTGCAGCGGCTCGGCGTCATCCGCCGGAAACAACAGACGTGCCCGATAGCCAGGCGGGCTCAATAGCGTCGCGAGGTCATCAAAGACCTCCCCCACCACCAACTGCGCGTTGTTCAGGCCCAACGCCGCCAACCGCGCAGTATTGAGCGCATGGCCGACCTCGCTCGGGTGCTGCAACAGCAACACGCGGGTGCGGCTGTCGAGGTGGGGGATCAGCGCACAGAGGCAGTGCGTGGTCGGGCGCAGGCAGCGCGGGCAGTGGGGTCGGGACATGGTGTGTTCAGGCCTGGTTGAGCTGGGTCTTGAGCAAATCGCGAAAGGTCTGGATCAGGGGCTCGCGGCTACGGCCACGGCGCATGATCATCGAAAACGGTGCCTGATAGCCGAAGGTGGCCGGCAGCAAAACGCGCAGGTCGCCCTTGTCAGCCCAGGCCTGGGCGTAGTGCTCTGGCAGGTAGCCAACATAAGCGCCCGACAGCACCAGAATCAGTTGCGCTTCCATACTTTCCACCGTGGCAGCGCTGTGCTTGAAGCCGTGGCGCGCCAGTTCGGCCTGGCTCCAGTAACCTCGCCCGACCATGCGTTGCTGGGTGATCACTTGCTCCGGGATGCGCCGCTCGTTGAACAGAGGATGTCGGGTGCTGCAATACAACCAGTGCTGTTCGCGGTACAGCGGCATGTAGATCAGCCCACTCATGCGGTTGGAAAACGCACCGATGGCCAGGTCCAGGCGATTGTCCTGGACCCCCAGTTGCAATTCGTAGGGGCTCATCACCGACAGGTGCAAATGCACCGCCGGGTGCTCCAGGCTGTAGGCGCCAATCACTTCGGCGAACGGCAAGGCCTTGTCGCTGACGGTGGAGTCGAGCACCCCAAGCTTGAGGGTGCCGCGCAACTCGCCTTTCAACGCGGCAGCGTATTGCTCGAAACCTTCGAGCTCGCCCAGCAGGCGCAGGGTTTCCTGATGAAACAGCTCGCCCTTGCTGGTCAGGCTGAAGCCGCCACGGCCACGATGGCACAGCACAAGCCCCAAGGCTGACTCGAGTTGGCTCATGTAGGTGCTGATGGCCGACGTCGACAGGTTGAGCTCGTGCTGGGCATTGGCAAACCCTTGATGGCGCACGACGCTGACGAAGATGCGCAGGAGTTTCAGGTCGGGCAAGGCGTTGGCCATGGGGGCTCCATAAACTTCAACTAACTGTAGGAGCGAGCTTGCTCGCGAAAAACCTGAGAACGCCGCGTACATTCTGGACGTGCGCATCATCGTTGACGTTTTTCGCGAGCAAGCTCGCTCCTACAGAGACCATGGAGTTTACCCCAGACTTTAGTTTAGAAAAATCTGAACTAAGTATTTGCCTCTGCCGATTCTTCCTAAGCCAGGCTTTTCGCAGAATCGGCCATCAATAAACAAAACAACGATGAGGCAATCCCGTGGACAAGATTTTCCACCAACCACTGGGCGGCAACGAAATGCCGCGCTTCGCCGGCATCGCCACCATGATGCGTCTTCCCCACCTGCAAACCGCCAAGGGCCTGGACGCCGCCTTTATCGGCGTGCCCCTGGATATCGGCACCTCGCTGCGCGCCGGTACACGCTTTGGCCCACGGGAAATCCGCGCCGAGTCGGTGATGATCCGCCCCTATAACATGGCCACCGGCGCTGCCCCCTTCGACTCATTGTCGGTGGCCGATATCGGCGACGTGGCGATCAATACCTTCAACCTGCTCGACGCGGTGCGCATCATCGAAGAGGCCTACGACGAGATCCTCGAGCACGACGTCATCCCTCTGACCCTGGGCGGCGATCACACCATCACCCTGCCGATCCTGCGAGCGATCCACAAAAAACATGGCAAGGTCGGGCTGGTGCACATCGATGCCCACGCCGACGTCAACGACCATATGTTCGGCGAGAAAATTGCCCACGGCACCACCTTCCGCCGCGCCGTGGAAGAAGGCTTGCTCGATTGCGACCGCGTGGTGCAGATCGGCCTGCGCGCCCAGGGTTATACCGCCGAAGACTTCAACTGGAGCCGCAAGCAAGGCTTCCGTGTGGTCCAGGCCGAAGAATGCTGGCATCACTCCCTCGCGCCGCTGATGGCCGAAGTGCGGGAAAAAGTCGGCGACGGCCCGGTGTACCTGAGCTTCGACATCGATGGCATCGACCCCGCCTGGGCGCCCGGCACCGGCACCCCGGAAATTGGCGGGCTGACCACCATCCAGGCCATCGAAATCATCCGTGGCTGCCAGGGCCTCGATCTGATTGGTTGCGACCTGGTAGAAGTTTCGCCGCCTTACGACACCACCGGCAATACCTCGTTGTTGGGCGCCAACTTGCTGTACGAAATGCTCTGCGTATTGCCTGGCGTCGCGCATCGCTGATAAGGCGAACGCACTGAGAACGATAAAAACCGCGTCTTCACACTCACAACCAAGGGGGTCGCACAGATCCCCGACAACGATGTACCTGACCTTCGCTCGCGTGTTTACCGAGCCAGCTGCCGCCTGATCGCCCATAAAAAATATAATCGGAGAACCGCCGTCATGGCTTTGGATTTATTCGTCGTACTCATCTACGCCGCCGGCATGCTGGTGCTCGGCTACTACGGCATGCGTCGCGCCAAAACCCACGAAGACTACCTGGTCGCCGGCCGCAACCTCGGCCCATCGCTGTACATGGGCACCATGGCCGCCACGGTGCTGGGCGGTGCGTCCACCGTCGGCACCGTGCGCCTGGGGTATGTGCATGGTATTTCTGGTTTCTGGCTGTGCGCCGCGCTGGGCGCGGGCATCATTGCCCTGAACCTGTTCTTGGCCAAGCCCCTGTTGAAGCTGAAAATCTTCACCGTCACCCAGGTCCTGGAAAAACGCTACAACCCCATGGCCCGCCAGGCCAGCGCGGTGATCATGCTGGCCTACGCGCTAATGATCGGCGTGACCTCGATCCTGGCCATCGGCACCGTGCTGCAAGTGCTGTTCGACCTGCCGTTCTGGTTGTCGGTACTGGTGGGCGGCGGCGTGGTGGTGGTGTATTCGACCATCGGTGGCATGTGGTCGCTGACCCTCACCGACATTGTGCAATTCGTGATCAAGACCGTCGGCCTGATGTTCATCCTGTTACCGATCTGCCTGTACCGCGTCGGTGGCTGGGATGAGCTGGTGGCTAAGCTGCCGGCGTCGAACTTCAGCTTTACCGCAATCGGCTGGGACACGATCATCACCTACTTCATGATCTACTTCTTCGGCATCCTGATCGGTCAGGATATCTGGCAACGAGTGTTCACTGCCCGAGATGAAAAGGTCGCCCAGTACGCGGGCACTTTCGCCGGTTTCTATTGCATCCTGTACGGCTTGGCCTGTGCGCTGATCGGCATGGCTGCCCATGTGCTGATCCCGGACCTGGACAACGTCAACAATGCCTTCGCCGCGATCGTCAAAGCCTCGCTGCCGGAAGGCATTCGCGGCCTGGTCATCGCGGCCGCGCTGGCCGCCATGATGTCCACCGCCAGCGCCGGCCTGCTCGCCGCCTCCACCGTGTTGCCCGAAGCCCTGCTGCCCCGCCTGCGCGGCGGCAAGGCGTCGAGCCTGCGCATCAATCGCCTGTTTACCCTGTTGACCGGCATTGCCGTGCTGGGTATCGCCTTGGTGGTGAACGATGTGATCAGCGCCCTGACCCTGGCCTATAACCTGTTGGTGGGCGGTATGTTGGTGCCCTTGATCGGCGCGATCTTCTGGAAGCGCGCGACGACCTCGGGCGCAATCACGTCCATGAGCCTGGGTTTCGTGACCGCGCTGGTGTTTATGTTCAAGGATGGGTTGGATGCAAACACGCCGATCTACTACAGCCTGGCGGTGGCGCTGGTGAGCTTTGTGCTGGTGAGTTTGCTGTCGCGTCGCCCCGACAAAGTGGCGGCTGCGGGGGTTTGAGCTATAACAGGGACGGGGATATTTTCTTCAGCGGGGGCGGCGTCGGGGGTCGCGCCCGTTTTTTTTTGCCTGGTGAAAAACAACTGTGGGAGCGGGCTTGCTCGCGAAAGCGGTGTGTCATTCAACCTTTTCGTTGCCTGACACACCGCTTTCGCGAGCAAGTCGAATCGTCGCACCGCCGCTCCCACATTTTTTAGACCGCGTGATTAGCGGCGACGTGGCCGACGCTGCTCGTCATCCGTGCGGATCGGCACTGGTTGCAGCGGAGGCTCGATCAAGCCCAACGCAACGCCAAGGTCGTGGAGCCAGTTTTGGATTTTCTCTTTCATGATTGCCCCCTTTGAGGGTAGTGCTGGCCGGCGTGAGTTCTGTCGCCGTTTCCTACAGTGATAGTAGCCCTAAGTCCTAGGTAATGCTTGAAGGAAACCACAACGAACTATTACTGAATTGATCCAAATCCTGACGGATCGTTCAAGCAATCGCGCGCGTGTCTTGCACGCATCGTGGGTTGCCGTCTTGCTGCAGGTCGATCCATGCATTGAGATTAGCGCCGAGCATACCCTTTCGCCACATCAGCCAGGTGGTCGCAGTGGCAAAAGGCCCGGTCAGCGGATGAACGGACACGCTGTCCTTGCCGGGCAGGCTTTCGAGCATTGACTCAGACATCAACGCCACCCCCGAACCGGCAATCACACAGGCGAGCATGCCTTGGTAGGACTCGATCTCGATCGCCCGCCCCATCGCCACACGCTCATGGGAAAACCAGGTTTCCAGGCGCGTGCGGTAGGCGCAACTGCGCCGAAACGTGAACACCGCACGGCCCGTCACATCCTGGGGGCCACGCACCGGCGGGTGATCGGCCTCGCAAATCAGCACCAGGCGCTCTTCGCACAGCGGTACGCCATCCAGGGTGGCGATGGTCAGCGGGCCGTCGACGAAGGCCGCGTCCAGGCGCCCGGTGATCAGCCCTTCCAACAACTCCCCACTGGGCGCCGACTGCACCTGAAGGTTCACCATGGGGTAAGTCTTGTGATAGCGCGCCAGCAGCTTCGGCAAATGAACCGCGGCGGTGCTGTACATGCGGCCCAAGACGAAATCACCGGCCGGCTGCCCGCCTTGTACGGCGCCGTGGGCTTCGTCGTGCAGCGCCAGCAGGCGGGTGCTGTAGTCCAGCAGTACCTTGCCTGCCGGAGAAAGCTGCAAACGTTGGCGCTCGCGCACGAACAGATCGACGCCCAGTTGATCTTCCATTTGTTTAAGCCGGGTCGACAGGTTTGAGGGCACGCGGTGCAGGCGCTCAGCGGCGCGGGTGATGGAGCCCTCTTCCGCCACGGCCTGGAAAATGCGCAATTGACTGAACTCCATTACTTTCTCCAAAACTGAACAAGTTACTCACTATTATTCAATTTTACAGAAAGTCAATCCGTCTTAGCCTGCAAGGCATTCGCTTCTTTGCAGGAAACCTGAACATGTCCCCGCTGATTCGCTTACTCGCCAGCTTCGTCGCCCTGATGATGGCCGTGGGCATTGGCCGCTTCGCCCTGACTCCGCAAATGCCGCATTTGCTCAGTGAAGGCCAGATCAACCTGACCGGCGCCGGCCTGATCGCAGCCGCCAATTACCTGGGCTATTTTGTCGGCGCGGTGGACTCGATCTTTGCCCGCAGCCATCAGCATGTGCGCGGGCGCCTATACGGCGGGCTGTGGTTGTGCGTATTGCTGACCCTGGCGTCCTACTGGGCCCACGGGTTCTGGCCGCATGTGCTGCTGCGCTTCGGCACCGGGGTCGCCAGTGCGTGGGCTCTGGTGATGATTACCAGCCTGAGCCAACCACTGGCGATTGCCGCCGGTCGTCCACGCCTGGGTGCGCTGGTGTTTGCAGGGCCGGGGTTGGGGATTGTGTTGACGGGGCTGCTGGCGCTGGTGTCGAACCTATCGGGGCAAAGCTCTGCCACGCTGTGGTTGCTCTACGGGGCGGTGGCGCTGGTGATGTTGTTGGCGATCCTACCGTTTCTACCCAAGCCGGCCCTGACGGTTACACAGGCCACCAGCGCGGGAAACAACGGCAGTATCGCGCACCTATGCTGGATTTATTTCCTGTATGGCCTGGGCTATATCATCCCGGCGACTTTTCTGTCGCAGATGGCCAGCGCTCAATTCCACGGGGCCTGGCAGGCCGACTTGTTCTGGCCCTGCTTTGGCCTGGCGGCCGCGCTGGGAGTGGGGGTTGCAAGCCTGCGCCGCAAGCACCCGAACACCACCCGTCGCTGGCTGATGGCGACTTTATGGCTGCAAGCGGCCGGGGTATTTGCCTGCCTGCTTGGCAATGGCTGGGGCTTGGCGCTGGGCGTGTTGCTGTGCGGTGCGCCCTTTCTGGCCTGCATGCAGTTGGTGATGGCGCGATTACGGGAGGTCGCGCCCCATGGCTACCAACGCAGCACGGGGTTACTGACCGCCAGCTTCGCCGTCGGCCAATTGAGCGGGCCACTGTTGGCGTCGGTCAGCAGCCACCTCAGTGGCAGCCTGCAACCGGCGTTGGTCGTTGCCGGTACCGGGTTGTTATTAGCCGGTTCAGTACTGATCAACCGCCCTCTACCGCCGCAGCCGATTTGCACACAAGTGGCCAACGGTGCAGCTAATCGCTGTTAGGCACGTGCCCCACGCCATGTCCATCAGCGCCAACCCAGCGGACCAGCCTTGAAGCGTGGCCCAGTTGCTCAGGTCATAGGTGCCATAGGCCACCAGGCCAAGCAAGGCGCCCAAACGCGCAGCGCGCTGCCAACTGGCGCAGGGCAAGACCACCAACACTACGCAGCCAAGGACATACAGGAGATAGAACAATACCGCAGGCAACAGGCGTGGCTGATCAAGCATCAGCGCGCCAAGCAGGGATTTGTAGGTGGAGCCCATGAGCACGCCAAGCCAAAGGCCGTCGAGGACCAGGAAGGCGAGCAAGGTACCGAGGTAGGCGAAGAGCGTTCTCTTGGACATGACACGAGCCTTTGTAGGAGCGAGCTTGTTGTGGCGAGCAAGCTTGCTTGCGCTGGGGTGCGAAGCGCCCCCAAAAGCTCGCGACTGCTGCGCAGTCGAGCGGGAGCAAGCTCCCTCGCCACAACAAGCTCGCTCCTACAGGAGAGCAGCCTGTACTCAGCTTAGTTCAATGCGGTCCGCATGAATCACGATCTGGCCCTGCTTATAAAGCGCACCAATGGCCTTCTTGAAGTTGCCCTTGCTCACCCCGAACAAGTTGCTGATCACCGCCGGGTCGCTTTTGTCGCTGACCGGCAGGCTGCCATTGTTATCGCGCAACTTGGCGAGGATCTTCGAGTTCAGGCTGGAGGCCGCTTCCTGGCCCACCGGCTGCAGGCTCAGGCTGATGTTGCCATCGGCGCGGATCTCTTTGATAAAGCCCTTCTCTTCCTTGCCCGGGCGCAGGAACTTGAACACTTCGTTCTTGTGGATCAGGCCCCAGTGCTTGTTGTTGATGATCGCCTTGAAGCCCATGTCGGTGGCTTCGGCCACCAGCAGGTCGACTTCCTGACCCACCTGATAGTTCGCCGGCGTTTTGTCCAGATAACGGTCAAGGCGAGCGGTGGCGGTGATGCGCTTGGTGTGCTTGTCGAGGTAAACGTGCACCACGCAGTATTCGCCCGCGGTCAGCTGGCGTTTTTCTTCCGAGTACGGCAGCAGCAAGTCCTTGGGCAAACCCCAGTCAAGGAACACCCCGATACTGTTGACTTCCACAACTTTCAAACTGGCAAATTCACCGACTTGAACTTTGGGCTTTTCGGTGGTGGCGATAAGTTTGTCATCGCTGTCCAGATAAATGAAAACGTTGAGCCAGTCTTCATCTTCACTGGGAATATCTTTAGGGATATACCGATTAGGCAAGAGGATTTCCCCCTCTTGCGCACCATCGAGGTACAAACCAAAGTTAGTGTGCTTGACTACTTGCAAGCTGTTGTAGCGCCCGACTAAAGCCATTTCCAATACCCTCATTGCGTGGGCGGCATTCTACCCGAGTTGTGCCCTGCACGCGCACACGCCTGAAAAATCGCGGGCTGGCATGGCGTTCCAGTGGCACCGCCCCACTCGTCTGATCGTTCGGTTCACTTTGAGCAGGCCATCAGCGTGCCCACCAGCCTGTGGTTTCCAGCTAAAACAGTAAGTTAGCGCTTTATTTCAGCGCTGAACTTCGGTTATTTCCAGCGCTGCGTCTTATTTCTGAGGGATATTTGCCAAGCAATTGTCAAGTATTTCCTGTACGATGCCTGGCCAAGTTAATTTTCTACAGGTTAGTGGCCGCCATGCGTGTAAAAGCATCCAACAGCAAAGCAAAGCCAGCTCCCGCCGTTGAAACCAGCGAATCGATCAACAGCCAGATCGCTGCGTTCCTCAAGTCCGGCGGCGAAATCCAGCAAATTGCCAAGGGCGTGAGCGGCCAGACTTTCGGCCCATCCAAGCAGATCAGCCTGGGCAAGAAGTAATAGTCATACCCGCGCACTGCATCTGGTCCCTAAGCGTCTTGCCTTCGAGGCGCTAGGACTAGAGTTGCCACCCCCTCCCGATACATTCAATACGCAGCTAATCGACGAACGGGCCTCAACGCCTGGCATTCGCCGGTATCCTTGCACACGTCTAGCACGGGCATCCGCCTGAATCTTTCCGTTACTGCTCCTCGCTTTTCATGGAGTGAAGCATGCTTAAACGCTGTATTTTCGTGGTCAGCATCCTGGTCGCCAGCCCTTTGGCCCAAGCGCATATCTTCCAGCGTGAACTGGGTGACTTCGACCTGAAATTAGGCACCACCCCCAGCCGCACCATGGCCCAGGGCCTGGTCAAGCCGACCGCCCCTGGCAGCGACTCGTTCCACGGTGGCCTGGACCTTACCCACGACAGCGGCCTGTATTTCGGCCAGTTTTCCCCGAACATGGGCCTGTCGTCGGCCAATAACCTTGAAGTCGACTCCTACATGGGCTTCAAGCGTCCGTTCGACCAGACCCTGGGCTACGAAGTCGGCTTGATCCACTACAGCTACCCCAAGGTCAGCCCCCTCGACAGCCAGGAGTTCTACGGCGGGCTGAACCTGTTGGGCAACCGCTTTGGCGTGTCTTTCAGCAACGACCCCGACCGCCAGGACAGCACCCTGTTTGCCGACCTGGGCGGCACCCAGCCTTTCGGCATCGGTGTCAGCATGAAGTACACCACCCATCAACTGGGCACGCCGGTCTCGGTAGAGAACGGCGCCATCAGCAGTTTCAGCGATTGGTCGGTGCAGTTTTCCCGGGCCTGGAAAGGCATTGACCTAGACCTGATCTACAGCGGCTCCAGCCTCAGCGGCAGTGACTGCTCGGCCTACTCCGGACACAACTCGCAATGTGATGGGCTGTTGACCTTGAAGGCCGCGCGGTCGTTTTATTGATGGGCTGAACTGTCGCACCCCGCGCAGGTTCACATGCATTAACGCCCTCCATGCAAGGACCTGCCCATGTTGCGCCGGCTCAAACTCCTGATGGTACTGCTGACCCTGAGCCTGGTGCTCGCCGGCTGCAATCGCGTGGGCCTGGCCTACCGTAACCTCGACGTGATCATCCCCTGGACCCTCAACGATTACCTGGACATGAATGCCGGGCAGAAGAGCTGGTTCAACGACACTCTCAAGGAGCACCTGGCCTGGCACTGCACCACGCAATTGCCTGGCTACCTGGACTGGCTCGACCGCCTGCAGCAGATGGTCGACAGCAACCAGGTCACCGACGCCGCGTTGCAAACTCGTACTGTCGAGGCCAAACAGGCAATTGCCGAGATTGCGCGGGAAATCACCCCCTCAGCCGTGCAATTGCTGCAAGGCCTGGACGATCAGCAGGTCAAGGACATGAGCGACGCCCTGGCCAAGGACCTGCGCAAACGCCAGGACGAATACCTCAAGCCGCCGCTGGCCCAGCAAATCAAGGAACGCGCCGAACGCATGAGCAAGCGACTGGACGCCTGGATCGGCCCATTGAGCCCCGGCCAGCAAAACCGCGTGACGGCCTGGTCTGCCGAGTTGGGCGCGCAAAACCAAGCGTGGATCGGCAACCGCGCCCATTGGCAGGCGCAATTTATCGAGGCGCTGCAACAACGCCACACTGCCGATTTCCCGCAGAAAATCCAGCAACTGCTGGTGGATCGCGAAAGCCTGTGGACCCCGCAATACCGCGCCGCCTACGCACAGACCGAAGCCGCCGCGCGCAGCTTGCTCGTCGACGTGATGGCCCAAAGCTCCCCAGCGCAGCGCCTGAAACTCACCCAGAAAATCGACAAGGTCCGCAGCGACTTCCAGGCGCTCAAATGCCTGAAAAGCGCGCAGTCTTAGTCTGGCGCCAAGGTGCCCAGCCAGGCCACCAAGCCAAGGATGAGCACCACCGCACCAAACTCCATAACCATGCTGCGCCGTAACGCACGGATCGCCACGCTATAGTCGCCCGCCGCGATAGATCGATGTAGAAGCGGCGTCAGATGAAAGCGATTGAGGGCCGCCAAGGCCAGCATCAGGCCAAACAACCCCAGCTTCAGGCAAAGCAGCACCGCGTAGACTCCACCGGTGATGCCCCCCAGGTTTGGTCCGACGACGAACAGATAATTGGCCACACCAGTGCCGACCAGCACCAAGACAAATCCCGCGCCCATATGCTCGAAACCCGCCAACGCCCTGGCGAGAACCTGGACCCGATCGCCCCGTGGCAACGACGCAGGCATCAGCAGCAGACCAAATGCCGCCAGCGCCCCCACCCAACCTGCCGCCGCCAACAGGTGTGCACCGTCGCTGACGATGTGCCACACACCTTGCACACCTTCGTGCATCACGCCGTGCCCTGTCCACACCAGGGTGACCAACGCCACGCCAGCCGACAGCGTGGCCAGCGCCAGGTGAGTGCTCAGTGCCGCCAGCACCAGCGCCGCGACACGCACCCACCACGTCAGCCCCAGGTCAGTCTGCCACAGCATCATCTGTACATGCGGCCACAGCGCCTGCCAATCCGTGGCTCCGCTCATCGATTGGGTCATGACCAATAGCGACGCCACCGAAAACGCCAGCCCCAAGCCGCCCGTCAATCCCATCCATGCCCTTAGATTGAGCCGTCTGCGTTGCTCAGCGTGCAGACCATAAAGGCCGAACAGCCCCAGTCCAAATAGCATCATCAGGTCGAGATAGAGCGCGAAGCGCAATGCGATGGGGATCAGCTCACTCATGGCTGCACGCTGAACACCACATTACCCGTGATCGGATGCGTATCAGACGACACGGCACGCCAATCCACCCGATAGCTGCCGGTGGTGAGTGCGGAGACCGGCTTGATCAACATCACCTTGGGGTCGCTGCTCGCCGACACGGCGGCCTTCACCGGCATCGGAGAATCGGGCATGCCCGGCATGTCGGTCATGGTCAGCTTGGCCCCGGAAAACTGAGTCAACAGATTTTCCGAGAAGTGCAATTCAATGACTGCAGGCGCAGCGCCCTGTGCACCTGTCGCCGGAAGCGACGACAGCAGCTTTGGATGGGCCGAAGCTGGCAGGCTAAGACTTAAGCCTACCCACAGCGCAGCACCCAGCAGCGTGGTGTTCAACATAGACATGCAAGACTCCAGGCCGCGCGAGGCGGCGAATGATAAAAAAGGGAAACCTTTCAGAACCACAACCGCACGCCGACCACCCAGCGCAGTTGATGGATGTCTTCGCCCTCGTCCCGTGCGTATTGCGCGGTCTGGCCATAAGCCCGGTTCCAACTGACCCCAACGTAGGGCGCAAACTCGCGGCGAACTTCGTAGCGCAAGCGCAGGCCCAGGTCACTTTCCGCCAAGCCCGAACCAACGCCGCGTTGCGGATCGTTCTGCGCATAAAAATTGAGCTCTGCGGTGGGCTGCAGGATCAGGCGATTGGTGAGCAGAATGTCGTAGTCACCCTCAAGGCGTGCGGCGGTATGCCCCGATTCGCCGACAAACAACGTGGCTTCGGCCTCGAAGTTGTAGAGCGCCATGCCTTGTAGGCCAAAGGCCGCCCAGGTCTGGCTGGCACCAGGCTTGAAGTCCTGGCGCACGCCGCCGACCACATCCCACCACGGGCTGATTGCGTGCCCCCATAACGCTTGGGCTTCGGCGCTTTCAGTGCGGCCGGCGCTGCGTTCGCCTTCACTGCGTAGCCACAACCGGTCGATGTCACCGCCGACCCAACCCTTGATGTCCCAACTCTGCGTGTTGCCGTCGCCGCCCCGCCATTCCAACTGGTTGACCAGCAGCATCGAGTTGACGCCGCTGTCGTGCACCTGATGCCCTCCCGGCGCGTTGTACACCGCTGCGCGGTCTGCGTCGGTCAGCGCCGGAATCGGCGTACGGCTTTGCGTCAGCGCCGGCGTCGCCGGGCTCATGCCCTGAAATTCATCCTCGGCCGCCAACGCCCATGGGGCGAACCCCAGCGTGGCGAAAGCGATGCAAAGGGACGAGACGCAACGGTTCATGCTCGCTTCCTTATTCATGCACGCGCACCTCACGGAACATGCCCATTTCCATGTGGTACAGCAGGTGGCAGTGATAGGCCCAGCGCCCCAAGGCATCAGCGGTGACGCGGTAACTGCGCCGGGAGCCCGGTGGCATGTCGATGGTGTGTTTGCGCACCTGGAACTGGCCGTTTTCGTCCTCCAGATCGCTCCATAATCCATGCAGGTGAATCGGATGGGCCATCATGGTGTCGTTGACCAACACCACCCGCACGCGCTCGCCATAGGTCAGTTGCAGAGGCTCGGCATCGGAAAACTTCACGCCGTTGAACGACCAGGCGAACTTTTCCATATGCCCGGTGAGATGCAATTCGACGGTGCGCGAGGGGTCGCGGCCATCGGGGTCTTCGAAGGTACTGCGCAGGTCGGCATAGGTGAGCACCCGGCGGCCATTGTTGCGCAGGCCGATTCCAGGGTCGTCCAGCTTGGGCACCGGGCTCATCGCCTGCATGTCTACCAGCGGGTTGTTCTGCTCGCTGGCGGGGTGTTTCTGCATCGCCATCGCGCCCATGGCGCTGTGATCCATGCCTTCCATGCCCGGCATATCGGCCATGGCGCCGTGGTCCATGCCGCCCATGCCCATGTCCTCCATGGTCAGCCACGGGCGCGGATCAAGCGGCGGTACCAAGGCCGTCGCCCCCACCTGCCGGGCGAGGGTGCCACGGGCATAGCCTGTGCGGTCCATGGACTGGGCAAACAGGGTGTAAGCGTCTGCCACGGGCTCGACCAGCACATCGTAGGTTTCCGCCACGGCGATACGGAACTCGTCGACGCTTACCGGCTTCACCGGCTGACCATCCGCGGCGATGACGGTCATCTTCAGCCCGGGAATGCGCACATCAAAATAGGTCATCGCCGAACCATTGATAAAACGCAGGCGAATGGTTTCCCCCGCCTTGAACACCCCGCTCCAGTTCTGCCCAGGCGGATGGCCGTTGAGCAAGTAGGTGTAGGTCTCGCCGCTGACGTCCGCAAGGTCGGTGGGGTTCATCTTCATTTGCGCCCACATCAGCCGGTCGGCAGCGGTCGCCGACCAGCCCTGCTTGCCCACATCCCGGATAAAATCGCCCAGGGTGGGTTTGTGCAGGTTGTAGTAATCGGACTGCTTCTTGAGGGTCTTCATCAGGGCGACGGGGTCTTCATCGGTCCAGTCCGACAGCATCACCACGTAATCGCGCTGGTAGGTATACGGCTCGGGTTCCTTGGGGTCGATGACCAGCGGACCGTACACACCCTGCTGCTCCTGAAGCCCGGAATGGCTGTGGTACCAGTAGGTGCCGTGCTGCTTGACCTTGAACTGGTAAACGTAAAGGGCGCCCGGTTCGATGCCCTTGAAGCTCAGGCCGGGCACGCCGTCCATGGTCGATGGCAACAGAATGCCGTGCCAGTGGATCGAGGTGGGCTCGCCAAGGCGGTTTTTCACGCGCAGGGTCACGGTGTCGCCCTCCCGCCAGCGTAACAGCGGGCCGGGCAGGCTGCCGTTGACGGTCAACGCGGTGCGCGGTTGGCCTGTCAGGTTGACGGGGGTCTGGTCAATAAACAGGTCAAACTCGCTGCCGGCGAGCACCGTGGGCTGGCCGGGGCTGGTCAGTGCCCACACAGGCGGGCGCCAAAGCCCGAGCCCGCCCAGCAGGCCGCCTGCGGCCAGGCCTTTGACGAATGTGCGTCTGGAGGTTGTGGAGTGCATGCCGATTCAAGTCCGTGAGTTGAATGGCAGCAGATTAGGAGTCGCCGGCTGTCAGCAACCTTAGCGGCAGATTACCGATTCGACAGGTTCACCCGGCACCCTCAGGGGCGCCGGGGCATAACAGGATCAGGCGATCTGGGCTTTGGAGGCCACTTCAGCGAACGTTGCCGGATCAAGCGCATCCGCTTGTTCATCCAACACCTGACGCGGATGATCATTGCCCGGAATCGAGCTGTCGATCAGCGCCAGCAATTGCGCACCCAGCGCCGTCAGAATGAAATTCTCGCCATTGCCGCCCTCTTCTTCTGGCCGCGATTCAATAAAGCCACGCTTGAACAGCAGCGCCTCGTAATCGGCAGCGGTCTTCTTCAGTGCGTCCAGGTTGCCAGTGGCCTCGCCGGCCGTCGCCTTCTCGGCCGCTTCCTGTTCGGCGTATTTGCGCGGCGCAAAGCTGCCCTCGCCGTTCTGCACTTCATGCAGCAGACGTTCGATCAGATCCCAATTGTAAGTCGTCATCCTGATTCCTCCTGCAGGCCGATGGAGTTAGCCCGTCTAAGGGAGTGACATGTCCTGGCACTGGCCGTTCAACTGAACAGACGGGCGTCATTTCTCTGAACTTTCCAGAGGTTCGCCACCTCAACTGCACATCACTGCCAAGGAAGTCCGACCATGAAAACCTTGATGAAGCTGACTCTCGCCGCCACGCTGTTAAGCGCCCTGCCCGCCTGGGCCTGCACGCCCGAGGAGGCAACGGCCAAGCGTGAAGCGCTGGCCAAGGAAGTGACCAAGCTCACAGAACAGAACCCGACCAAGGCCAAGCAGATAAATGCCGAGCTGCAGAAGATGGACCTGGATACCGAAAGCGCCGAGTTTCCCGACAAGTGCCAGTTGATCGATGCGCGGCTCAAGGAGCTCAAGGAAGCGGCCGCCAAAACCAACAACTGATGGCGAAAAAAAACCGGACATCGTCCGGTTTTTTTATGCCCGCCTGCTTATTCGGCAGCCGGTGCTTCTGGCTTGCGGCGCTTGAGCGGCGCCATGCCGTCCTTGCTGACGAGCGACAGGTTGTCGGTCTTCGGCCGGTTGGCGATCTTGCGCTTGGTCGGTGACTTGGCGCCGGTTTTCTTCTTGTCGCCCTTGGCGTCGGTCTTTTTCTTCTTCACGCCAACGGCCTTGCCCGACGCCTTGACCTTCTTCGGCCCGGTGTAAGTGCCTTTGACTTCCTTGATGGTGCGGCGCTCGAACGACTGCTTGAGGTAGCGTTCGATGCTCGACATCAGGTTCCAGTCGCCGTGGCAGATCAGCGAGATGGCCAGGCCATCGTTGCCGGCCCGTCCGGTACGGCCGATACGGTGCACGTATTCGTCGCCGCTGCGTGGCATGTCGAAGTTGATCACCAGGTCCAGGCCGTCCACGTCGAGGCCGCGTGCGGCGACGTCGGTGGCCACCAGAATCTTCACGCCGCCCGCCTTGAGACGGTCGATGGCCAGCTTGCGGTCCTTCTGGTCTTTCTCGCCGTGCAGCACGAACGCCTTGTATTCCTGCGCAACCAGGCGCCCGTAGATACGGTCGGCGGCGGCACGGGTGTTGGTGAACACGATGGCCTTTTGGTAGGTCTCGTTGGCCAGCAACCAGTTGAGGATCTGTTCTTTGTGCACGTTATGGTCAGCGGTGACGATCTGCTGGCGCGTGGTGGCGTTCAGGTCGCTGACGTTGTTGACCTGCAAGTGCTCAGGGTTGTTCAGCACCTTCGCGACCATGTCGCGCAGGGTCGAACCACCGGTGGTGGCGGAGAACAGCATGGTCTGCTGACGGTTGACGCACTCGCCGACCAGACGTTGCACATCATCGGCAAAGCCCATGTCGAGCATGCGGTCGGCTTCGTCGAGCACCAGCACCTCGACTTCCTTGAGGTCGAGGTTGCCAGCGTTGAGCTGCTCGATCATGCGCCCTGGGGTGCCGATCAGGATGTCCGGCACCTTGCGTAGCATCGCGGCCTGGACCTTGAAGTCTTCGCCACCGGTAATGATGCCGGACTTGATGAAGGTGAACTGCGAGAAGCGCTCGACTTCCTTCAGGGTCTGCTGAGCCAGCTCGCGGGTCGGCAGCAGGATCAGGGTCTTGATGCTGACGCGCACTTTGGCCGGGCCGATCAGGCGGTTAAGCACCGGCAGGACGAAAGCGGCGGTCTTGCCGCTGCCGGTTTGAGCCGTCACCCGCAGGTCACGCCCTTGGAGCGCGAGCGGGATGGCCGCTGCTTGCACAGGCGTAGGCTCGACAAATTTAAGCTCGGCCACGGCTTTGAGCAGGCGTTCGTGCAGGGCGAATTGGGAAAACACGGGTGCTACCTCGAAGAAATACAAAATATCAGCTGCATAGGTTACCGGTTTCGGGCGCCCAAACCGAGTTTCTTTACGCGAACGGGGCCAATCAGCTGCTTTTTTGTCAGCGATTTTGTCCAGAGCGTCAACTTTATTGCACTTAAATGCTCTAATCGCCCCGTGTTGTCTTACAGAAGAATCGGTTCACTCATGGATATCAAACAGCTCTGGCTCAACGTCCAAGACCTTTGGGGCGCCCTCGATGAACACCCGGTCCTGCATTCCAGCCTCGGCTTGCTGGTGTTGCTGGTGGTGGCATTGGTGGTGGGACGGGTCGCCCGTTACCTCATCCTGCACGCGGTCAAATTGCTCGGCCGGCAGCCGGCCCTGCACTGGCTGAACGACCTACGGCATAACAAAGTCTTCCATCGCCTGGCGCAGATGACGCCGTCGCTGGTGGTCCAGTTCGGCCTGTACCTGGTGCCGGACCTGAGCAAGACCGCCATCCTGTTCATCGGCAACGTGGCCCTGGCGATCAGCATCTTGTTCATGGTTTTGGCCATGAGTGCCCTGCTCAACGCGCTGCTGGATATTTACGCACGCACCGAACACGCACGCACCCGTTCGATCAAAGGCTATGTGCAACTGGCGAAAATGGTGCTGTTCGTGTTCGGCGCGATCATCATCGTCGCCACCCTGATCGACCGCTCGCCGCTGTTGCTGCTCTCAGGCCTGGGTGCGATGTCGGCGGTGATTCTGTTGGTGTACAAGGACACCCTGCTGTCGTTCGTCGCCAGCGTGCAATTGACCAGCAACGACATGCTGCGCGTCGGTGACTGGATCGAAATGCCCCAGGTCGGTGCCGATGGCGATGTGGTCGATATCACCCTGCACACGGTGAAGGTGCAGAACTTCGACAAGACCATCGTTTCTATCCCCACCTGGCGCCTGATGTCCGAGTCGTTCAAGAACTGGCGTGGCATGCAGGCCTCCGGTGGGCGCCGTATCAAGCGCAGCCTGTACATCGACGCCAGCGGCGTACGCTTCCTGAACGATGAGGAAGAAGTGCGCATGACCCAGGTGCACTTGCTCAGCGGCTATATCAGCCGCAAACAGGCCGAACTCAAGGCCTGGAACGAGGCCCAGGGCCACAGCGCGCAACTGTCGGCCAACCGTCGGCGCATGACCAACCTCGGCACCTTCCGCGCCTACGCCCTGGCGTACCTGCAAAGCCACCCGGACATCCAGCCGAACATGACCTGCATGGTGCGCCAGATGCAAACCACCGCCCAGGGCGTGCCGCTGGAGATCTACTGCTTTACCCGCACCACCGCGTGGGGCGATTACGAGCGGATCCAGGGGGATATTTTTGATTATCTGTTGGCGGTGTTGCCGGAGTTCGGGCTGAGCCTGTATCAGCAGCCAAGCGGTAATGACCTGCGCGCTGGTGTGCTGCCGGCATTGGCTGGGGCCACGCAGGTACCCGTCGCCGAAACGGCATGAGGTGATGCGAACGGGATTACGGCAGTGACGCCGTAATCTCCTTGCGGCACACCTCAAGCACTTCATCGGCCAGGGCGGAATCATCCGGGCATGCGCGCGACAGCATGATTGCGCCGATGGCATGGGCCATGCTGTCGAGCATTTTCGCCCGCACGTCTTCCTGTGGCCCGTCATTAGCCGCGTTGTACTTTGCTTCCAAGGCCTGCAGGGTGTTTTCCAAGCCGTTGGCAAAGGTCGCCTTCAGCGTGTCCGATTGACGAGCAGCATCGGCACACAACGCCGCCAATGTGCATCCGCCGCCGCGATGGTCGCGGTGCTGCCTGGACAGGTAAACCTCGAAAAACTGCTCCACCTCCATCTCCGCGCTATCAGCCAGTGACTGCGCCAGGCTGTTGGCGGCCGCTTCCGCCATCAAGTCCGCCTTGGAACCGAAGTGCTTGTAAAAGCCGCCTTGGGTAAAACCGGCCGCAGCCATCAACTCGGCCACGCCCACCCCATCGAAACCCCGCTCGCGGAACAGCTCGGAAGCTGTCGCGACGATATGGGCCCGATTGCTCTGTGACTGCGCCTTGGTGATCTTCATGTCTGTGGTCCTGCCAGCTTGCGAGATAGGCATATTACTATGATGTCGATCATAATCAAAACCGTTGACAGCTTTGATTATGATCGACATCATAAAACCTCCTCGTACTCACAGAGCATCACACCATGAGCACTTCCAACACCGTTCTGATCACTGGCGCTTCGACCGCATTGGCGCCGCCTACGCCGAACGTTTTGCCGCACGCGGCCATGACCTCGTACTGGTCGCCCGTGATATCACGCGCCTGGAAGCGCTCGCCGCCCGACTGCGTGAACAGCATGCCGTCAGCGTTGATATCCTCCCCGCCGACCTGACCCAGAGCGCTGACCTGGCCGCAGTTGAAGCGCGCCTGCGCGACGACGCCAGCATTGGCACTCTGGTCAACAATGCAGGCTCCGCGCAGTCTGGCGGTTTTATCGAACAGTCCACCGACAGCGTCGCGCAGTTGGTCGCCCTCAACACCACGGCGCTGGTACGCCTGGCCAGTGCCATCGCCCCGCGCCTGGCGGCAGCCGGCAACGGCGCTATCATCAACATTGGCTCGGTAGTGGGCCTGGCCCCGGAATTCGGCATGACGGTGTACGGCGCGACCAAGGCGTTCGTGCTGTTCCTGTCCCAGGGCATGAGCCTGGAGCTGGCGCCCAAAGGCGTGTACGTGCAAGCCGTGCTGCCCGCTGCCACGCGTACCGAGATCTGGGAGCGTGCGGGCATTGATATCAACACCCTCACAGACGTGATGGAAGTGGGTGATCTGGTGGACGCGGCGCTGGTCGGTTTCGATCGCCGCGAGCCTGTGACCATTCCGCCGTTGCAGGACGGCGCCCGTTGGGACGCGTTGCAGGCTGCGCGGCAAGGCTTGCTGGCGCAGATCAAGCAGTCCCAGGTTGCCGAACGTTACCTGGCGAACGCCTGATCAACCGGTAGCAGGCGCGCTACGCGCCTGCCCCTTCTCATCGAAGCAACGAGCGTTGAACCATGAAGGCATTTTCCATTGAACGGTACGGCAAGCAGCCCGGCCGCCTCATCGAGGCCCCCGCGCCTGTCGTGGGCGAGCATGACGTGCTGGTTCAGGTGCGGGCCAGCAGCGTCAATGTGCTGGATGCAAAGATCGCCAAGGGCGAATTCAAACTGATCCTGCCCTATGCGTTGCCGTTGACACTGGGCAATGACCTGGCCGGCGTGGTGCTCAGCGTCGGCGCTGCGGTGCGACGCTTCAAGCCGGGGGACGAAGTCTACGGCCGCCCGCCCCAGCAACGTATCGGCACCTTCGCCGAGCGGATTGCCGTGCACGAAGACGCACTGGCGCGCAAACCCGGCAACATCAGCATGGAGCAAGCCGCGTCCTTGCCCCTGGTCGCGCTGACGGCGTGGCAGGTGCTGGTGGAAACCGCGAAGCTGAAGAAAGGCCAGAAGGTGTTCATTCATGCGGGCTCAGGCGGGGTGGGCAGTATCGCCATTCAGTTGGCCAAGCATTTGGGCGCTTTTGTCGCCACCACCACCAGCACTGCCAATGTGGAGTGGGTCAAGGCATTGGGCGCGGATGTAGTGATCGACTACAAACAGCAAGCTTTCGAGGCCGTGCTGCGGGATTACGATGTGGTGCTGAACAGCCTTGGCCCGGATGCGCTGGCCAAGTCACTGAAGATTCTCAAGCCCGGCGGCCAGCTCATCTCCATCTCCGGGCCGCCGACTCCCGCCTTCGCCAGCGCCCAGAACCTGCCATGGCTATTAGGCCTGGTCATGGGCCTGTTGAGCAGCGGTATCCGCAGGAAAGCACGCAAGCAAGGCGTGAGCTATGAGTTTGTCTTCATGCGTGCCAGTGGCGCACAACTGGATGAAATCACCGCGCTGGTCGAGTCCGGCAGTATCCGGCCGGTCATCGACCGTACCTTTCCTTTCGAATCCACAGCGGCGGCCCTGGACTATGTCGAACAAGGCCGCGCCAAAGGCAAGGTGGTGATCACGATGGGGACGGCACCGCCCGACGCACACCCAGCCGGCTGATCCAAACCGCCCCCAGAATCACCAGACCGCCCAGGGCCAAACGGCCCAGCGGTTCGTGCTGGTTCCAGATCAACAAGTTCAGCAACAGCCCCACCGGCACATGCAGGTTGTTCATCACCGCCAGGGTGCCGCCATTGACCAGGCAGGCGCCCTTGTTCCACCAGTACATGCCCAGCGCAGTGCTGACCAACCCGAGGAACACCAGCACGCCCCATTGCAGCGGCGCTTGCGGCAGGAAATCAGCCTTGCCGAACAGCAGGAACGCCGGCAACACCACCAACAAGGCGCCCAGGTAGAAATAACCGAAACGCCGGAAGTGCGGCTGGTCACTGGGATAACGCGCCACCAGGTGCTTGTACATGACTTGCCCGGCGGCATAGGTGAAGTTGGCCAATTGCAGCAGCAAGAACCCCATCAGGAAGTGCGGGGTGATCTGATCGAAACGAATCACTGCCGCACCGCCCACCGCCACCAGGGCCGCCACCAGCGCCCAGGGATTGAAGCGGCGATTAAGCGCGTCCTCGATCAGGGTCACATGCAGCGGTGTGAGGATGGTGAACAGCAGCACTTCCGGCACCGTCAGCACACGAAAGCTCAGGTACAGGCATACGTAGGTCACGCCGAACTGCAATGCACCGATCACCAACATGCCGCGCATGAACGCGGGCTCTACCGAGCGCCAGCGGGTCAGCGGAATAAAGATCAGCCCGGCCAGCACCACGCGCACCAGCACCGCAAAGTAGCTGTCGACGTGACCGGCGAGGTATTCGCCGATCAAGCTGAAGGAAAATGCCTGAATCAGGGTGACAACCAGTAGATAGCCCATGCGCGCCTCGTTTCGAATGGGCGCGACATTAAAGCTTTTTGGGGGTTGAAGAAACTCGGCGCAAAAAAAACCCGACCTCGCTAAAGCGGCAGTCGGGCGGGAGCACTCAGGAGCAAAAAGTGCAAAGGGAGGTTCGATACGCGTACTTGAAGGGTTAGCGTGGGGCTATATAAGCAGCACGGGATTATCTGACGATTAACGCCTCAGGCCACCTGAGCCAGCTGCGCCTTGGCGTGATTGACGCCCTTCTCCTGGAAGTCGCCGCCCAGGTTGACGCCTTCGGCGTGAATGAAGGTGACGTCATGAATGCCGATAAATGCCATGACCTGACGCAGGTACGGTTCCTGATGATCCGAGGTGGCGCCGGTGTGGATACCACCGCGTGCGGTGAGCACGATGGCGCGCTTGCCGGTCAACAAACCCTGGGGCCCAGTGGCGGTGTACTTGAAGGGCACACCCGCCCGCCACACGTGATCCCGCCAGGCTTTAAGGGTGCTCGGAATGGCGAAGTTGTACATCGGCGCGGCCCTCACCAACACGTCGGCGGCCAGCAGTTCGTCAGTCAACTCGTTGGAGCGGTCCAGGGACACCTGTTCGTCGTCGTTACGCTGCTCCGCCGGCTTCATCCAGCCACCCAGCAGGTTGGCATCCAGGTGGGGTACCGGATTGAGCGCAACGTCGCGCACGGTGATGCGGTCTGCCGGATGGGCGACTTGCCATTGGCTGATGAACTGTTGGGTGAGCTGACGGGAAATGGAATCCTGCTGGCGCGCACTGCTTTCGATGATCAGAACATTGGACATGGCTTCGTAGGCTCCATCGGTAATTGCTGTAAGTCGATGGAGAGAAGGTTAACCAGGGCCCGTTCGATAAAAAAGCGCAAAAAACTGCTACAACCCATCTAGAAATTTGTTTATAAGCGGAGTATTCCTGTGGGCATGCTCCGCTGTTGCTTTATTTTGGCGCGCAGTTCAGAGCAATACGCATCTTGATGATGGAGCGATTGAACTTGACCGTGGTGTTAGTGCTTTTGCCAGCAGGCACGGTCACGGTACGACGGCGTGGCGATTCCGGGCCGTTGGTGAAGGTTACCGAACATACCGCGTCGTTGGTGCCGTAGTTACTTAGCTGGATCGAACTGATGTCGGCGTCCACATCGGACGCTGTGTAGTCAACGCTTACGCCGTTGATCTTCTTCGTCACATCGATGGGGTAGGCAAACGCGCTCATCGGCAGCAGCGCCAGCAACACACAACACAATTTTCTCATTCGGCAGTCTCCAATAAGGACCGCCAGCTTAGGACAAGAGGAGCTCATCTTGAAAGCGCCCCGCGTTACCCTCGATCAATGGCGCACCTTGCAAGCCGTGGTCGACCATGGCGGCTTTGCCCAGGCCGCCGAAGCGCTGCACCGTTCGCAATCTTCAGTGAGCTACACCGTGGCGCGCATGCAGGACCAACTCGGTGTCCCCTTGCTGCGTATCGACGGGCGCAAGGCGGTGCTGACCGAGGCCGGTGAAGTGCTGCTGCGCCGCTCCCGCCAACTGGTGAAAAACGCCAGCCAGCTGGAAGACCTCGCCCATCACATGGAACAGGGCTGGGAAGCCGAAGTGCGTCTGGTGGTGGATGCCGCCTACCCCAGCGCACGTCTCGTTCGCGCATTAACCGCCTTTATGCCGCAAAGCCGTGGCTGCCGGGTGCGCCTGCGCGAAGAAGTGCTGTCCGGCGTCGAAGAATTGCTGCTCGACGGCATGGCGGACCTGGCCATTTGCGGGTTTATCATCCCGGGCTACCTGGGCACGGAAATGAGCGATGTGGAGTTCATCGCCGTGGCCCACCCCGATCACTCGCTGCATCGCCTCAACCGTGAGCTGAGTTTCCACGACCTGGAGAGCCAGATGCAGGTGGTGATCCGTGACTCCGGCCGCCAGCAACCGCGCGACGTCGGCTGGCTCGGCGCTGAACAGCGCTGGACTGTCGGCAGCCTCGCTACCGCGGCCACCTTCGTCGCCAGCGGCCTGGGCTTTGCCTGGCTGCCCCGGCACATGATCGAGCGCGAACTCAAGGAAGGCGTGCTCAAGCAACTGCCCCTGGAAAAAGGCGGCAGTCGCAACCCGACGTTTTACCTGTACTCCAACAAAGACAAACCCTTGGGGCCCGCCACGCAGATCCTCGTGGAATTGCTGCGCACCTTTGACACCGCTCCCCTGGACGCGCCCTTTGCCGCCCCCCAACAAGCCTGAAACGGAGTTCATCCATGGCCTGGTTCGACCATGAAGGCTGCAGCCTGCATTACGAGGAATATGGCCATGGCAACCCGCTGATCCTGATCCACGGCCTGGGCTCCAGCAGCCAGGATTGGGAACTGCAAGTACCGGTACTCGCCCGACACTACCACCTGATCGTGGTTGACGTGCGTGGCCATGGTCGCTCGGACAAACCCCGGGAGCGCTACAGCATCAAGGGGTTTACCTTCGACCTGATCGCCCTGATCGAACACCTGGACCTGCCAGCGGCCCACGTGGTGGGTTTGTCCATGGGCGGCATGATCGCCTTCCAACTGGCAGTGGATGAACCCCTGCGGGTCAAGAGCCTGTGCATCGTCAACAGCGCGCCTGAGGTCAAGGTGCGCAGTGCCGATGACTATTGGCAATGGGCCAAACGCTGGACCCTGGCCCGCGTGCTCAGCCTGGGCACCATCGGCAAGGCCTTGGGCGATCGGCTGTTCCCAAAACCTGAGCAAGCCGACCTGCGCCGCAAGATGGCCGAACGCTGGGTAAAAAACGACAAACGTGCTTATCTCGCCAGCTTCGACGCCATTGTGGGCTGGGGCGTGCAGGAACAACTGTCGAGAATTGCCTGTCCAACCCTGGTCATCAGCGCTGACCATGACTACACCCCCGTGGCGCAGAAAGAAATCTATGTAAAACTGCTGCCCGATGCGCGGCTGGTGGTGATCGAAGATTCCCGCCATGCCACGCCCTTGGATCAACCCGAGGTCTTTAACGCGACCTTGCTCGATTTTCTAAAGACCGTCGAAACCACTACCCAGGATCACTGACCCATGCTAAAAAAAATCGCCTTCTTTGCCGGTTCCGCCTTGTTCGCTGCCAACCTGATGGCAGCTGAGCCGGCCAAGGCGCCACATGTTTTGCTCGACACCACCAACGGCCAGATTGAAATCGAACTGGACCCGGTCAAGGCTCCGATCAGCACCAAGAACTTCCTGGCCTATGTCGACAAGGGCTTCTACACCAATACGATCTTTCACCGCGTGATCCCGGGCTTCATGGTCCAGGGCGGCGGGTTCACCCAGCAAATGTCACAAAAGCCGACCGAAGCACCGATCAAGAACGAAGCCAGCAATGGCCTGCATAACGTGCGTGGCACCTTGTCCATGGCTCGCACCAATGACCCGAACTCGGCCACCAGCCAATTCTTCATCAACGTGGCTGACAATGCCTTCCTCGACCCGGGCCGCGATGCCGGTTATGCCGTGTTCGCCAAAGTGGTCAAGGGCATGGACGTCGTCGACGTCATCGTCAACTCCCAGACCACCACCAAGCAAGGCATGCAGAACGTGCCTATCGATCCTGTGATCATCAAGTCGGCCAAGCGCATCGACTGAGGTCCGCAGGCAGCTTTGCACGGCGCCCCCCACGGCACCGTGCACCTTTGAAAGGAGAGCCCGCCCGGCGGGCGTCAAACCTAATGCTCTATCGTCGTTTTGAACAACTGATCGATATTTTCCGCGACGCCCCCAGCGCGGCCCCTCCCGAAAAAGTCCTGCCCTTCTATCTCTATTACCTGCGCCAGGTGTGGCCGTGCTTTGCCGCGCTGCTGGTGGTGGGGCTGGTCGGCGCCCTGATCGAAGTCGCGTTGTTCAGCTACCTGAGCCGCATCATCGACCTGGCCCAGGGCACGCCACCGGCGAACTTCTTCCAGATCCACAGCGCCGAGCTGATCTGGATGGCCGTGGTCGCCCTGTTGTTGCGCCCCCTCTTCAACGGCCTGCATGACTTGCTGGTGCACCAGACCATCAACCCCGGCATGACCAGCCTGATTCGCTGGCAAAACCACAGCTACGTGCTCAAGCAGAGCCTGAATTTCTTCCAGAACGATTTTGCCGGGCGCATCGCCCAGCGGATCATGCAAACCGGCAATTCCTTGCGTGACTCGGCGGTGGCGACCGCAGAGGCTATCTGGCACGTGTCGATCTACGCCATCAGTGCCCTGGTGTTGTTTGCCGAGGCTGACTGGCGGCTGATGATTCCGCTGATCACCTGGATCGTTTGCTACAGCCTGGCCCTGCGTTACTTCGTACCTCGCGTGAAAGAGCGCTCGGTGGTCTCCTCGGAGGCGCGCTCCAAGTTGATGGGCCGGATTGTCGACGGCTATACCAATATCACCACCTTGAAGCTGTTCGCCCATACGCAGAATGAACAGGAATACGCCAAGCAAGCGATCATCGAGCAGACCGAAAAAACCCAACTGGCCGCCCGCGTACTCACCAGCATGGACACCGTGATCTGTATTTTGAACGGCCTGCTGATTGTCACCACTACTGGCCTGGCCCTGTGGCTGTGGACCCAGTCGCTGATTTCCGTGGGCGCGATTGCCCTGGCCACCGGCCTGGTGATCCGCATCGTCAACATGTCCGGCTGGATCATGTGGGTGGTCAACGGCATCTTCGAAAACATCGGTATCGTGCAGGACGGCCTGAAGACCATCGCCCAGCCACTGGCCGTGGTCGATCGTGAAAACGCTCCGCGCCTGACGGTGCCCCACGGCCAGGTGCGCTTCGAGCAGGTGGACTTCCACTACGGCAAGCAGAGCGGAATCATTGGCGGCCTCAACCTCGAGATCAAGGCCGGGGAAAAGATCGGCTTGATCGGCCCATCCGGCGCGGGCAAGTCGACGCTAGTCAACCTGCTGCTGCGCCTTTACGACCTGCAGGGCGGGCGCATCCTCATCGACGGCCAGAACATCGCCGAGGTCGCCCAGGAAAGCCTGCGCGCGCAAATCGGCATGATCACCCAAGACCCCTCGTTGCTGCACCGCTCGATCCGCGACAACCTGCTGTATGGCAAGCCCGACGCGACTGACGAGGAACTGTGGGCGGCGGTGCACAAGGCCCGCGCCGATGAGTTCATCCCGCTGCTGTCGGATTCCGAGGGCCGCACCGGGCTGGATGCTCATGTGGGTGAGCGCGGGGTGAAACTCTCCGGCGGGCAACGCCAGCGTATCGCTATCGCCCGCGTGCTGCTCAAGGACGCGCCGATCCTGATCATGGACGAAGCCACCTCTGCGCTGGACTCTGAAGTGGAAGCGGCGATCCAGGAGAGCCTGGAAACCTTGATGCAGGGCAAGACGGTGATTGCGATTGCACACCGGTTGTCGACCATCGCACGAATGGACCGCCTGGTGGTGCTGGAAAAAGGCCAGATCGCCGAGAGCGGCAGCCATTCCGAGTTGCTGGCATACGGCGGGCTTTATTCGCGGTTATGGCAGCATCAGACCGGGGGTTTTGTCGGCATAGACTGATTTCGCTGGGTAAAGCCCCGCTCAATTCCGAACAATTCTGACAGCTTTCTCTATCTGGCTGGTCTTGCGACACAATCCTGCTGTACTGCAATCAGGCCCCAGGAGGGCCCTGATTTAAGGCGGAAGGGAAGCCACACAGACCGTTAATCAGATAGAGCAATCTAAGGAAGTGTTCATGTCACTGTTCAAACGTTCCGTAACGGAAGGACTGGGTACGTTTTGGCTGGTGTTGGGTGGCTGCGGGAGTGCCGTGTTGGCCGCAGCGTTCCCCAACGTCGGCATCGGCCTGCTCGGCGTATCCCTGGCTTTCGGACTCACGGTACTGACCATGGCGTTTGCCATCGGGCATATCAGCGGCTGCCACCTTAACCCGGCCGTCTCGGTGGGGTTGGTGGTGGGCGGCAGATTTCCGGCCAGAGAGTTGCCGGCCTACATCGTGTCGCAAGTGATCGGTGGCGCCATCGCCGCCGCACTGCTGTACTTCATCGCCAGTGGCAAACCAGGGTTCGAGCTAGCGTCCGGGCTGGCAAGCAACGGTTATGGCGAACACTCACCCGGTGGTTATTCAATGGCGGCAGGCTTTGTCTGCGAGCTGGTGATGACTGCGATGTTCGTGCTGATCATCCTTGGCGCTACCGACCGTCGAGCCCCTGCAGGCTTCGCGCCCATCGCCATTGGCCTGGGGCTGACGCTGATCCACCTTATCTCCATCCCGGTGACCAACACCTCGGTCAACCCGGCCCGCAGCACGGGGCCTGCGTTGATTGTCGGCGGCTGGGCACTCCAGCAGTTGTGGTTGTTCTGGCTCGCGCCGATCCTCGGCGCGGTGATCGGCGGCATTACCTACCGATGGTTGGGTGAAGAAAAACCCGCTTGACCCAATCCCTGTAGGAGCGAGCTTGCTCGCGAAAAACACTAACGATGACGCAGTGCTTACAGCTGTAATCCCGCGTCGTCTGCACGTTCTTCGCGAGCAAGCTCGCTCCTACAAGGTGTTTCACGTTCCGTCAGAGTGCCGATAAGGCAGGGCCGCCCTCGCCTCTTCGGCATACGCCAGAACCCCCACCCGTTCGCGCTCAAGAAAATCTTCCACAGCGTTCTTCAACCCCGGGTGGCGCAGGTAGTGCCAGGACCGCGTAATCACCGGCTCAAACCCGCGAATCAATTTGTGCTCCCCCTGGGCACCCGCATCGAAGCGTTGCAGGCCGTGGGCGATGGCGTAGTCCATGCCTTGGTAGAAACAGGTCTCGAAATGCAGGCGGTCGAATTCCGCCAGGCAACCCCAGTAGCGGCCATAGAAGCTGTCGCCACCGAGCAGGCTGAAGGCCATCGCCACCGGCCGCGTGCCTTGTTTGGCCAGCACTACGCGGATGGCCGCGGGCATGCGTTCAGCCAGCAGGCTGAAAAAAGCGCGGGTCAGGTAGGGCGATTGCCGGCGCACCGCGTAGGTGTTGGCATAGCAGGCATAGACAAAGTCCCATTGCGCTTCGCTCAGCTCATGGCCTTGCAACCACTCGAACTCGATACCCTGCCCTGCCACTTGTTCACGTTCTTTGCGCATCTGTTTGCGCTTGCGTGAACTCAGGGCGTCGAGAAAATCCTGAAAGTCGCGGTAGCCTCGGTTCTGCCAATGAAACTGGCAACCCAAGCGTTGCAACCAGCCGGAGTG
Source organism: Pseudomonas sp. GL93 (assembly GCF_003408955.1). Taxonomy (NCBI): domain Bacteria; kingdom Pseudomonadati; phylum Pseudomonadota; class Gammaproteobacteria; order Pseudomonadales; family Pseudomonadaceae; genus Pseudomonas; species Pseudomonas sp. GL93. The sequence goes on from NZ_NKRF01000076.1 coordinate 153,642, forward strand.
TTGGGCCATGGCTTCGTCGGCCAGGGCATCGGTAAAGTTGATATGGGCGCTCGACAGGCCTTCGACCTCCAGATACCCCGGCAGGCTATTGAGCAATTCGAAAGCGTCTGCGGCACTGGCAGCCAACACACGCGGCCCACCGACCGGGCTGAACGGCACGGCCGTCAGCAACTTGGGGTAATAGTCGATGCCGGCGCGCTCACAGGCATCGGCCCAGCCGTGATCGAACACGTACTCGCCATACGAATGCCATTTGCGATAACCCGGCAATGCCGCCATCAACCGGTCGCCTTCCCAGTGCAGCAAGTGCTCCGTCTGCCAGCCCGAATGCGGGCCGACACTGGCGCTGTCTTCCAGCGCACTGAGAAACCCATGCTGCATAAACGGCTGGGCCTGTGGCATCAGGGCATCCCACGTGTGCGCAGCGATATCGGACAGGCTGTCCAGGCGTTGCAGCGGCATCGGCATCCTCATTGTTTCTTGGCATGAAAACCTGGCGAGTATCGCTGATCACAGCCGCGCGCACATCCTCAAAACACGCCGACAGGCGCCAAAACCCTTAGTTCCGTAGCGCAACGATTTGTCATCTAGATGAAATCACTTAGCCACTACTCCGTCATAAACGGTCGCGATACTGACGCCAGTTTTTAGAGCGTCCGGGTCTACCGGGCGACATTTTTCCGTCCGTCATGGGTCGGTTGTGTCCTGGAGGGTGTTGCCATCCCTCCTCACTTTCGGAGATTGATATGCGTCTTGCTTCCACTAAAACTGCGGCGGTCCTGTGTGGCGGCCTGTTGCTGGCACTGAGCGTTCCAGCCAGCGCTGCAGTCGACGCTAAATTGCTCGACATGCTCAAGGCCAACGGCCAGATCACCGCGGCGCAGTACACCGAACTGCAAATGGAACTGGCCAGGGATCAGAAAGAACAGCAGATCGCACGCCAAGCTCAACAAGAGACCAACGAGCAGATCGCGGCCACTGCGAAAAAAACCAACGAGCTGAGCAGCTTCGACCAGAAATTGGCATGGGCAGCCAAGACCCAGTTCAAGGGCGATGTGCGCTTCCGCCAGGAAACCATCAAGATCGACGGCGAGCCCAACAACGGTGGGCGTGACAAGGACCGTCAACGTATCCGTGCCCGCCTGGGTGCCTACACCGAAATCAACCCGCAGGTGGACACCGGTATCCGTATTGCCACCGGCGGCGGCGACGATGCTCGCTCCACCAACCAGGACCAGGATGGTTACTTCGATAAGAAGTCGATCTGGCTGGACCTCGGCTACATCGACTACCACCCGGACCAGATCAAGAACCTGCACGTGATCGGCGGCAAGATGCTGCAGCCGTGGGTGAACATGGGCGATGTGATCTGGGATAGCGACATCAACCCTGAAGGCCTGGCCGTCACCTACAAATACCCACTGGGTAGCAGCGCTGAGCTGTTCGGTAGCCTGGGTAACTACAACCTCAAGGACAACGTGGACGGTGACGGCGTGCAATTTCGCCATGACCTGCGCCTGACGTCCGGCCAGTTGGGCACGCGTTTCTCGGTTACCGACAACCTGAAAATGACCTTGGGCGGCAGCATCTACGCCTACAAGAATGACGAAGACAGCCGCTGCACAACCACCACCACGCCTTGCGCACTGGCGGTCAACGGCAACTCGGCCAACAATGAATTCCGCCTGTACGAAGGCTTTGCGCAAGCAGACATTGGCGGCCTGGCCGTGCCGCTGTCGTTCTACGGCCAGTACGTGAAAAACAACGATGCGGTGACCGACCAGGACACCGCCTGGTTGCTGGGTGCCAAGTCCAAGGTGTTCGGCTTGAACCTGGACTACAACTACCGCGACGTTCAACGTAATGCCGTCGTAGGCGCCTTCACCGATTCGGACTTCGCCAACGGCACCACCGGTTCGCGCGGTCATAAGATGAAAGTGAGCTACGACATCGACAAGAACTTCGCCATCGGCGCCACCTACTTCCTGACCAAGGCTGACTTCGCCAGCCGGACTCAGCGGGATGCCGATACCAACACCTTGCAGCTGGATGCTGAAGCCAAGTTCTAATGCTTAACATGTAGGAGCGAGGGGGACGCCTAGTTCTTGCTCGCGAAGAACCCACAGGCAACGCGTTTATCCAGGTTACCCGCGTTACCGTTGACGTTTTTCGCGAGCAAGCTCGCTCCTACATGTCTCTACGCCGCTCGGCCGCCAGTTGTTCAGCCAGCGCATCAACACCCTCCACCGGCTCCTGCGGCATACGCTTGAGCGTCGCCTGCAGCAAGCGCATCTGACGGATAAAACGCCGGCAGTTCGGGCAGAACATCAAGTGATGACGCACCAGCAGACGCTCCCGAAAGGTCAATTGCCCATCGAGGTAGTCACTGGAACGCGCTACTTGCTCTTTACAGGTCAACATTCGCCCGTTTCCTCAAAATGCTCCACCGTGGCGAAGACTTTAAGCCGTGCTCGATGCAACAGCACACGGACGTTGGAGAGTGAAAGGGTCAGAAGATTACAGATTTCTTCCAGTTCCAGGCCCTGGCGCTCACGCAATACCAGCACACTGCTTTGTAGTTCAGACAAACTCAGAATCGTATGCTCCAGGCATTTGCGCAGTTCATCTTCGGTCAGCAGCGCCTCCGGGGTGTCTTGGTGCCAAGCGTAAGGGGCAACAGCCCAATGGCCATCATCCGGGCTGAAGCGGTCATCGCCAATAGTGCCGTGGGGTGAGGGCAAATCGTCGAGCAGCACTTCCCGACGATTTTGTTTGTAACGGCTCTTTGCGGAATTGGCGGTGATGGTCAACAGCCAGGTCTTGAGGCTCGATCGCCCTTCGAACTTGGCCAGGTTGCGCACCACCGAAAGCCAGGCATCTTGCACCACTTCGTCGGCGTGGCGCTGGCCGACGATGGCATAGGCCACTGCCCGCATTGCACTCTGGTAGGTGTTGACCAATTCCTTATAAGCCCGCTGCTCACCCTTGAGCAGGCGTTCAAGCAGGTGCGCGTCGTCCGCTGCTGCCATCGTTTACCTCAATCTTGCCGTGGAAATACGGTCAATGTGGGAGCTGGCTTGCCTGCGATCCAGACAACTCGGTGATTCAGGCACACCGAGCCGATGCCTTCGCAGGCAAGCCAGCTCCCACAGTTGACCGCGTCCGGCCACACACTCAGCGTTTGCGCAGGATCACACTGCCAATCGAATACCCGGCGCCAAAGGAGCTGAGTACGGCAACCGCGCCCTTGGGCAGGTCATCCTGATAAGTGTGGAACGCAATCACCGAGCCGGCCGAGCTGGTATTGGCGTAAGTATCAAGGATCACCGGCGCTTCTTCCACCGACGCGTCGCGCCCCAGCAGTTTCTTCACGATCAGGTGGTTCATGCTCAGGTTGGCCTGGTGGAGCCAGAAACGCTTCACATCAGTGACACTCAGCTGGTTTTCTGCCAAGTGCTCGCCGATCAATTCGGCCACCATCGGGCAGACATCACGGAACACCTTGCGGCCTTCCTGCACGAACAGCTTGTCGGGGGCGCCGATGCCCTCTTCCGCCGTGCGGTTGAGGAAGCCGAAGTTGTTGCGGATGTTGTTGGAAAACTTGGTCAGCAACTTGGTGCTCACCACGTCGAACTGATGCTCGGACGTCGCCAGGTCAGCACGCTCCAGGATCACCGCCGTGGCGGCATCACCGAAGATGAAGTGGCTGTCACGGTCACGAAAGTTCAGGTGGCCGGTGCAGACTTCCGGGTTAACCATCAGAATCGCCCGGGCCTGGCCCAACTGGATGCTGTTGGCCGCGTTCTGGATGCCGAAGGTGGCCGAGGAACACGCCACGTTCATGTCGAAACCGAAGCCCTGGATACCCAGGGCTTCCTGGACTTCGATGGCGATCGCCGGGTAAGCGCGTTGCAGGTTGGAGCAGGCGACGATGACGCCGTCGATGTCGGCGGCGGTCTTGCCGGCGCGCTGCAGGGCTTGTTCGGCAGCACCGATGGCCATCTGGCAAAGCACCGACCATTCGTCGTTGCTGCGCTCGGGCAGCCGTGGAGCCATGCGCTGCGGATCGAGGATGCCGTCCTTGTCCATCACAAAACGGCTCTTGATGCCGGATGCCTTTTCAATGAATGCCGCGCTCGACTCGGTCAGCGCCTGCACATCGCCACGTTCGATAGCGGCGGCGTTGTCGGCGTTGAACTGTTGTACGTAGGCATTGAAAGACTCCACCAGCTCTTCGTTGGAAATGCTGTTGGCCGGGGTGTACAGGCCAGTGCCGCTGATGACGACGTTATGCACGGTCGTTCCTCTAAATCTGTCAGGCAGAAGATATTGGTACCGTCGTACCAAACTTAAAGTGGTTTGATGTCATCCAGCGGGCATCAAACTGGCAATGCTTTTATTCAATCTGTAACCGCGAAGTTTGCCACAACACTGGGGATTTGGCGCTATAGGCCAGACAAACACCCAGCTGTAGGGGCGAGCTCGCTCGCGAAAAACTCATAGGCGCCGCGTTTATCCAGGAAACACGCGTTATCGTTGACGTTTTTCGCGAGCAAGCTCGCTCCTACAGGTGGGTAAGGGCTTCAGGGATCTACCTGGCTCCATTGCTTGCTCAGGCGCTTATCGGAAATCGGTACCTTGGTGCCCAACTGCTGGGCAAACAGCGACACTCGGTATTCCTCCAGCCACCAGCGGTACAGCTCCAGTTGCGGGTCGCGCTTGCCTTCCTGGGTGTGTTTGTTCAGGCGGTTCTGGTACTGCGCCCACAGGCCGCCCAATTCGCTGCTCCACACGCGGTCCTTTTGCACTTGGCTCGGCAGTTTTTCCAGGCGCAGCTCGATGGCCTTGAGGAAACGCGGCAGTTCCTTGAACCACTGGGCCGGGGTTTCCCGCACAAAACCTGGGTACACCAGGTTGCTCAGTTGCTGCTTGATATCGTTCAAGGCTACGGCCTGGGCCAGGTCGATCTTGCCCTTGAAGCGTTTTTGCAGGCCGTGCCAGAGTTTCAGCACCTCCAGGGTCAGGCGCGCCAGGCGTTCGGCGTGCTCCGTCCAAGTGCCGCGCTTGCGTTCAGCCAAGGCCGCCAGGCCAGCGCCATCCCTTGGCAGGCTGGCTTCGCCTTCGAGTACGCAGGTGTCGAGGCTGGCCAGCAGGATGTCTTCCACCAGCGCGTCGATACGCCCCAATTCGCGGTACATCAAGCCCAGTTCGGTCAGCCCCGGCAATTTGCCGCGCAGGAATTTCGCCGGTTCCACCAATTGCTGCATCAGCAGGCGCTGCAAGGCGCGACGGTGCTGGAACTCGGCTTCGGCGGCGGTAGAGAAACGCCCCTCCTTGACCGTGCCGTTCTCTTCCACCAGTGCCGGATACACCGTCATCGATAGGCCGGCGATGTTCTGCTGAGTTTTTTCCGCCACCGCCGCAAACACCTTGGCCTCCACCGGCTGCTGGCTTTTCGCGGTTTGCGGCACGGCCAAGGCAGCCTGGCTGGCTTCGGCGAACCGTGCGGTCAGCTCAGCCAGGTCACGGCCTTCGCCGAGGAACTTGCCCTGGCCGTCGACCACTTCCAGGTTCATCTTCAGGTGGTTTTCCACCTGTTGCGCCGCCTCGGCCCACGCCTCATCGCTGACCCGCGCACCGGTCATGCGCAGCAATTCACGTCCCAGCGCCTGGGGCAACGAGCCCTGGCCGAACTCGATGCGTTGCAGCGCGGCCTTGACGAAGTCCGGCACCGGCACGAAGTTTTTGCGCAGCGCCTTGGGCAAGTTGCGCACCAGGGCGATGCACTTAGCCTCGATCAAGCCCGGCACTAGCCACTCCAGGCGCTCGGCTGGCAACGCCGGCAACAACGGCGCCGGCACCCGCAGGGTCACGCCGTCACGGGGGTGGTTGGGTTCGAAGTGGTAACTCAAGGCCAGGGCCAGGTCGCCCAAGTGCAAGGTGTCCGGGTAATGCGCGGCGGTGACTTCACTGGCCTCGCGAGCCAGTACGTCTTCTTCGCGCATGATCAGCAGTTGCGGGTCTTTCTGGCTGTTGACCTTGTACCAACTGTCAAAGGTGGCGGTCTGGTGAATCTCTGCGGGCAGGCGCGCATCGTAAAAGGCGTACAGGGTTTCTTCGTCGGCCAGGATGTCGCGCCGGCGAGCCTTGGCTTCCAGCTCGTCGAGTTGTTCCAGCAGTTTCTGGTTGGCCGTCAGGCACTTGGCACGGGACTGAATCTCGCCGCGCACCAGGCCTTCACGGATAAACAGCTCGCGGGACACCACCGGGTCAATCGGCCCGTAATGCACCGGCCGGCGCCCGACCACGATCAGCCCGAACAGGGTGATCTGTTCAAAGGCCACCACTTGGCCGCGCTTCTTCTCCCAATGGGGTTCGAAGTGGTTTTTCTTGATCAGGTGCCCGGCCAGCGGCTCGATCCAGTCGGCGTCGATTTTCGCCACCATGCGTGCATAGAGCTTGGTGGTCTCCACCAGTTCGGCAGTCATCAGCCATTGCGGGCGCTTCTTGCCGATACCCGAAGACGGGTGAATCCAGAAGCGACGCTGGCGCGCTCCGAGGTAATCGCCGTCTTCGGTCTTCTGGCCGATCTGGCTGAGCAGGCCGGACAACACGGCTTTATGCAGCTTCGGATAGTCGGCGGGCTCTTTGTTGAGGCTCAGCTGCATGTCGCGGCAGATCAGGCTCAATTGACGATGGGAGTCGCGCCACTCGCGCAGGCGCAAGTAGTTGAGGAAGTTTTTGCGGCACCAGTTGCGCAACGGGCTGGCGGTCAGTTCCTGGCGCTGCTCCTCGAAACCGCGCCACAGGTTGACCAACCCGGCGAAGTCCGAATCCGGATCTTTCCACTGCGCGTGGGCCTGGTCGGCCGCTTGTTGACGCTCTGGTGGGCGCTCGCGCGGATCCTGGATCGACATGGCGCTGGCGACGATCAACACTTCCTGCAAACTGCCGAGCTTGGCCGCTTCCAGCAACATGCGACCCATGCGCGGGTCCACCGGCAAGCGGGCGAGCTGGCGGCCCAGCGGGGTGAGCTGGCTGTTGCGGTCCACCGCCGAGAGTTCTTGCAGCAGGTTGAAACCGTCGCTGATGGCCTTGCCATCCGGCGGTTCGATAAACGGGAAATCGGTGATCTCGCCCAGGCGCAGGTGCAGCATCTGCAGGATCACGGCGGCGAGGTTGGTGCGCAGGATCTCCGGGTCGGTAAATTCCGGGCGGCCGATAAAATCTTCTTCGCTGTACAAGCGAATGCAAATGCCCGGCTCAACCCGGCCGCAACGGCCTTTACGCTGGTTGGCGCTGGCCTGTGAGATCGCCTCGATGGGCAAACGCTGTACCTTGGCGCGATAGCTGTAGCGGCTGATGCGCGCCGTGCCGCTGTCGATCACATAGCGAATGCCCGGCACCGTCAGCGAGGTTTCCGCGACGTTGGTCGCCAGTACCACGCGCCGGCCCGGGTGGGACTGGAAAATGCGCTGCTGCTCGGCCGGCGACAGCCGTGCGTACAACGGCAAAATCTCGGTGTGCTTGAGCTGGGCCTTGCGCAGCATATCGGCCGCGTCACGAATCTCGCGCTCGCCGGGTAAAAACACCAATACATCGCCTGGGCTGCGCCGTTCGCTGCGCTCATAGGCGGCGATTTCATCGAGGGTGGCGAGGATCGCCTGGTCGACGGTCAGGTCGTCCTCGACGCGGTTGCCCTCCTCGTCCTGTTCCAGGGTGAGTGGGCGATACCAGGTGTCCACCGGGAAGGTACGGCCCGACACCTCGACGATCGGCGCATCGTCGAAGTGCTTGGAAAAGCGCTCCAGGTCGATGGTGGCCGAGGTGATGATGACTTTCAGGTCGGGCCGGCGCGGCAACAGGGTCTTGAGGTAGCCGAGCAGGAAGTCGATGTTCAGGCTGCGTTCGTGGGCTTCGTCGACGATGATCGTATCGTAGCGTTCCAGGTAACGGTCATTCTGGGTTTCGGCCAGCAGAATGCCGTCGGTCATCAGCTTGATCAGGGTGTTGGCATCGCTCTGGTCTTCAAAGCGCACTTGATAGCCGACCAACGCGCCCAATGGTGTGGCCAGTTCTTCAGCGACGCGGCTGGCGACACTGCGCGCGGCGATCCGACGTGGCTGGGTATGACCGATCAGGCCGAACTGGCCGCGGCCGATTTCCAGGCAGATTTTCGGCAACTGCGTGGTTTTACCCGAGCCGGTCTCACCGGCGATGATCAGCACCTGGTGTTTATTGAGCGCGTCCTTGATCTCATCGCGCTTGGCGGCAATCGGCAGGCTGTCGTCATAGCGAATCACCGGCAGGCTGGCGCGCCGCGCCGTGACCTGCGCGCACGATGCCTGCATGCGCGCCACCCACTGCGCCAGCTTCTCCTCGTCGGGTTTCTTGCGCAGCTCAAGCAACTGGCGCCGCAAGCGGTGGCGGTCGGCGAGCATGGCGTGATCGAGGGTTTTGAGCAGTTGGTCGATGGTGGGTGCTTGGTCTGTCATCAGCTATTTCGACGGTCATCTATTTATGCACGGCCGGCAAGTGTGGCAGAAAAGCAGCCCATCTGGCAGGCAGTTGAGCTTCAACGGGTGTAAACCGAACCAAAATGTGGGAGCGGGCTTGCTCGCGAAAGCGGTGTGTCAGTCACAGATGTATCAACTGAACCACCGTATTCGCGAGCAAGCCCGCTCCCACAGGGGCAATAGGTTATAGCGGGTCTTTGCGGCGGTAGGGGAATACGTCGATCACCTTACCGGCACGAATCGCGTCCTGCAGGCCTTTCCAGTAATCAGCGTTGTACAGCTCGCCATGCAGCTCATCGAACAACCGGCGTTGCCCGGCGTCGGCAAACAGGAACGGCGGGAACTCTTCGGGGAACACGTCCAACGGGCCGATGGAGTACCAGGGCTCGGAGGCCATTTCATCCTCGGGGGTGCGCGGCGCGGGGATATGGCGGAAGTTGGCTTCGGTGAGAAAGCAGATTTCGTCGTAGTCGTAGAACACCACGCGGCCGTGGCGGGTGACGCCAAAGTTCTTCAGCAGCATGTCGCCGGGGAAGATATTCGCCGCCGCCAGTTGCTTGATCGCCAGGCCGTAATCCTCCAATGCTTCGCGCACCTGGGCGGGGTTGGCGTTGTCGAGGTAGAGGTTGAGCGGGGTCATGCGTCGCTCGGTCCAGCAGTGGCGGATAAGCACGGTGTCGCCCTCTACCTCCACAGTACCGGCGGCGACTTCCAGCAACTCGGCCAGGCACTCGGGCTCGAACTTGCTCAAGGGGAAGCGGAAGTCGGCGAACTCCTGGGTATCGGCCATGCGCCCTACGCGGTCGACGCTTTTTACCAGGCGGTACTTTTCGATCACCGTGGCGCGGTTGACGTTTTTTGACGGCGAGAAGCGGTCCTTGATGATCTTGAACACCGTATTGAAACCCGGCAGCGTGAACACGCTCATGACCATGCCACGCACGCCGGGGGCCATGATGAACTGGTCATCAGTGGTGGCCAGGTGGTTGATCAGCGCGCGGTAGAACTCGGATTTACCGTGCTTGTAGAAACCGATGGAGGTGTACAGCTCGGCAATGTGCTTGCCCGGCAGGATGCGCTTGAGAAAGCCGATGAACTCCGCTGGCACGGGCACGTCGACCATGAAATAGGAACGGGTGAACGAGAAGATGATCGACACGTCGGCTTCGTCGGTGATCAACGCATCGATCTGGATGCCACGCCCTTCGCGGTGCAGCAGCGGAATCACCAGCGGCCATTGTTCGTCGCGGGTGTAGATGCGCCCCACGAGGTAGGCGCCTTTGTTGCGGTACAGCACCGAGGAAAACAACTCGACTTTGAGGTCCGGGTCCTTGCACACCCAACCCGGCAGGTTTTCCCGCAACTGGGCTTCGAGACGGCGCAGGTCGGCGGGCAGGTCGGCGTAGGGCTCGCTGAAGCTGTAGTCAGAGAAAACCTGCGCGAGCATGTCCGCTATTTTACCGGCCGGCGTGTAGATACGGGTTTGCGCCGCCCGCGCCCGGCGCAGGCTCGGTCGGGTGGTGTGAATGAACATGCAGCCGTCGCTGATCAGGTCATGGCTGAACAGGCCGCAGAAGATCGAGTTGTACCAGGTCTCGGACAGTTCATCGTCAAAACGCAGATCGATCAGGCCGATATAGGCGCTTTTTACCAGGGGCCACTGGCCGATGTCCTGCAATGCCGCAGGGTCAAAACTGGCGCGCAGGCGGGTCGTGACCTCAGCGACTTTCTCTTCATAGAGGTTGATGCGCGCGGCCGACGCGGCCTGCCCCTGCTGCCACTGGGCCTTCTCGAAACGCTCACGGGCGCCATCGGTGATCTGGCGGAAGTGCTCACGGTAATCGTCGAAACCGTCGAGGATCATCCGGGCGATAGCGAGGGCGGACTGCGACATGCGGGAAACCTCGAACGGGTATCTGGAAGCCCAGAGCTTAGCCAGTGAACCGAGGCAGGAGAAGAATGATTTTGCGCAGGGGTGAACTGACTGCAATTAGCCATTGTGCCGACCTGCCCGCTGGGCAACACTTCTGCGCCCGATTGGCGTAGGAGTTTTCCGTGAGACCTGTTGACACCCTGTATCTGCTGGGGCTGGCTGCCATCTGGGGCGCGAGTTTCCTGTTCATGCGCATTATCGCGCCGGAAAGCGGCACAGTGCCCACCGCGTTTTTCCGCGTGTCGATTGCCGCCGCGGGTTTATTGGTGATCCTGGCGATGATGCGCGTGAGCTGGGATTTCCAGGGCAAGTTCAAAACCGTTTTGCTGCTGGGGGTGATCAACTCCGGGATTCCGGCGACCATGTATTCAGTGGCGGCGCAGGTACTGCCGGCGGGTTATTCGGCGATTTTCAACGCCACCACACCGCTGATGGGCGTGCTGATTGGCGGATTGTTTTTCAGCGAACGCCTGACGCCGTCGAAAATCGCAGGTGTCGCCTTGGGGCTGTTTGGCGTTGCCGTGCTCACGCGTGCGGGGCCGGTGGCCTTTGATCTGGAATTATTGATGGGCGCATTGGCGTGCCTGCTGGCAACCACCTGCTATGGCTTTGCCGGTTTCCTGGCGCGGCGTTGGCTGGACCAGCGCGGCGGGTTGGATAGCCGCCTCTCGGCCTTGGGCAGCATGTTGGGGGCGACGTTGTTCCTGTTGCCGTTCTTTGCCTACAGCGCTATCAGCCATCCACCGGCGAGCTGGGGCGGCTGGCAGGTGTGGTCGTCGCTGCTGGGGTTGGGGCTGGTGTGTACGGCGTTTGCCTACATCCTGTACTTCCGCCTGCTGTCATCCATTGGCCCGGTCAAGTCGATGACCGTGACCTTTATGATCCCGCCGTTCGGCGTGTTGTGGGGGGCGCTGCTGTTGGATGAGCCATTGTCCATGGCCCATCTGTATGGCGGGGTGTTGATTGCCGGGGCGTTGTGGTTGGTGCTGCGCCCGCAAAAACTGTAGGAGCGCCCCTGTGGCGAGGGAGCTTGCTCCCGCTCGACTGCGTAGCAGTCGCAAGCTCCTGGGGGTGCTTCGCACCCCAGCGCAAGCAAGCTTGCTCGCCACAGCAAGCTCGCTCCTACAGGGGGTGGTTTTTAGTTCTTACGGAACACGAAGATCAAACCGACGATGATCAACGTCATTCCCAGCACGCTCAACAGGGCCAGGCGATTGCCGAAGATCAGGTAGTCCATCACCGCGGTTACCGCCGGCACCAGATAGAACAGACTGGTGACATTCACCAGGTTGCCCCGGGCGATCAGGCGGTACAGCAACAACGTCGCCAGCACGGACACCACCAGCCCCATCCACAGTACCGGCAGGTAAAAACGTGCACTGTGTTCAAAGTGGAACGGCTGGAACGGCACGAACACCGCGCACAGCAGCAACCCGGCCAGGTATTGCAGTGGCAGCGTGCCCAAGGGATTGTCGGTGATGCGTTTTTGCATGATCGAGCCAAACGTCATGCTCGCCAGCGCCAGCAGCCCGAACAGCATCCCCGCCAGGGACATGCCCGCCAGCCCGATGCCCTGATACACCACCATGATCAAGCCCGCCAACCCCAACCCCAGGCCGAACAGCCGGCGCCAGGAGCGTTGGCGCTCCATCAGTACCACGGTAAGGATCGGCTGCACGCCCATGATGGTCGCCATCACCCCGGGGGTGACGTTGAGGTCCAGGGCCAGCAGATAGAAGATCTGGTAGGCCCCTAGCAGTACCAGGCCCGTCGCGGCCGCATACAGCAGGGGCTTGCCGGGACGTGGCAGCTTCAACTTGAGGATCGGTACCAGTACCACCAACCCCATCAGGGCGATGGCAAACCGGATCAACAGAAAGGCAAAGGGCGAAGCATGGGCAAGGCCTAACTTGGAGAAGATCGCCCCGCTGCTCCACAGCAAGACAAACACGCTCGTCGAGGCCGCCGCGGCCACGGATTGTTTTGAAAGCACAGACATGGTTGCCACCTGTTATCAGGCAAAAAAGCCGACTCAGTAAAAAACTGAATTTCAGTAGGTTTTTTTCAGGCAGGCACGGGCAACAGCGAATCGCTGATCAGCCCGAAATGCCAACACCCGGCGGTGCTACGACTGCGTGCACCGGCGTGCTACTGACAGGTGGGGGGTAATGACTGATCTGCGCAGGCTGCTTGCCACGGCACGGCACGACCACAGCGTTGACCGCTGAATCGACTACCGCTATGCGCTGGGAAGCTGGCATGTGCTGATCTTTTTTGAAGGGATTAAGACGCGACGACTATAACCAGCCGCAAACATACTTTGCAATCCTTTCCCCCTTGCCTTGTACGTGGAGGCGTTTTCATGCCCTAGAACCTGGCCACTCGCTATAATGCTGCCCGGATTTTTCGAAGGATTTCACATGATTGCTTTGCCCTGGCTGTACCTCAGCCTACTTTCCATTGGCTATGTCGTGGCTTTGATCTACGGCCAACTGGGCGTACTGGCGGCGGTATCCATCGCACTGCTGCTGGTGGCCGGGTACGCCGTGCGCCAGCAACGCAACCCTTGGGCGCGCTACCTGGGCCACGGCTTGTTTATTGTCCTGGCCCTGGGCCTGGCGATGCACTGGCTGCCGGGTTTCTATAACGGCCGCGGTATTGCGCCCCAGCGTTTTACTCCCGACTCAGTGCCCTTCTCGATGTACCTGAACCAGGACAAACCCCTGATCGGCTTCTGGCTGTTGCTGGCCTGCCCGTGGATCGTGGCGCGACGCTCATTGCGCCTGTCGATCTGCGTCACGGCCGTGGCCCTGACCCTGGCCGCCATCGCCGCCTTGGGTGGCGCGGCCCTGCTGGGGATGATCAGTTGGGCGCCCAAGTGGCCGGACGAGGCGTGGCTGTGGGTGTTGAACAACCTGCTGCTGGTGACGTTGGTCGAAGAAGCGCTGTTTCGCGGGTATATCCAGGGCGGTCTGAGCCAACGCTTCAAACACCTGCCCTATGGCGAGAACCTCGCGCTGCTGCTGGCCTCGCTGTTATTTGGCCTGGTGCATTTTGCTGCGGGGTGGCAGTGGATGCTGCTGGCGGGTATTGCCGGTGTGGGTTACGGCCTGGCGTATCGGTTCGGCGGGCTAGGCGCGGCGATTGCCACGCATTTTGGCTTGAATCTGTTGCACTTCGGGTTGTTTACCTACCCGATGCTCGCCGGCTGAGCATTTCTTACTGTAGGAGCGAGCTGTTGTGGCGAGGGAGCTTGCTCCCGCTGGGCTGCGAAGCGGCCCCAGAAAACTTGCGGGCGCTACGCACCCGAGCGGGAGCAAGCTCCCTCGCCACAGCCAGCCCACTGTTCGCAGGATTGTTGCAAAAATAAGTTAAATAAATGCCCCGCATGGCCGATACCCCCTGAAAGCCTTGCGGATTGAACAATCATGCGTAATAACCAACCCGTTACCCAGCGCGAACGTACCTTCCCCGCTCAGCAACGGTTGATCTCCACCACAGATGCCAAGGGTGTGATTACCTACTGCAACGACGCCTTTGTCGAAATCAGTGGGTTCACCCGCGAAGAACTGGTGCGCGCGCCACACAACCTGGTGCGTCACCCGGATGTGCCTCCGGCCGTGTTCGCGCATATGTGGTCCACGCTCAAACAAGGCTTGCCATGGATGGGCATTGTCAAGAATCGCTGCAAGACCGGTGACCACTATTGGGTTAACGCCTATGTGACGCCGGTCTTTGACGGTAACCAGGTGATCGGCTACGAATCGGTGCGCATCAAGCCCACCGCCGAGCAGATCCGCCGGGCCGAGGCGCTCTATCAACGCATCAACCAAGGCAAGTCGGCCGTTCCCCAGCGGGACAAATGGCTGCCGGTGTTGCAGGACTGGCTGCCGTTTATCCTGGTCAGCCAGTTGAGCTTCATGATCGGCGCCACCCTCACCTCCCAATGGGGTTTTGCCCTGGCAGCGGCGCTGTCGGTGCCATTGGGCCTGCTGGGCCTGAGCTGGCAGCAGCGCGGCCTCAAGCGTTTGCTGCGCCTGGCCGAACAGACCACATCCGACCCGTTGATCGCGCAGATGTACACCGACAGCCGTGGCGCACAGGCGCGCCTGGAAATGTCGATCCTCAGCCAGGAAGCGCGTCTGAAGACCTGCCTTACCCGCCTGCAGGACACCGCCGAGCACCTCAACGACCAGGCCGCGCAGTCCAACACCCTGGCGCACAACAGCTCCAGCGGCCTGGAACGCCAGCGCGTGGAAACCGAACAGGTGGCCACTGCGGTAAACCAGATGGCGGCGACCACCCAGGAAGTGGCCAGCCACGTGCAGCGCACCGCCGACGCCACCCAGGAAGCCAACCGCCTGACCGGGCGCGGCCGCGATATCGCCGGGGAAACCCGCGAGGCGATTCAGCGTCTTTCGGCAGCCGTTGGGGAGACCGGTGTGACCGTCACGCAACTGGCCAAGGACAGCGATGAAATCGGCGGCGTGGTCGACGTGATCAAAGGCATTGCCGACCAAACCAACCTGCTGGCACTCAATGCCGCTATCGAAGCCGCGCGGGCCGGTGAGATGGGCCGTGGTTTTGCAGTGGTCGCCGATGAAGTGCGCCAACTGGCGCAGCGTACGGCCGAATCCACCGGGCAGATCCATACCCTGATCGCCAAGCTGCAACACACCGCAGCTGCGGCCGTGCAAACCATGGACGCCGGGCACCGCCAGGCTGAAGAAGGTGTAGCGCGGGTGATGGAAGCGGACCAGGCGTTGGTGGGCATCAGTGAGGCGGTGGCCAATATCACCGACATGACCACTCAGATCGCAGCCGCAACCGAGGAGCAAAGTGCGGTGGCCGAGGAGATCAGCCGCAACATCAGCACCATTGCGCTGTTGGCGGACCAGACCTCGGAGCAGGCGATGAACTCGGCGCAGTTGAGTGAGGAGTTGACGCATACCGCCAATACCCAGTATTCGCTGGTGGAGCGTTTTAACCGATAAACCACTGTGGCGAGGGAGCTTGCTCCCGCTGGAGTGCGAAGCGCTCCCAAGACTTTTGGGGCCGCTGCGCACTCCAGCGGGAGCAAGCTCCCTCGCCACAGGTTTCATTCAAGACTCAGCAAAAAACTCGACACCTGCACCGCCGCAGCCGCCAGATGCTGCTCATGGGTAAATCCCGACGCCTTCAACGGCTTCAAATCATGATCCCCCGCCACCAGCCACATCAGCTCGATGTTCGGCGACAAGTCATACCCCTCAACCGCCGCTCGATTGCCTAGCGCATCGCGCTCACCCTGCACAATCAACGTCGGCGCCTTCAGCCCGGCCAGATGCTCGACCCGTGGTTTCTCCGGTTTACCCACCGCATAGAAGGGATAACCCAGGCACCCCAGCCCGTCAGCACCCAACTCATCAGCCAAAAGACTCGCCATCCGCCCGCCCATGGACTTGCCGCCAATCGCCAGTTTCCCAGCGACATGACGTCGCACCTGGGCATGTACCTCGCGCCAGCCTTCCAGCAGTTTCGGTGCCGGATTCGGCGGGCGTTTGCCGCCGTCCATACGGCGCTGGGCCATGTAGGCAAACTCGAAGCGCAATACGCTCACGCCATGCCCGGCAAGGCGTGCAGCCATGTCGTTCATGAACGCCGAGTCCATCGGCGCGCCGGCGCCGTGGGCCAGGATCAGCGTGACCGGCTCACCCGACGTCGTGCCCGCAGCGACATCCCACAACCAGCCGTGTTCCCGTACACACTGCGCCCATTGATCCCCGTCAATACTGGCCTTGTGCTCTTTGCCCATGCTTGCCTCGCTTTTTAGTCTGCCTATAACTCCAGCCCAAGTGCCGCACTTGCTTGGGTTGAACCGTGGATGGGGAACCATGAACACTACTTTAAGTACCGCCTATAACTACAAGGTGGTCCGCCAATTCGCCATTATGACGGTGGTGTGGGGCATCGTCGGCATGGGGCTCGGGGTTTTTCTCGCCGCCCAATTGGTTTGGCCTGCGCTCAACTTCGATTTGCCTTGGACCAGCTTCGGCCGCCTGCGCCCTTTGCACACCAACGCGGTGATCTTCGCGTTCGGTGGCTGTGCGCTATTCGCCAGCTCCTTTTACTCGGTGCAACGCACCTGCCAGACGCAGCTGTTCGCGCCGAAAGTCGCCGCGTTCTGCTTCTGGGGCTGGCAGCTTGTGATCCTGCTGGCCGCGATCAGCCTGCCACTGGGCTACACCAGCTCCAAGGAATACGCCGAGCTGGAATGGCCGATCGACATCCTGATCACCATCGTCTGGGTCGCCTACGCCATCGTGTTCTTCGGCACGATCATGAAACGCAAGACCAAGCACATCTATGTGGGCAACTGGTTCTTCGGTGCGTTCATCATCACCGTGGCCATTTTGCATATCGTCAACAACCTGGAAATCCCGGTCAGCCTGACCAAGTCCTACTCGCTGTACGGCGGTGCGACGGATGCCATGGTGCAGTGGTGGTATGGGCATAACGCAGTAGGCTTTTTCCTCACTGCGGGCTTCCTCGGCATGATGTACTACTTCGTGCCCAAGCAGGCCGAACGCCCGGTGTATTCGTATCGCTTGTCCATCGTGCACTTCTGGGCGCTGATCACCCTGTACATCTGGGCCGGCCCTCACCACTTGCACTACACCGCCTTGCCGGACTGGGCGCAGTCCCTGGGCATGGTGATGTCACTGGTGCTGCTGGCGCCAAGCTGGGGCGGCATGATCAACGGCATGATGACCCTCTCGGGCGCCTGGCATAAGCTGCGCAGCGACCCGATCCTGCGCTTCCTCGTTGTCTCCCTGGCCTTCTACGGCATGTCGACCTTCGAAGGCCCGATGATGGCGATCAAGACCGTCAACGCCCTCTCCCACTACACCGACTGGACCATCGGCCACGTACACGCCGGGGCGCTGGGTTGGGTGGCGATGATCTCCATCGGCGCGCTGTACCACATGATCCCGAAAGTCTTCGGTCGCGAGCAGATGTACAGCCTCGGCCTGATCAACGCGCACTTCTGGCTGGCCACCATCGGCACCGTGCTCTACATCGCCTCGATGTGGGTCAACGGCATCGCCCAGGGCCTGATGTGGCGTGCGGTCAACGAAGACGGCACCCTCACCTACTCCTTCGTCGAAACCCTGGTGGCCAGCCACCCAGGCTTCATCGTGCGTCTGGTGGGCGGTGCGATCTTCCTCAGCGGCATGTTCCTGATGGCTTACAACACATGGCGCACCGTGCGTTCGGCGCAACCTGCCGAAGTCACCGCTGCCGCGCAAATGGCCTGAGGAGTCGATGATGAAACACGAAACGATTGAAAAGAACGTCGGCCTGTTGATGCTGCTGATGGTGCTCGCCGTGAGCATCGGTGGCCTGACCCAGATCGTCCCGCTGTTCTTCCAGGACGTGACCAACAAGCCGGTGGAAGGCATGAAGCCCTACACCGCGCTGCAACTGGAAGGCCGCGACATTTACATCCGTGAAGGCTGCGTGCAGTGCCACTCGCAGATGATCCGCCCGTTCCGCGCCGAGACCGAGCGCTACGGCCACTACTCGGTGGCCGGCGAAAGCGTGTGGGACCACCCGTTCCTGTGGGGTTCCAAGCGTACCGGGCCGGACCTGGCCCGCGTCGGCGCACGCTACTCGGACGACTGGCACCGCGCGCACTTGTACAACCCGCGCAACGTGGTGCCAGAGTCGAAAATGCCGGCCTACCCCTGGCTGGTCACCGCCGCCGTCGACAGCAGCCACACCGAGACCAAGTTGAAAGTGATGCGCACCCTCGGCGTGCCGTACACCGACGACGACATCAATGGCGCAGTCGCCAGCCTCAAAGGCAAGACCGAGATGGACGCGCTGGTTTCCTACCTGCAAGTGCTCGGCACTGCCATCAAGAGCAAGAGGTGAGCCATGGGATTTGAATTCGATGCGGGCACCATCCGCGGCCTGGGCACGCTGGTGGTGGCCATCGCCTTTATCGGCCTGTCGCTGTGGGTATTCAACAACCGCCGCAACGCGGAATTCGAGCAGGCGCGCCTGCTGCCGTTTGCCGATGAACCTTCCCCACCCGACGCTCAAGCAGAGCCAGCCACAAGGAGCACTCGGCCATGACTACGTTTTGGAGTACATGGATCTGCGTATTGACCCTGGGCAGCCTGGTCGGCCTGACCTGGCTGTTGGTCGGCACCCGCAAGGGCGAGACCAAGGGCAGCGTCGACCAGACCATGGGCCACGCCTTCGACGGTATCGAGGAGTACGACAACCCGCTGCCCCAGTGGTGGTTCATGTTGTTCGCCGGCACCCTGGTGTTTGCCGTCGGCTACCTGATCCTCTACCCGGGCCTGGGCAACTGGAAAGGCGTACTACCGGGCTATGAGGACGGCTGGACTCAGACCAAGGAATGGGACAAGGAAATGGCCAAGGCCGACGCCAGGTTCGGGCCGATCTTCGCCAAGTTCGCGGCCATGCCGGTGGAAGAAGTCGCCAAGGACCCGCAAGCGTTGAAGATGGGCGGTCGCTTGTTCGCCTCCAACTGCGCGGTATGCCACGGCTCGGACGCCAAGGGCGCCTATGGTTTCCCCAACCTGGCGGACAGCAACTGGCGCTGGGGCGGTTCAGCTGAGGCCATCAAGGCCACCATCCTGAACGGTCGCCACGCGGCGATGCCGGCCTGGGGGGAAGTGCTGGGCGAGGACGGGGTGAAAAACGTCGCCGCCTATGTGCGCCACGACCTGGCCAAGCTGCCCTTGCCGGCGGACAACACCGCTGACCTGGCCGCCGGCCAAGCCGCATTCAGCACCACCTGCGTGGCTTGCCATGGCCCACAAGGCCACGGCGTGGAAGCCATGGGCGCGCCGAACCTGACCGAACCAAGCGGGTTTATCTACGGCACCAGCCTGGCGCAGTTGCAGCAGACCATCCGCCATGGTCGCCAGGGCCAGATGCCGGCCCAGGAGGTGCTGCAGGGTAATGACAAGGTGCATCTGCTGGCGGCTTACGTGTATAGCCTGTCCCATAATACTGAAGGTGCAACGCCAGACAGCCAACCGCAGTAAAAGCTCTACCTGTGGCGAGGGAGCTTGCTCCCGCTGGAGTGCGAAGCGCTCCCACGATTTTGGGGCCGCTGCGCAGCCCAACGGGAGCAAGCTCCCTCGCCACAGGCATAAGTCGCGACCAAGTGTCGCACCCCTTCCAAGCCCACCTTTCCCCTCCTCCTATTCGGGTCTACGCTTGTTCCCACAGTGGACCATTCCGGGCCTACGCGACGGTAGCCGTTGCGCCCCTGAAATTTCCTGTCCACTCGATCAGCTTTCTATTTTGGATTTTGTCCCTACGCCAAACATGGAAAGGGCGCAGAATCTGGCGTGGAACGCATTGATCCAGGTCAGCCATTGCGTTGCAATGGCCCCTCGCTTTCTACATACTTGCGACCGATTTTACCTATAAAAAAACCTAAACCGTGGAACCTTAGAATGAGCACAGCAATCAGTCCGACTGCTTATAACTATAAGGTAGTCCGCCAGTTCGCCATCATGACGGTGGTCTGGGGGATCCTTGGCATGGGGCTCGGGGTGTTCATCGCCTCGCAACTGGTTTGGCCGCAATTGAATTTCGACCTGCCCTGGACGACCTTCGGCCGCCTGCGCCCACTGCACACCAACCTGGTGATCTTCGCCTTCGGCGGATGTGCACTGTTTGCCACCTCCTACTATGTCGTGCAGCGCACCTGCCAGACGCGACTGATTTCCGATGGCCTTGCCGCCTTCACCTTCTGGGGCTGGCAGGCGGTCATCGTCGGCGCCATCATCAGCCTGCCCCTGGGCTACACCACCACCAAGGAATACGCCGAGCTGGAATGGCCGATCGCCATTTTGCTTGCCATCGTGTGGGTGACCTACGGCCTGGTGTTCTTCGGCACCATCGTCAAGCGCAAGACCAAGCACATCTACGTGGGCAACTGGTTCTACGGGGCCTTTATCGTGGTCACGGCGATGCTGCACATCGTCAACCACGCCTCCCTGCCGGTGAACCTGTTCAAGTCCTATTCGGCCTATTCCGGCGCAACGGACGCGATGATCCAGTGGTGGTACGGCCACAACGCCGTAGGCTTCTTCCTCACCACCGGCTTTCTGGGGATGATGTACTACTTCGTGCCCAAGCAGGCCGAGCGTCCGATCTACTCTTATCGCCTGTCCATCGTGCACTTCTGGGCACTGATCACCCTGTACATCTGGGCCGGCCCTCACCACTTGCACTACACCGCCTTGCCGGATTGGGCACAGTCCCTGGGCATGGCGATGTCGATCATCCTGCTGGCGCCAAGCTGGGGCGGCATGATCAACGGCATGATGACCCTCTCGGGCGCCTGGCATAAGCTGCGCACCGACCCGATCCTGCGGTTTTTGGTGGTGTCTCTGGCGTTCTACGGCATGTCGACCTTCGAAGGGCCGATGATGGCGATCAAGACCGTCAACTCGCTGTCCCACTACACCGACTGGACCATCGGCCACGTGCACGCCGGGGCGCTGGGCTGGGTGGCGATGATCTCCATCGGCGCGCTGTACCACATGATCCCCAAACTGTTCGGCCGCGTGCAGATGCACAGCGTCGGGCTGATCAACGCGCATTTCTGGCTGGCCACTATCGGCACTGTGCTCTACATCGCCTCGATGTGGGTCAACGGCATCACCCAGGGCCTGATGTGGCGTGCGATCAACGATGACGGCACCCTCACCTACTCCTTCGTCGAAGCGCTGCAAGCCAGCCACCCGGGCTTTATCGTACGTGCCCTGGGCGGTGCGTTCTTTGCCAGCGGCATGCTGTTGATGGCCTACAACGTCTGGCGCACCGTGCGTGCCAGCGACCCTGTAGAAGCCGAAGCCGCCGCCAAGATCGCCGTTGTGGGAGCTCACTGATGAAGCATGAAGTAGTCGAGAAGAACATCGGCCTGCTGGCCTTCTTCATGGTCATCGCCGTGAGCATCGGCGGCCTGACCCAAATCGTCCCACTGTTTTTCCAGGACGTGACCAACAAGCCGGTCGAAGGCATGAAGCCGCGCACCGCCCTTGAACTGGAAGGCCGCGACGTCTACATCGCCAACGGTTGTGTGGGCTGCCATTCGCAGATGATCCGCCCGTTCCGCGCCGAAACCGAACGCTACGGCCACTATTCGGTCGCCGGTGAAAGCGTGTGGGACCACCCGTTCCTGTGGGGCTCCAAGCGCACCGGCCCAGACCTGGCCCGTGTGGGCGGGCGTTACTCCGATGACTGGCAGCGTGCGCACTTGTACAACCCGCGCAACGTGGTGCCGGAGTCGAAAATGCCGGCGTACCCGTTCCTCGTGGAAAACAAGCTCGACGGCAAGGACACCGCGAAGAAGATGGAAGTCTTGCGCACCCTGGGCGTGCCCTACACCGACGAAGACATCGCCGGTGCGGCCGCCGCCGTGAAGGGCAAGACCGAAATGGACGCATTGGTGGCCTACCTGCAAGGCCTTGGCACCATCATCAAAAGCAAACGGTGACCTTCATGGATATCGGGATGATTCGTGGCCTGGGCACCGTTGTGGTGATGGTGGCCTTTATCGGCCTGGCGTTGTGGGTGTTCAGCCCACGGCGCAAGTCGGAGTTTGACGACGCGACCATGCTGCCCTTTGCAGATGACCCCGAAGCCATCAAGCACGTCGAGCAAGCTTCTAGGAGTAACAAAGAATGACTACGTTCTGGAGTCTGTACGTCACAGTCCTCAGTCTGGGTACCATCTTCGCCCTGACCTGGCTGCTGCTGTCGACCCGCAAGGGCCAGCGCACCGAGCAGACGGACGAGACCGTCGGCCACTCGTTCGACGGCATCGAGGAGTACGACAACCCGCTGCCCAAGTGGTGGTTCATGCTGTTTGTCGGCACCATCGTCTTCGCCCTTGGCTACCTGGTGCTCTACCCTGGCCTCGGTAACTGGAAGGGCCTGCTGCCTGGCTACAACTACCTCGACAACGACAAGCAAACCCCGTTCGCCAACGGCCAGACCGGCTGGACCGGCGTGCACGAATGGGAAAAGGAAATGGCCAGGTCGGAGGCCAAGTTCGGGCCGATCTTCGCCAAATTCGCGTCGATGCCGATTGAGGAAGTCGCCAAGGACCCGCAAGCCTTGAAGATGGGCGGTCGCCTGTTCGCCTCCAACTGCTCGGTGTGCCACGGCTCCGACGCCAAGGGCGCCTACGGCTTCCCCAACCTGACCGACGCCGACTGGCGCTGGGGTGGCGAACCCAACACCATCAAGGAAACCATCATGAAAGGCCGCCACGCGGTGATGCCGGGCTGGGCCGAAGTCATCGGCGAGCAAGGCGTGGCTGACGTGGCGGGCTTTGTGGTGACCAACCTCGACGGCCGCAAACTGCCGGAAGGCGCCAAAGCCGACGTGGCCAACGGCGAGAAACTCTTCGCCGCCAACTGCGTGGCCTGCCACGGCCCGGCCGGTAAAGGCACCCCAGCGATGGGCGCGCCCGACCTGACGCATCCGGGTGCGTTCATCTACGGTTCAAGCTTCGCGCAACTGCAGCAGACCATCCGTTATGGCCGCCAGGGCCAGATGCCGGCGCAGGAGCAGTTGCAGGGCAATGACAAGGTGCACTTGCTTGCGGCGTATGTGTATAGCTTGTCTCATGGGGATAAGAAGGCTGAGGAGCAGTAAGACCCCTGAAACAATGGAGCCCCGCGCAGCGAATGCTGGCGGGGCTTTGTTGTTTTAGCTGCGAACCTTTCAAAGCCAAATCTACCGTTCGTAGCCTCAACCTTGCCGCACGCACTCGCCAAGTAGTAACGTAACTACATTCAGTCCAGCGAAGGGGGAACTACCCCATGACCATCACGACCATTTCCAGCCGAGAATTCAATCAAGACACAAGCGGTGCCAAAAAAGCCGCCCGCAAAGGGCCGGTTTTTATCACTGATCGCGGCAAGCCTGCCCATGTACTGCTAAGCATTGAGGACTACCAGAAGCTGACAGGTCTGAATGCCGACATCGTTGACCTGTTGGTGATGCCGGAAGCGGCCGATATCGACTTCGAAACCGAACGTGCAGTGATCATTCATCGCCCCGTGGACTTTTCTTGATGTATTTACTCGACACGAATGTGATCTCTGAACTGCGTAAACCTCAGGCTGATGCAAATGTCGTGGCGTGGGCAAAAAGTGTGGTAGCGCCACGTATGTTTATTTCGGCGATCACGCTGAAGGAATTGGAAACCGGAGTCCTGCGAATTGAGCGGCGAGACCCGGCGCAGGGGAAGGTGTTGAGAGCCTGGCTCAAGCGTCATGTGATGCCCGCCTTTGATGCCAGAATCCTGCCCGTCGATGCAGCAGTCGCGCTGCGTTGCGCACACTTGCATGTACCCGACCGAGCCAACGAAAGCGATTCATTGATTGCCGCAACCGCGCTGGTTCACGGGCTTACCGTCGTCACGCGTAACATCAGCGACTTCAAATCGAGTGGCGTTGCACTGATCAATCCATGGGACGAATGACCGGCTTACCGACAAAAACCGTCCATACTTGCCAAGTCAATTGATCCAGGTCACGTACACCATCAATTGATTTCCCCCAACGCGACTAAAGGTCGCACCCTTTGCGCACCATCGGGGGCGTATCATTAGGCCACTGCAACACCCTTAATTTGACCCCGGTTGGCACGTACTGGCCGAGGCAAATCTCCACCGCCGTGGGATGCAATGATGAGCGACCAGATACCGGTACATGACGTTACCCCGCCTGCCAAAACCGTCGACCTCTACGCTTCGCGTGAGAAGATTTACACCCGCGCCTTCACTGGCTTGTTCCGCAACCTGCGCATGGTCGGCGGTGCCGCTCTGTTCCTGCTGTACTTTGGCACGGTGTGGCTGAACTGGGGTGGTCACCAGGCGGTGTGGTGGAACCTGCCGGAGCGTAAATTCTTTATTTTTGGTGCAACGTTCTGGCCCCAGGATTTCATCCTGCTGTCGGGCATTCTCATTGTGGCGGCCTTTGGCCTGTTCTTTATCACCGTATACGCCGGGCGCGTGTGGTGCGGCTATACCTGCCCGCAAAGCGTGTGGACATGGATCTTCATGTGGTGCGAAAAGGTCACCGAAGGCGACCGCAACCAGCGCATCAAGCTCGACAAGGCGCCCATGAGCGCCAACAAATTCCTGCGCAAGTTCAGCAAACACAGCCTGTGGCTGCTGATCGGCTTTGCCACCGGCATCACCTTCGTCGGCTACTTCTCGCCGATCCGCGAACTGGTATTCGATTTCTTCACCGGCCAGGCCGATGGCTGGTCGTATTTCTGGGTGGGTTTCTTCACCCTCGCCACCTACGGCAACGCCGGCTGGCTGCGCGAGCAGGTGTGCATCTACATGTGCCCCTATGCGCGCTTCCAGAGCGTGATGTTCGACAAGGACACCTTGATCGTGTCCTATGACCCACGCCGTGGCGAAGTGCGTGGCCCACGTAAAAAGGGTACCGACTACAAGGCCCAGGGCCTGGGCGACTGCATCGATTGTACGATGTGCGTGCAGGTGTGCCCTACCGGCATCGATATCCGCGACGGGCTGCAGATCGAGTGCATCGGCTGCGCCGCCTGTATCGATGCCTGCGACAACATCATGGACAAGATGGAGTACCCACGCGGCCTGATCAGCTACACCACCGAACACAATCTTTCGGGGCAGAAAACCCATAAGCTGCGCCCGCGCTTGATCGGTTACGCCCTGGTGTTGCTGGCGATGATCAGCCTGTTGGTGGCCGCCTTCTTCATGCGCTCGCTGGTGGGTTTCGACGTCAGCAAGGACCGCGTGCTATACCGCGAAAACGCCGAAGGTCGCATCGAAAACGTCTACAGCCTGAAGATCATGAACAAAGACCAGCGCGACCACACCTACGTGCTCGACGCCGCTGGCCTGCCCGACCTCAAACTGCAAGGCCGGCGCGAAATCAAAGTGGCCGCCGGCGATATCGTCAGCATGCCGGTGGAGTTGTCGAGTGCGCCGGAGCAGTTGCCGTCGAGCACTAACGAGGTGACCTTCATCCTCGAAGACGCCGATGACACCAGCGTCCATATTGAAGCCAAGAGCCGATTCATCGGCCCACAAGTCCGTTAACAGGGAACACACGCATGCCCGCAACTACTGCCGCCAGCCCTTGGTACAAACACCTCTGGCCCTGGATCATCATCGCGATTCTGGCCTGTTCTGTGACCCTGACCTTGTCCATGGTGACCATCGCGGTGAATAACCCGGACAACCTGGTCAACGACAACTACTACGAGGCCGGCAAAGGCATCAACCGTTCCCTGGACCGCGAACGCCTGGCCCAGACCCTGCAACTGCGCGGCAAGCTGCACCTGGACGACCTGACCGGCGAGGTCGAGCTGCAACTGACTGGCTACAGCAATCCAAAAACCCTGGAGCTGAACCTGATCTCCCCGACCCAGCCAGAGAAGGATCGCAAGATCAACCTCACCCGCAGCGACAGTGAGCAAGGCCGCTACATCGGCCAGGTCACCGACAAGGTCGAAGGCCGGCGCTTTGTGGAATTGCTGGGGGTGGAAGGCGACAAGACCTGGCGCCTGTTCGAAGAAGAAGAGGTCAGCCACGACAAGGACTTGCTGCTGGGTGACGAACCGTTACAGGGCGCCGAAGACCTGAAGAAGTAGACGATGTTCGTTCCCACGCTCTGCGTGGTAACGCCTTGCTGGACGCTCTGCGTCTGCTTTGTGACGCAGAGCGTCACGGGCAACATTCCCACGCAAAGCGTGGGAACGATCTACGGAACTGAGCAATGACCCAACCCACCCCCTGCTACCACTGCGCCCTACCCGTCCCCTCCGGCAGCCGGTTCACCGCCCTGATCTTGGGCGAACGCCGTGAACTCTGCTGCCCGGGCTGCCAGGCCGTGGCCGAGGCGATAGTGGCCGGCGGGCTGGAGAGCTATTACCAACACCGCAGCGAAGCCTCGGCCAACCCCGAGGCGCTGCCTGTGCAGTTGGTGGAGGAACTGGCGCTGTACGACCGCGCCGATGTGCAAGAACCCTTTGTCCGCCATCAAGGCGACCTGGCCGAAACCACCCTGCTAATGGAAGGCATCAGTTGCGCCGCCTGCGGCTGGTTGATCGAGAAACACCTGCGCAGCCTGCCTGCCGTGGCCGAAGCGCGATTGAACCTGTCCAACCACCGCCTGCACGTGCGCTGGGCCGATGGGCAATTGCCGTTGAGCCAACTGCTCAGCGAGCTGCGCCATATCGGTTACGCCGCCCACCCTTACCAGGCCGACCGCGCCGCCGAACAATTGGCCAGCGAGAATCGCCTGGCCCTGCGACAACTGGGGGTCGCTGGTTTGCTGTGGTTCCAGGCCATGATGGCAACCATGGCCACTTGGCCAGAATTCAATATCGACCTGAGCCCGGAATTGCACGTCATCCTGCGCTGGGTTGCGATGTTTCTAACCACGCCCATCGTGTTCTACAGCTGCGCCCCCTTCTTCAAAGGCGCCCTGCGTGACCTGCGCACGCGCCACCTGACCATGGACGTCTCGGTGTCCCTGGCGATTGGCGGCGCGTACCTGGCCGGCATCTGGACCGCGATCACCGGCGTGGGCGAACTGTATTTCGATGCCGTGGGCATGTTTGCCCTGTTCCTGCTGGCCGGGCGCTACCTTGAGCGCCGCGCCCGGGAACGCACCGCCGCAGCCACCGCCCAACTGGTCAACCTGTTGCCCGCCTCCTGCCTGCACCTCAAGGACGATGGCCAGAGCGAACGCATCCTGCTCAGCGAGTTGGCGCTGGGGGATCGTGTGCTGGTGCATCCCGGTGCGGTGCTGCCGGCGGATGGGGTGATTCTCGACGGCCAATCCAGCATTGATGAATCCCTGCTGACCGGCGAGTACCTACCGCAACCTCGGCGCACGGGTGACAGCGTCACGGCTGGCACGCTGAATGTCGAAGGCGCGCTGACCGTCCAAGTGCGCGCCCTGGGGCATGACACGCGCTTGTCCGCCATCGTGCGCCTGCTGGAGCGCGCCCAGGCCGAGAAGCCGCGCCTGGCGCAAATCGCCGACCGCGCTGCGCAGTGGTTCTTGTTGTGCTCACTGATCGCCGCCGCGCTGATCGGCCTGCTGTGGTGGGAGCTGGACCCATCCCGAGCGTTCTGGATTGTGCTGGCGATGCTGGTGGCGACCTGTCCGTGCGCCCTGTCCCTGGCCACGCCCACCGCGCTCACCGCCGCCACCGGCACCTTGCACAGTCTCGGGTTGCTGCTGACCCGCGGCCATGTGCTCGAGGGCCTGAACCAGATTGATACGGTGATTTTCGACAAGACCGGCACCCTCACCGAAGGGCGCCTGGCGTTGCGCGCCATTCGGCCCTTGAGTGCGCTGGACAGCGACCAATGCCTGGGCCTTGCCGCCGCCCTGGAGAACCGTTCCGAACACCCGATTGCCCGTGCCTTCGGCCGTGCGCCGCTGGCCGCTGATGAAGTGCTGAGCACTCCAGGCCTGGGCCTGGAAGGTCGTGTGGGAGAACGTCTGTTGCGCATCGGCCAGCCGGGTTTTGTCTGTGAACTCAGTGGCTGCGCGATTCCCGCCTCGCCGGACGAGGCCGGGCAATGGCTGCTGCTGGGCGACCGCAGCGGGGCGCTGGCCTGGTTCGTACTGGATGACCGTCTGCGCAACGACGCCCCCGCCTTGCTGGCCGCATGCAAGGCGCGGGGCTGGCGCACGCTGTTGCTCTCCGGCGACAGTTCGCCGATGGTGGCCAGTGTCGCCTCTGAGCTGGGTATCGACGAAGCCCACGGCAGCCTGCGCCCTGACGACAAGCTGCAGGTACTGCAAAACCTGCACAAAGAAGGTCGCAAAGTGCTGATGCTCGGCGATGGGGTCAACGATGTGCCAGTGTTGGCGGCTGCCGATATCAGTGTGGCGATGGGCTCGGCCACGGACCTGGCGAAAACCAGCGCCGATGCGGTGCTGTTGTCCAACCGCCTGGATGCGCTGGTGCAGGCCTTCAGCCTGGCGCGGCGTACTCGCCGAGTGATCATCGAGAACCTGTTGTGGGCCGGGTTGTACAATGGGCTTATGCTGCCGTTTGCGGCCCTGGGTTGGATCACTCCGATCTGGGCGGCGATCGGCATGTCCCTCAGTTCGTTGACCGTGGTGCTCAACGCGTTGCGCCTCACTCGCCTGCCGAGCACGCAAGCCCCGGGCACCGCCCCAGCAACCCGCCCGCTGCCGGCCTGAGCCGCGCGGGCATGGAGTACAGATGCCAGCTCTCTACGTGATGATTCCGGCGGCACTGCTGTTAGTGGGCGTGGCCATCTACATCTTCTTCTGGGCCGTGGACAGCGGCCAGTACGAAGACCTCGATGGCCCGGCCCACAGCGTGCTGTTCGACGACCAGGACCCGAACCACCTGGCCGCCATCGACGAAGCCAACAGCCCCGAGCAGCCGCCCAAAGAGCCCCCCCATGCTTGAGCTGGCGCCCTTGCTGGTCTCGGCGCTGATCCTCGGCCTGCTCGGCGGCGGCCATTGCCTGGGCATGTGCGGCGGACTGATGGGCGCGCTGACCCTGGCGATCCCCAAGGAACAACGCAGCCGCCGTTTTCGCCTGCTGCTGGCGTATAACCTGGGACGCATCCTCAGCTATGCAACCGCCGGTTTATTGATCGGCCTGGCCGGCTGGGCGGTGGCCAACAGCCCGGCGGCGATGTTCATGCGAGTGCTTGCCGGGCTGCTGCTGATCTGCATGGGCCTGTACCTGGCAGGCTGGTGGAGCGGCCTCACCCGTATCGAAAGCCTGGGACGCGGCCTGTGGCGGCATCTGCAGCCGGTAGCCAACCGTTTGCTGCCAGTGTCCAGCCTGCCCCGTGCCTTGCTGCTGGGCGCGCTGTGGGGCTGGTTGCCGTGCGGGCTCGTCTACAGCACCCTGCTATGGGCGGCGAGCCAGGGCAATGCGCTGGACAGTGCCTTACTGATGCTGGCGTTCGGGCTGGGCACCTGGCCGGTGCTGCTGGCCACCGGGCTGGCCGCCGAACGCGTGACTGCGTTGTTGCGCAAGCGCAGCGTGCGTGTGGCCGGTGGCGTGCTGGTGATGATCTTCGGTCTCTGGACCTTGCCTGGCCCCCACCAGCACTGGCTAATGGGGCATTAGCAGGCCCTGTGGCATAGCGCCGCTCCCCGTTGATGCAAATCAAGATGCCTGCACCGCCCTGCCCCTAGACTCGGCCCACTAGCCAATCCGGGGGACCGCCCGCATGCTCGACGCCATTCGTTGGGACACAGATCTGATTCACCGCTACGACTTGGCGGGGCCGCGCTATCCGTCCTCCCCCCCCGCCGTACAATTTGACAGCCAGGTCGGCACCTTCGACCTGCTCCACGCCCTGCGTGACAGCCGCAAGGCCGTAAGGCCACTGTCGCTGTATGTGCATGTGCCGTTCTGCGCCAACATTTGCTACTACTGCGCCTGCAACAAGGTGATCACCAAGGACCGTGGCCGCGCCCAGGCTTACCTGCAGCGCCTGGAGCAGGAAATCCAGCTGGTGGCCTGCCACCTCGACCCGCAGCAGCCCGTTGAGCAACTGCATTTGGGCGGCGGTACGCCCACGTTTCTCAGCCACGATGAACTGCGCCAGGTGATGAAATGCCTGCGCCAGCATTTCAATGTGCTGGATGACGATTCGGGCGACTACGGCATCGAAATCGACCCGCGCGAAGCCGACTGGGCCACCATGGGCCTGCTGCGTGAACTGGGCTTCAACCGCGTGAGCATCGGCCTCCAAGACCTCGACCCCGAGGTGCAACGGGCGGTCAATCGCCTGCAAAGCCTGGAAGAAACCCGCGCCGTGATCGATGCAGCGCGCACCTTGCAATTTCGCTCGATCAATATCGACCTGATCTACGGCCTGCCCAAGCAGTCGCCGTTGAACTTTGCGCGCACCGTGGAAGAAGTCATCCGCTTGCAGCCTGATCGCCTGTCCGTGTTCAACTACGCGCACCTGCCGGAACGCTTCATGCCCCAACGGCGGATCAACACCGACGACCTGCCCTCGCCGGCAGAAAAACTGCTGATGCTGCAAACCACCATCGAACAACTGACCCAGGCCGGTTACCGCTACATCGGCATGGACCACTTTGCGCTGCCGGACGACGAATTGGCCGTCGCCCAGGAAGAAGGCAAGCTGCAGCGCAACTTCCAGGGTTACACCACCCACGGGCACTGCGACTTGATTGGGCTGGGGGTGTCAGCGATCAGCCAGATCGGCGACCTGTATTGCCAGAACAGCAGTGACCTGAACCAGTACCAGAATGCCTTGGCGGGCGCGCAGTTGGCGACCAGCCGCGGCCTGGTCTGCACTACGGACGACCGGTTGCGACGGGATGTGATCCAGCATTTGATCTGCAATTTCAGCCTGGCATTCGAGGGGATCGAACAGGCGTACAACATCGATTTTCGCGGCTATTTTGCCGAGTTATGGCCGCAGTTGGAAACGATGGCCGCCGACGGCCTGATCGAGTTGGACGCCCAGGGCATTCGTGTGCTCCCGGCCGGGCGCTTGCTGGTACGTTCAGTGTGCATGGTGTTCGATGCCTACCTGGAGCACCAGAACAGGCAACGATTTTCGCGGGTCATCTAGACTTACTTACTTCATGGCCAGGCTGGCGGCCTTGACTGCATCACCGGCACTCATGTCTTTCATCGCCTTGGTCAGGGACGCCTGGGCGCTGGTCAAGCTGGCTTGCAGTGCACTCAACGCTGACTGCAGCCCGGAGAGTCGGGCACGGGCCTGTTCAGGGCTGAGATTTCTGTCGGCCATTACCGCAGCCATCTCGGCTTGTTTCTCGGCAATCTGCTTTTTGATCTCACGAATCATCTTGAGCAGATTCTTGACGTTGTCCGCCAGGCCGCTTTCGTCGATGTCACTGTTTGAGGTTTTTTCCGCCGCAGCAGCTTTCATCGCGGCGCCGGAAATGGTCACCGAAACAGCAGGCTTGGCTTCGTCCGTCGTCGGGATAGCGGCAACATCGGGTTCGGCAGCCTTCTTGGGTTCAGGCAGTGCCTGGATCTGAGTGCGCGAAGCGAGTTGAGCAGTGAGGGCTAACATGGTTTGAGCCGCCGTATTTGTAGTCGATAGCAGTACTATCGGCGGTTTTAGCCAAATCTTTATATACCGATCGGTTTTTTGTACACGCTGGCCTCCGTGCCCCCCAGTGCGTTACCCTTACGTCTTATGTGTGTTTTCCCACAAGGATTTAAGAAATGTCCGAGCCAGTCAAACTGCGCGCTCACAGCCAGGCCCATTGCAAGGATTGCAGCCTGGCTCCCCTCTGCCTGCCACTTTCATTGAATCTGGAAGACATGGATGCGCTGGACGACATCGTCAAACGCGGCCGCCCGCTGAAAAAAGGCGAGTTTCTGTTTCGCCAGGGCGACAAGTTTGATTCCGTCTATGCAGTACGTTCGGGCGCATTGAAGACCTTCAGCCTCAGCGATGGCGGCGAAGAACAAATCACCGGTTTCCACCTGCCCAGCGAGTTGGTCGGGCTGTCGGGGATGGACACCGAGATTCACCCGGTGTCGGCCCAGGCCTTGGAGACGACGTCGGTGTGCGAAATCCCTTTCGAGCGCCTGGATGAGTTGGCCCTGCAACTGCCGCAATTGCGCCGCCAATTGATGCGCGTGATGAGCCGCGAGATTCGTGATGACCAGCAAATGATGCTGCTGCTGTCGAAGAAAACCGCCGATGAGCGCATCGCCACGTTCCTGGTCAACCTGTCGGCGCGCTTCCGTGCCCGTGGGTTCTCGGCCAACCAGTTCCGCCTGAGCATGTCGCGCAATGAGATCGGTAATTACCTGGGCCTGGCAGTGGAGACCGTGTCCCGCGTGTTTACCCGTTTCCAGCAGAACCAGTTGATTGCCGCCGAGGGTAAAGAGGTGCATATCCTCGACCCGATCCAGCTGTGTGCATTGGCTGGCGGTTCCCTGGAGGTCTGATCCAGGCTGCGGCCGCGCCAATCGGCGAGGCCGCAGGTATACTTCGAGTCCGTTTTCCGCTCTGGACTCCTCGACGATGACCTTTGATTCGTTCGACATTAAATCCCTGATTCGCCCCGTCATCGACTTCCCCAAGCCTGGGGTGATCTTCCGTGACATCACGCCGCTGTTCCAATCGCCCCGTGCCTTGCGCCTGGTGGCCGACAGCTTTGCCCAACGCTATGTCGAAGCCGATTTCACCCATATCGGTGCGATGGATGCCCGTGGCTTCCTGATCGGCTCGATCATCGCCTACCAGCTCAACAAGCCGCTCATCCTGTTTCGCAAGCAAGGCAAGTTGCCGGCGGACGTGCTGGCCGAGGGTTACCAGACCGAGTACGGCGAAGCCTTCCTGGAAGTGCACGCCGACAGCCTGTGCGAAGGCGATTCCGTGCTGATGTTCGATGACCTGATCGCCACCGGAGGCACCCTGATTGCGGCGGCGAACCTGGTGCGGCGCATGGGGGCAAAGATTTTTGAGGCGGCGGCGATTATTGATTTGCCGGAGCTGGGTGGCTCGCAGCGGTTGGCAGACATGGGCATTCCGACGTTTTGCCTGACGCAATTTGGGCTGACTGAGAGATAAGAGTCGTCAGTACTGCCGTCATCGCGGGCAAGCCCGGCTCCCACCTTGGAATGCATTCCCCTGTGGGAGCCGGGCTTGCCCGCGATGAGGCCCGAAAGAACACCCCGGTTTACAACCCCATCTGCTTACTGATGATTTCATTCATCACTTCACGCGTCCCGCCACCAATCGACAAAATCCGGTTATCGCGATAAAGCCGCTCCACCAGGCTGCCACGCATATACCCCTGCCCCCCCAGTATCTGCACCGCGTCATACGTCACTCGATCAGCGGTATCGGTGGCCAGGTTCTTGGCCATGGAAATTTCTTTGATCACGCTCTTGCCAGCGGCCATTTTCGCGGCCTGGCGATAGGTGAACTCGCGGGAAACCTCCACGGCGGTAGCCATTTCCGCCAGGCGATGCTTGAGCACCTGGAATTTGCCAATAGGTTTGCCGAATGCTTCACGCTGGGCGGCCCACTGAAGGCTTTCCTCCAGGGCCAGCTGTGCAGTCATGTTGGCCATCAGCGCCAAGGCCAGGCGCTCGCTCTGGAAGTTGCCCATGATGCAGGCAAAGCCCATGTTCTCGACGCCGATAAGATTGCCCACCGGCACGCGGCAATCGTCGAAGAACAACTCGGCGGTGTCCGACGCCCACCAGCCCATCTTCTTCAGCGGCTGGCCGATGGTGAAACCCGGGGTGCCTTTTTCGATCAGCAGCAGGCTGATACCGCCAAAGCCCGGCCCGCCCGTGCGCACGGCTACGGTGTAGAAGTCAGCGCGAATGCCGCTGGTGATAAAGGTCTTGGCGCCGCTTACGCGGTAATGCTCGCCTTCACGTACGGCGCGGGTTTGCAGGTTGGCTACATCTGAGCCGCCGCTGGGTTCGGTGACCGCCAGGGCGATGATCTTTTCGCCGGCCAGCACCCGAGGCGCTATGCGCTCACGCACGTCAGGCCGGGCCCATTTGACGATGGGCGGCAGGCCGATATCCAGGGAGCCGAGCCCTGCCACCACGCCACCAGAGCCGCAGCGCATCAGTTCTTCGCTGGCGGCGACCTTGGCGAACAGATCGCCTTCGTGGCTGCCACCCAGCGTTTCGGGATAACCGATCCCCAGAATGCCCGCCGCACCGGCCTTGAGGTAGAGCTCGCGGGGAAAGCTTTGCGCCTCCTCCCACTGCTCGATGCCGGGCAACATCTCGCGCTCGACGAAGCGGCGCACGCTGTCGCGGACCAATTGGTGGCTGGGATCGAAGTATTCCTGAAAGGCAGACATCGGCAAGCTCCATGGCGGGATGGAGCGAACTTACCAAGCGCTTGCTTGGTTATCAAGTCATGCATCTGCGCTAACCCTGTAGGAGCGAGCTTGCTCGCGAAAAACGTCAACGATAACGCGTGCTTCCTGCGTGAACGCGGCGCCTATTAGTTTTTCGCGAGCAAGCTCGCTCCTACAGGATTAGGAAGCCCAAATTGCAGTGGGTTTTAGAGCGCGATGGGTTTACGGCCTGCGAACGAGTGTGCCAAGGTGCCGCCGTCCACCAATTCCAGCTCGCCACCCAACGGTACGCCATGGGCGATCCGTGAAGTAATCAAACCTTTATTGGTCAGCAACTGGGCGATGTAATGCGCCGTGGCTTCACCTTCCACCGTCGGGTTGGTCGCCAGGATCACTTCAGTAAAGGTGCCCTGCTCTTGTATCCGCGCCACCAGTTGTGGAATACCGATGGCTTCCGGCCCCAGGCCATCGAGCGGCGACAGGTGGCCCTTGAGCACAAAGTAACGCCCGCGGTAACCGGTCTGCTCCACGGCGTACACATCCATCGGCCCTTCCACCACGCACAGCAACGTGTCGTCGCGACGCGGGTCGGCGCATTGCGGGCAGAGTTCTTCTTCAGTAAGGGTGCGACACTGGCGGCAATGGCCCACGCCTTCCATGGCCTGGCTCAGGGCCTGGGCCAGGCGAGTACCGCCGCTGCGGTCACGCTCCAGCAGTTGCAGCGCCATGCGCTGGGCAGTTTTCTGGCCGACGCCGGGCAAAGTGCGCAAGGCGTCGATCAGTTGGCGAATCAGGGGGCTGAAGCTCATGGGCGAAGGGTCCGACAAAACAACGAGACGCGGTTTATACCCGCGCCCCGGATTAGCGTCAAATACTCAATCCTGCGCGACGCGCACCACCAACTTGCCGAAGTTGCGCCCTTCGAGCAGGCCGATAAAGGCTTCGGGCGCCTGCTCCAGGCCATCGACCACGTCCTCGCGGAACTTGATCTTGCCCTCGCGCACCCAAGGCGCCATGGCGCTGAGGAACTCCGGCTGGCGGTCGCCATAGTCGTCGAACACAATAAAGCCCTGGATGCGCACCCGCTTGGTCAGCAAGGTGCGTTGCAGGGCCGGCAAACGGTCAGGGCCGCTGGGCGCTTCATGGGCGTTATAGCCGGCGATCAACCCGCACAGCGGCACGCGCGCCTTGGGGTTGAGCAAAGGCAGCACAGCATCGAAGACTTTACCGCCGACGTTTTCAAAGTAGATGTCCACGCCTTTGAAGCAGGCCAGGGCCAGCTCATGGGCAAAATCTTCGCTCTTGTGGTCGATACAGGCGTCAAAGCCCAACTCATCCACCACATAGCGGCATTTTTCCGCGCCACCGGCAATGCCCACCACGCGCAAGCCCTTGAGCTTGGCCACCTGGCCCACCACCGACCCCACCGCGCCCGACGCAGCCGCCACCACCAGGGTTTCCCCGGACTTGGGCTGGCCGATATCCATCAAGCCCATATAGGCCGTCATGCCCGGCATACCCAGGACGCCCAAGGCCATCGACGGACTCGGCAGGCCCTTGGGCAGCGGGATCAGGTTATGGCCTTCGCAAATGCAGTGGCTTTGCCAGCCAGTGGCGCCGACCACCAGGTCGCCCACTTCGAATTTCGGGTTGCGCGATTGCTCGACACGGCTGACAGCCCCACCGGTCATCACTTCACCGATTTCCACGGGCGCGGCGTAGGACGGCGCGTCACTCATGCGTCCACGCATGTAGGGGTCCAAAGACAGGTACAGGGTCTTGAGCAGCACCTGGCCGTCTGCCAGGTCCGGCAGGCTTACACGTTCCAGGCGAAAGTTTTCCGGCGTGGGGGCGCCTTGAGGGCGTGAGACCAGAACGATGCGTTGGTTGAGCGTCATATCTTGAGGCATCAGCGGGGCTCCTTTATCGGTGAGTGGTTTCAACGGTATAGGGTGCAGACCATCGGTGAAGGCTTGGGGTTCGATGTTTCGACCGGCCAAAAAAATGCCAGGCGCGATGCCTGGCATTTGAGTTTAGCTAAAGCGTGTATCAGAACGGCAGTTTCATGCCCGGTGGCAGTTGCATGCCAGCGGTCACACCGGACATTTTGTCCTGGCTGTTGGCTTCGATCTTGCGCACAGCGTCGTTGACGGCTGCGGCGAACAGCGCTTCGAGCATTTCCAGGTCATCTTCACCCACGCCCGGCAATACGCTTGGGTCGATGCTGACACGCTTGATGTCGTGACGACCGGTCATCACCACGCTGACCATATCGCCACCGGCTTTACCGGTGACTTCGGCGTTGGCCAGCTCTTCCTGCATCTTGGCCATTTTTTCCTGCATCTGCTGCGCCTGCTTCATCAGGCCGGCCATGCCACCTTTCATCATGGGAATCACCTCAAAAGTACGTGGATCAATGAGTAGCCCGGTGTCATGACGCTTGGGGCACCGGGGCTTCGACAGGTTCAATAGTATCGTGGCGGACGACCGCACCGAACTGTTGCATCATTTGTTGGATAAGCGGGTCTGCGTGGATCGAGTCCTCGGCCTCGCGCTGGCGGTTAAGGCGCCGACGGGTCGCTGCCTGGGCCGGGGTTTCCTGCTCGGGCTTGATCAGCTCGATGGCGATGGTCAGCGTGCGCCCATGGTACTGGTTGAGCGCATCGTTGAGCCGGCGCTGCTGGGTGGCGTTGAACAAGGCGCTATGGGCCGGGTCCAGGTGCAGCAGCCAGTGGTCGCCTTCGATGGAAATCAGGGTGCAGTTGGCGGCGATACTGCCGGTCATGCCGGAGATCGGCAATTTCGGAAACAATTCCAGCCATTGCAGGGCCAGGCCGGTAGCCGGGGCCGCGGCAGGTTCTGCCTCGGGCTCGGGCGCAGGTTCCGCAGTGTGCTCGCTGGCCAATTCGTCCAGGTAGCTGTAGGCCGAATCCATGTCCGGCTCGATGTAGTCTTCGTCCAGCGGCGGCTCGTCGTCCAGGTCAATGCCGGGGGTGGCGGCGTCGACCTGGGCGACCGTCGGTTCAGGAACGGGCGCCGACACCCACTCTGGGGCATCCGGCACCACGCTGTCCGGAGTCGGCGCAGGCATCGGCGTCAGCTCGGGCTGCTCGCCGGTGGTTTCCAGCACGGGCTCCACGGCGGGCTGTTGCTCGGGCTCTACTTGCGCTTCGACCGGGTCATTCCAGGGCAAGTCGACCACGGGCTCGGGCTCGATGACCGGCTCGGGCTCGACCACAGGTGCGACGGCAACTGGCGCAGGTTCGGGCTCAGGTGCCAGCGCAACCGGCTCAGGCACAGCAACCGCTGGCGCAGCAACTACTGGCGCGACAACGGCCGCGCCAGCCACTGGTTTGGCGGAATCAACTGTGGCCTGGCTGATCCCCACTGGCTTTAGCGGCTGTCTCGGTGCGTCTGCCGAATCTGCCGGCCGGAACGCCAGCATGCGCAGCAGCACCATTTCAAAGCCACCCCGCGGGTCGGGCGCCAGGGGCAGGTCGCGGCGACCGATCAGTCCCATCTGGTAGTAGAACTGCACGTCTTCGGCAGGCAAGGCCTGGGCCAGGGCCAATACGCGATCACGGTCGCCATGACCGTTGTCCACGCCTTCCGGCAGGGCTTGGGCGATGGCGACGCGGTGCAATACGTTGAGGATTTCGGAGAGCACACCGTTCCAGTCCGGGCCTTGCTCCGACAGGTGGCGCACCGCTTCGAGCAACGCCTTGGCGTCCCCCTCGATCAGCGCGTGCAGCACGTCGAACACCTGGCCGTGGTCCAGGGTACCGAGCATGGCGCGCACGTCGGCGGCCATGACCTTGCCTTCACCAAACGCGATGGCCTGGTCGGTGAGGCTCATGGCATCGCGCATCGAACCATCGGCGGCACGGCCCAGCAACCACAGTGCGTCGTCTTCGAACGGTACGTTCTCGACGCCCAGCACATGGGTCAAATGCTCGACCACGCGCTCGGGGGTCATGTTTTTCAGGGAAAACTGCAGGCACCGCGACAAAATCGTTGCCGGAAGTTTCTGCGGGTCGGTGGTGGCCAGGATGAACTTGACGTAGGGCGGCGGCTCTTCCAGGGTTTTCAACAAGGCGTTGAAGGAGTGGCTGGACAGCATGTGCACTTCGTCGATCAGGTAGACCTTGAAGCGGCCACGGCTCGGCGCGTACTGCACGTTGTCCAGCAGCTCGCGGGTGTCTTCGACTTTGGTTCGGCTCGCGGCGTCGATCTCGATCAGGTCGACGAAACGCCCTTCGTCGATCTCACGGCACACCGAACAGGTGCCACACGGCGTCGAGGTGATACCGGTTTCACAATTCAGGCATTTGGCGATGATGCGCGCAATCGTGGTCTTGCCCACCCCGCGCGTACCGGTGAACAGGTAGGCGTGGTGCAGCCGTTGGCTGTCCAAGGCATTGATCAGAGCCTTGAGCACATGGGTCTGGCCGACCATTTCGCGGAACGAGCGCGGGCGCCATTTACGTGCAAGAACCTGATAACTCATCGAAAACCGTCGCAACTGGGAAGCAGAAGCCGGTAATGCTAGCGGAGCAAGGGGGAAATTGCATCCGGCACGCTCGTCTAATCTGACGAAGCTTATTCGATTGGCCTCCCAGAAGGCCCCTGCGGGCGTGTTGCTGGCACATTGGAGCGCCAACGCCCTTCCAGGCTGATAGCGGCGACGCTGGCCAACACGATCCCCGCGCCCAGCATCACCTGCAGCGTGACGTGTTCGCCCAGCAGCGTGGCGGCCATCAGCATGGCAACCGGGGGAATCAGGTACATCGCCACCGACGCACGACTGACCTCGACGTGCTTCAACACGTAACCCCAGGCCAGATAGGCCAAGGCACTGGGAAAAATGCCCAGCACCAGCACGGCAAGATTCTCCGCCATCGGTGCCTGCACGATGGCGGCGGGCAGTCCCGGCAGGTTCACGCACAGCATCAGGGTGCCGGACCACACCATGTAGCAGGCCATGGTCAACGGGCTGTAGCGATGGGCGTAATGCCGCTGGATGGCGAAGTACACACTCCATGAGCAGGCCGCCAACAAGATCAGCAAACCTCGCGGGTTGATATCGCCCATGCCCTGGTCGCCCCAGATCACCACCACTACGCCGGCCAACCCCAATAGCACGCAGCCCCAGCGCCAGGCGCTGACCTGCTCCTTCAAGCAGAAAAACGCGATCAACACACTGAACAACGGCGCCGACTGTGCCAACACACTCGACGCCGCCGCCGTCACCCATTGCTGCCCGTAATTGAGACTGGTGTGGTGCAGGAACACCCCGAAAAAGCCCAGCACCAGCAGCCACGGCAGGTCGCGCAATGGTGGCCGTCCAATTCCCACCACCCAGGCCACGCCGCCCATGAATACCGACGCGATCAAAAACCGCAGCAGCGCCAATTGGCCGGGACTATAACTGTGCAGCCCCATGTGTACGCCGATGGGCGAATACGCCCAGCAGAGGATGACGCTGGCGATGACTAGCGTAAGCTTCAGAGGTGACGGAGTATTCATCGGCAGCATCCACGCAAAAGGAATGCTGCCAGTCTTGGCCCACGCCAGGCATAGGACAATTAAGCGTTTCTGACTTCTGAATTCATTGGAACTGAGCAATGGAACTGGCCCAACTGAAAATGGTGCGAGCCGTGGCGCAAACCGGCAGCGTGGCCCAGGCTGCACTGCAATTGCACTGCGTGCCGTCCAACATCACCACGCGCATCAAGCAGTTGGAAAGCGAGTTGGGCACGCCGTTGTTTATCCGCGCCGGCCGAGGGCTGGCGATCAGCGCCGCGGGAGAGATCTTCCTGGATTACTGCGAACGTATCCTGGCCTTGGTGGATGAATCCAAACGCGCGGTGGATGCCAGCGCCATTCCCCGTGGCACCTTGCGCATCGGTGCGGTGGAATCCAGTGCCAGCGGGCGCTTGCCGCCGCTGCTGGCGGAATACCACCGGCGTTATCCCGACGTCAGCCTGGAACTGGTCACCGGTGCCTGGGCGCAACTGCTGGACGACTTGCAGCACCACCGCCTGGATGTGGCGCTGGTGGCCGCCGGCGGTAAACGCACGAAGCTGGAACAGAGCGTGGTCTACAGCGAACGCCTGGTGCTGATTGCCAGCGCGTGCAGCGCACCTATCAACAGCGCCGAGGACTTGGCCGGCCGTACATTGCTGGTATGGCCGCCGGGCTGCCCTTATCGCGCCGCCCTGGAAAACTGGCTCAAGCCCTATGACGTCAAGCCAGCAATCGCCAGCTATGCAAGCTGGGGCACGATCATCGGATGCGTCAGCGCGGGGATTGGCGTGGCGTTGGCACCCGAGGGGATCCTGGCGCGCTATGAACAGGCCAATCAGTTGGCGTCTTATCGCTTTGAAGCGCTGACGCCCGTGGACAACCTGTTGTTCTGGCATACGGACACCCAGCGGCATCTGGCGCGAGATGCGTTTGCCGGGCTACTGCGCGAGACCTTCGGCTGACTTGCCTTAATCGCCCTAATGTAGGAGCGAGCTTGCTCGCGAAAAACTCACGGGCGCCGCGTTTATTCAGAAAGCACGCATTATCGTTGACGTTTTTCGCGGGCAAGCTCGCTCCTACAATTCAGGGCTTCGGGGCAGCCAACCGTGCGTACTGGCCCTGGCTGATCCAGCCCGTGAACGAACGGTCGTCAGCGTTGATGAATTCCACCTGCGCCCAGCCGTCCTTGAATGCCAGTACGCCCACCACGTCATGCTTGACAATGTAGGGCCGCTTTGCCGCTTTGGCGCCCGGCGTTTTGAGCAGGTAAGCCTTGTCGGCAGACACCGTCACCAAGCCGATCCATTGTTTGCTGGCGGTCTGGCTCAGCTCCAGGCCGGTGGCGATTTCCGGCATCAGCACGTTGATGCAGCCAGGGTGTTGGCGGCCCTGCTCCACCGTCAGGGTCACCCCGTCGGGCGCCGCTGCCACACTGCCTGGGTAGGCAGCGTCCCGCCAGGTGGTGAGCGCTTCGGGTTTGCCTTGCAGGTAGAACGTGCAACCACGGGCCACACCTTCGCCCATCGATTCCTGGTAGAAACCCTCGACCTGATGCCCAGGCGTCACCGCCAGCATCAGCCCTTCATATTGGCCTGAATGCAACGCCGCCGAGCCGGCCAACGCGGGCGCCACGGCGCACCACGACAACACTCCCATCGCCAGATAACGAATCATCTTATTTCTTCCCTTCAAAGGCTTCGTAGGCTTGTTTCATCAGGACGTCATAGTTGCCGTAATCGTCGCCGTTATAGTTTCGGGCCATGGCGGTAAAATCCTTGTTTTTCATGGCACTCAACAACGCCGAATTGTGGCTGCAAAGGCTGAGATAGGCTTTGAGTTGGTTACCGGCATTGACCTTCAATGACGCCACGAACTCAAACACTGTCTTGAATCCGCACGCGGCAAAGTTGAACCCCATGATCTGAAACATGCCCCAGGAGGCCGACATCAAGGCCGCTTCCTGGTCCAGCGCAAAGGCAGTGGCCATGGTCTCCCAGGCCTTGACCTGATCCTTGTTGTTCACCTGCCACTGCGGGCCGGCTTTTTTCTTGTAGACATACGACAGCAGCGGCTGCGACTGGTCATAGATGTGCTTGGTGTACTTGCGAAAGTGGTGCCCTTCAAAGGCGATGATCGGCAACTTGGCGGGCCCGAACCCCACCTTCCCGCCCGACTCCACCGTGGCGAACGCCTTGACCACATTCACCGAAATACCGTTGCCCAATTGCTTGGCTGCGTTCTGGAAATCCGTATCGCTCAATGTCGTCCCGCCGTCGCAGGTGGACTGCATCATCAACTGCCGGTTACGCCGTTCGGCCTCGATCACCGCACGCACGCGGTCCAGGTACACATTGACCGTGGCCTGTACCGCATCGACGTTGTTATTGCCGAAGATATTGAGAAACGTCGGAATACGCGTGTTAGGAAAAGCCCGCACCGGCACCTTCAGCGCCTCTTCGATCAGACTGTTGAACGTCCGCCCGGTGGGGTCGATCACGCCATCGGGATGGGCGTACTTGAGATGGCGAAACTGGTACTGGCTGATGCATTGCAC
Organism: Pseudomonas sp. GL93; assembly: GCF_003408955.1. Taxonomy (NCBI): domain Bacteria; kingdom Pseudomonadati; phylum Pseudomonadota; class Gammaproteobacteria; order Pseudomonadales; family Pseudomonadaceae; genus Pseudomonas; species Pseudomonas sp. GL93. The sequence continues at coordinate 196,080 of NZ_NKRF01000076.1, forward strand.
CAATTGGCCGTCGCACTTGCCGTTCTCCAGCAAGGCAAACCCCATCTTGGGAATGATCAAATTGAATAGATACTGGATGCACTGAACATCGGCGGGCAAGTTGCGGGCTTTGCCGGGCGTCCCCACCGAAGCACTGATAAGACGAGGCAACCCTTGCAGGCTTTTCATGACAGACATCCTTGTGAGTGAAAGAAGTGATAGCACTTCAACATCAAATCCATGCCCTTGTCATACTCTGAAACAAGTGGCCGGCGCAAGCTAACAAGGCGGTCTGCGGGTTGTCCAGAGGGCTTTATGAAAGTTGTGAAACAGCCGGCTTAAATCCGTCAGTAACCGTGGGACTCACGGGTCTTTTGATACTTGTGGTAGTCGAGCCACTCGACCACATCGTAGGGCAGGTACAACTGCACCCTGGCCCGTGAAATCGCGATATACACCGCACAGAGTCTTTGATCGAACGCGTAGGCGTCCTGGAACTTCACGTTGGTCAACAGTTCCGGCGTAAGCAGTACCCGGTCGAACTCCATGCCGCCCGCATCCTGCGCCAGCATCAGCAGGACGCGCTCGTCTGGATGGCCGATCAACCTGTTCAAACGCGTGACATCCGCCACGTTAAAGCCTTTTTCCAGTTCGGCCTCGACCCACAGAAACGCCTCATCGAACTGGCAGGCTTCGCGCACCTGCTGCCAATCGGCCATGTCACTGAAAAACGCATGGGGGCCGAGGTCATTGAACTCATTGCTATAGAAATCGGGTTTGAACAACGCGATGACCGTGTCCATGAAATGCTTGAGCGACTGCTGGGCCTCTTTGCTCGCCAGGCCGAACGCACAACGGGCCTGGCTCAGTTGGATCGCCCACTGCATGGTGTCCCAATGGGAAGCGGTCAATACCACGCAACCTTGCGGGGGTACGAAACCCTGCGGGTAAAACTCAATGCCGACATCGGCATCGCGTGCGCCCTCGAAAAGCGATTTGCTTTTTTCCGAGTGCAAGCTGATCAACGAGTTGACCAGGCGCTCGACATTGCGCCCGGAACGCACGGAGTAGCACACGTCGGTATGGCGAACCTCACGGGCGCGTTTGACCACGCCGCCACTGGCCTGCTGATACTCATCCCCCAAAGTGATCAGCACCTGGCGGCCGCGCTCGATGATTTGCAGCAGCGGCGCCGGGATGTCCTGGCTCTCATCGATGAGCACGTGGGTATAGCGCTCGGGGACGACGCAGCCTGCAAGGCTGGCGCGCTTGATCATCAACAAGGCTTCAAACCCGGTATGGTGGCCCCAGGCCGGGTTCGCCTCAAGATAGCCCCACAACCGGCTAGCATATTCGAGCAGCACCCTGGCATCGACGCCGGCGAGCGGTTGCTTGAAATGCGGCAAATGCTGGGCCGACAGGCTGTACTCCCAGGAGCGGCAGTAAGCCTCAAGCACCTTGAGGCACACCTCCACCACCGCTTGCCCTTCCAGGCGGCGAAAACCAAAGATATTCAGTTCTTGGGCGAGCGCCTGCTTGGTCGGCACCCTCGCCGGCGTGTTCAGCGGCTGTAACCTGGGGCCATGCAACAGGGCATGGGCAAAGCCCTGGAAGGTATGCCCGGCCTTACGCTCCCGCACTCCCACCATGCGCGCACGCAGGGTTTCGAGTTTTGCCGGGGTGCGTGCCAGCAGCAAGGTCTTTTCCGGGCGCAGGTGCTCCAGCAAGGCCACCAGCAGGTGACTCTTGCCAATGCCTGCGTAGCCTTGCACATGCAGGTCTTCGTTCAGGTTGGCACGGAAGGTTCTGAGCAGCTTGTCCTGTTCGGCGCTCAACCAGCGCTCGCGATGCCTGGGCGTGATCACCTGCTGGCTGAACGGATCATTGGCCTTGAGGTGGCGGACTTTATATTCGACATCCCATTTGCCACTGGGCAACAGATAGTCCCGCGCCTGCACTTCCTCCTCCAGCAGAAAGCGCAGCTTCAGGCTTTTGACCACATTGAGGCCGAAGTACAGCTTCCTCTGATCGAACAGCCGCTGCGCTTCAGAGAGCAGGGACACACTGGCCGAATGGCTGGCATCTACTGCCCAGTCAATCAGCTTGGCCAACACTTTTTCAGCACCGTTGGCGCTCAGGTCGCTTTCCGGCACCTGCGCCAGGTTCTGGATCACCAGCACCGCCGCCAATTCGGGCTCACTCAGGGCTACAAGCGCATCGAAACCCTCACTGCCCAACAAACCCGCACAGGTGTTCGCGGTGATCGGCAAGAATACGGGGCTGGATAAGTCGAAATGTTCCGAGTGCATAGAGCCTCGTAGCCAGGGGAAGAGACGCTTGGGAGTATGCCACTAGACGCGAAATGACCGTCATGCACTGTGCAAGAAGCATCACAGATGACTGGCTGAAAATAACTTGAGTTTTAGAAGGGACTGCAGAAGGGAGCGTTATGGAGGCAACCCCACCAGCCACACCCCGGCACACAATGTTCCCGCTGTGGCTGCTGCCTTCCGGCTCTGACCAGGTTCACGGGTAATCGTTGCGGGGGGACCGATGGGGTCACCATAACGACGCTGCCTCTCGGCAAGCCGCGCCATTGTACCCATCTCATCGGAAGTTACAACCGTTGGTTCCGGATTAAAAAATGAGAAGGCTCAAGCACTTGCCATAACCCCATCGGCCCTGCCGCCTTCTTCCTGGATGACCAGGTGAATAAAGTGCAGCTTGGCAATCACCGCGGGCGGCAGCACAAAGGGGTAGAAATCCGGCTGGCCCATGGCGCGGGACAGTTCGTTGAGCATGCCGGCCAGTTCGATCCAGGCATTGACGAAGGAAAGGAATGCCGGGCCGCCAGGGTGTTGGGGGTCGTAGAGCGTGGTCAGGGGGAATGGCTGGTAATCCAGGTCCATCTCGCGGGCGCTCATGCCAAAGCCCAGTGCTGTGTCCACGGCGTCCATCATGTGCAGGTAGTGAGCCCAGGTTTCGGCCCAGTCTTCCCATGGGTGCATGGTGGCGTAGGCGCTCACGCAGGTGAGTTGCCAGTCCGGGCGCGGGCCGCTCTGGTAGTGCCGGTCGAGGGCTTCGGCATAACTGGCGCGTTCGTCGCCGAACAGGTTGCGAAAAGGTGTAAGCCAGTGGCTGTTGGCGATCAGGCGGTCCCAGTAGTAATGGCCGACTTCATGACGAAAATGGCCAAGCAAAGTGCGGTACGGCTCGCGCATCTGTACGCGGATTTTTTCGCGGTGGGCGTCGTCGGCTTCCTTGATGTCCAGGGTGATCAGCCCATTGGCGTGGCCAGTGGTGGGCGCGTTGCCTTCCAGGTCGATACCGATGAAGTCAAAGGCCAAGCCAGCCTCTTCGTCTACGCTCTTGGGCACCACCTGCAAGCCCAGGCTGATCAGTTGCGCGACCAAGCGGCGTTTGGCGGTTTCGACCTTGCGCCAGCGTTCGGGGTTTTGCGCAACGGAAAGGTCAGGGATGGTGCGGTTCAGGCTACAGGCCACGCATAACGACGCTGTGCTGTGAGCAGGAATCAGCCAGTTGCAGGCGGCGGGTGAATCGAGGTTGGCACAGCGCCGGAAAGCGCCGGCATCGAGATTGCCGTCGGCCAGCCACGTACCGACCACCGGTCCAGGTTGCAAGGACGACAGGCGGCTTTGCTGCGGCTGGTAACCCAACGCCGCCTGGCAGGCCAGGCATTGGCTGTTGCGAAAGAACAGCGACTGGCCGCACCGGCATTGCCACACCTTGCTGTTGCGCGAGGTTTGGGCCATGAACGGAGCGGCGATGCGCGTGCTGAGTTGCTCGAAGTAGCGGAACATGGCGATCTCTCCCTGGGGTGACAGAGACTAGATCATTTCTCGGAAGAGATCGTTCCCACGCTCCGCGTGGGAATGCCGCCTTGGACGCTCTGCGTCTGCGCGAAGGCCGCGACGCGGAGCGTCACAGGATGCGTTCCCACGCGGAGCGTGGGGACGATCAATCAGACGGTGATGTTGTGCTTGGCCAGGAAAGCGACGAAGGCCTCTTCGTCCAGTACTTTCAGGCCCAGCTCATTGGCCTTGGCCAATTTCGAACCGGCGCCCGGTCCCGCCACCACGCAGTGGGTTTTCGCCGAAACGGAACCGGCCACCTTGGCCCCCAGGCTTTCGAGCTTGTCCTTGGCCACATCGCGGCTCATCAGCTCCAGGGAGCCGGTGAGTACCCAGGTGTGCCCGGCTTCGGGCAAGCCTTCAACGACCTTTTTCTCGCTCTGCCAGTGCATGCCGAAGTCCTTGAGCTGTTGCTCAATGGCCAGGGCGTGGTTGGCGTTGTCAGCATTGTCGAAAAACTCCCGTACAGCCTTGGCTTGCTTCTCGGGCAGCGCTTGGCGCATATCGAGCCAGTCAGCTTTGATTACGCCTTCCAACGAACCGAACTTGTCCGCAAGCTTCTGCGCCGCGCCCGGGCCCACCGATGGCACATGCAGCTTGTCGAGCAAACCACCCAAGGTGGTGCTGGCGGCGAATTCCGCGCTGAGCTCGCCCTGCTCCTGCAATTGCAGGCCACATTCGTCCGGCGACAACAGCGCGCCAATCACCTGCTGGTTGTGCCCGTCTTCAAAGAAGCTATGGATCTCATGAGCCACTTCCAGCCCTACATCCGGCAAGTACGTCAGCACCTCTGGCAACGCTTTTTGAACACGCTCCAGGGACGCCAGCGAGCGCGCCAGGACCTTGGCCGTCTCCTCGCCCACATCGGGGATGCCCAAGGCGTAGATAAAGCGTGCCAGGCTCGGGGTCTTGCTGTTTTCGATGGCGCTGATCAGCTTCTTGCTGGAGATATCGGCAAAGCCTTCCAGGTCGATGATCTGTTCGTACTTAAGCTTGTAGAGATCGGCCGGCGAACCGATGAGCTGTTCATCCACCAGTTGCTCGATGGTCTTGTCACCCAGGCCATCAATGTCCATGGCCCGGCGCGAGACGAAATGAATGATTGCCTGCTTGAGCTGCGCACCGCAGGCCAGACGCCCGACGCAACGGTACACCGCGCCTTCGCTGACGGTTTCCTTGCCCTTGCTGCGCTTGACCAACTGCGTGCGCTCCACATGGGAACCGCACACCGGGCAATTTTGCGGGATCTGCACAGCGCGGGCGTTTTCCGGGCGGCGTTCGGTGACCACCGAGACCACCTGCGGAATCACATCACCGGCGCGGCGAATGATAACCGTGTCACCGATCATCAGCCCCAGGCGTGCCACTTCGTCCATGTTGTGCAGGGTGGCATTGGACACGGTCACGCCGGCCACCTTGACCGGCTTGAGGCGCGCCACCGGCGTGACCGCACCGGTACGGCCGACTTGGAACTCCACGTCGAGCAGTTCGGTGAGTTCTTCCATGGCCGGGAATTTGTGCGCGATCGCCCAGCGCGGCTCGCGGGCACGGAAGCCCAGTTCACGCTGGTAGGCAATGCTGTTGACCTTGAACACCACGCCGTCGATTTCATAGCCCAGCGCATTGCGGCGCTCACCGATGTCGCGGTAGTAGTCCAGGCATTCCTGGATACCTTTGGCCAGCTTCAATTCGTGGCTGATCGGCATGCCCCACTTCTGCAGCTGCTTGAGGTTGCCGATATGGGTGTCGCTGATATCCGCGGTCACTTGGCCGATGCCATAGCAGCAGAACTCCAGCGGGCGACTGGCGGTGATCTTCGAATCCAGTTGGCGCAGGCTGCCCGCCGCGGCGTTGCGCGGGTTGGCGAAAGTCTTGCCGCCCACCTCCAGTTGCGAGGCGTTCAATCGCTCGAAACCGGCCTTGGACATGAACACTTCACCGCGCACTTCCAGGGTGGCCGGCCAGCCCGTGCCGTGCAGTTTCAGGGGGATATTGCGCACGGTGCGCACGTTGACACTGATGTCCTCGCCCGTGGTGCCGTCGCCCCGGGTGGCACCGCGCACCAGCTCGCCATCCTGGTACAACAGGCTGACCGCCAGGCCATCCAGCTTCGGCTCGCAGCTGTATTCCACCGCCGCGCCAGCGCCAAACAGATCACCAACCGGCAGGTCAAGCCCCTCGGTGACCCGGCGATCAAACTCCAGCATGGTGGTTTCATCGAAGGCGTTGCCCAGGCTGAGCATCGGGATCTCGTGCTTGACCTGGGTGAACGCCGACAACGCCGCACTGCCGACCCGCTGCGTCGGCGAATCACGCGTCACCAGTTCCGGGTGCTCGGCCTCCAGGGCTTTGAGCTCGTGGAACAGGCGGTCGTACTCGGCGTCCGGGATGCTCGGCTCGTCGAGGACGTGGTAGCGGGAGTTGTGCTGATCCAGTTCAGCGCGCAGTTCGAGAATGCGGGTATGGGCGGCGGTCATGGGTGTTCTCTCATAAAGCAAAAGAGCAGCCGAAGCTGCTCAATATGTTAGTGCACGGATTCTACAGACAACGCTTAAGATCGATCCTCAGCGTTTCTGTGTCAGGGCGCGACGCTCGAACTCGACGATGCGCTGACGGTAGTGTTCGATGGTCTGGGCGGTGAGCACGCTGCGTTGGTCGTCCTTGAGCTCGCCGTTGAGTTCCTGGGACAGCTTGCGGGCGGCGGCCACCATCACGTCGAACGCCTGTTTCGGGTGACGCGGGCCTGGCAGGCCAAGGAAGAAACTTACCGCCGGGGTGCTGAACAGGTCGATATCGTCCAGATCGAACGTGCCCGGCTTGACCGCGTTGGCCATGGAGAACAGCACTTCGCCGTTCCCGGCCATGCTTTCGTGACGATGGAAGATATCCATCTCGCCAAAACGCAGGCCGCTTTCGAGGATGTTCTGCAAGAGTGCCGGGCTTTTGAAACCGCCGGCGTCGCGGCAGATCACGCTGATGACCAAGACTTCTTCGGCAGCCGGCTGATCGTTCACCGATTGGCGCGCTGCACTCTTGGTGGACGTCTCGTCCGGGAAATCGTCATCGCGGCTGCTGAAGCTCGGGCCATCATCGACGTCGAGGTTCAGGTCGCCCTGATGCGGCTCGGCAACCGCCGCGCTACCACGTTTGCCACGCTTGGACGACGGTTCGCGGGCTTCACGCAGCGGAGCGCTCATCGACGGCAGGTCGTGCTCGTCCAGTTGCGGCTCTTTATGGGTATCCAGCACACGGGGCGGCCCGAGCAGCTCGGCGGAGCCGTCGTCGTCAGGCAAATTGGACAGGTTTCGGTCCAGCCGGAACTTGAGCTTGCCCTTGCCACCGCGCATGCGGCGCCAGCCATCAAAAAGAATACCGGCAATGACAATGATGCCGATGACGATCAGCCACTCGCGCAGACCGATTTCCATGTAATCCCGTGCCTCTAATAAAAAATGCTGAAAAATAAGGGGTTTAGCACCGTGCAAACCGCTTTAAAACGTGGCGCCAACTCTATGTTCTGACTGACGTTTTGCCCACGCACACGAAAAATTGACATTAAACTAGCACGACCAAAGATAACTTTACACCGTCTGTCAAAATGCCTTGAACAAATATGTCCATTTGCCACTTTCCCCAGACCGGTAAATCGCCCTACAGCGCGCTGTAAATTCTCTCTCCCGGCGTGGCTCAGGATTCCACCATCGCCATCGCCTCTTCCACATCCACCGCGACCAACCGCGAACAGCCGGGCTCATGCATCGTCACCCCCATCAACTGGTCGGCCATTTCCATGGCGATCTTGTTGTGGGTGATATAGATGAACTGCACGGTCTGGGACATCTCTTTAACCAACCGAGCGTAGCGTCCAACGTTAGCGTCATCCAGCGGCGCGTCAACTTCGTCGAGCATGCAGAACGGTGCCGGGTTCAACTTGAAGATGGCAAATACCAGGGCCAATGCGGTCAGGGCTTTCTCGCCGCCGGACAACAAATGGATGGTGCTGTTCTTCTTGCCCGGAGGCCGCGCCATGATCGTTACCCCTGTATCGAGTAGATCTTCGCCCGTCAGTTCCAAGTAGGCGCTGCCACCACCGAAAACTTTTGGGAATAACGCCTGTAAACCGCCATTAATCTGATCAAAGGTATCTTTGAAGCGGTTGCGGGTTTCCTTGTCGATCTTGCGGATCACGTTTTCCAGGGTGTCCAGGGCTTCAACCAGATCGGCGTCCTGGGCATCCAGATAACGTTTACGCTCAGACTGCTGCTGGTACTCATCGATAGCGGCGAGGTTGATCGCACCCAGGCGCTGAATGCGCGCGGCAATCCGTTCAAGCTCTTCTTCGGCGTCTTTCTCGTTGGCCTCGGCGGTCAGGGTGTTGAGCACGCCGTGCAGGTCATAGCCGTCTTCCAGCAATTGGTCTTGCAAGGTCTTGCGGCGCACGGTGAGGGCTTGCCATTCCATGCGCTGTTGTTCGAGCTGGCCGCGGATCAACTGGGATTGCTGCTCGGCCATGGTGCGACGCTTTTCGGCGTCGCGCAGTTCTCGGTCGGCGTCTTCCAGGGCGATCTGTGCGGTCTTGAGTTCGACGTCGACGGTCATGCGCTTGTCGAGCAACTCTTCGAGCTTGAGGCGCAGCTCTTCCAGTGGCGCCTCGCCCTCCTCCAGGTTGAGGCTCAGTTGCTCGCGCTTTTCGGTCAGGCGTTCGGACTGCATCTCCAGGCGCTCAAGGGCCTGGCGCGTGGAATCGTGCTGGGCGCGCAACGAGCCCAGGCGTACGGCCAACTGATGGGCATGGTCCTTGTGCTGGCGGGCTTCCTGGCGCACGCGGTCGAGGCGCTCGCGCAGGCTGTCGCGCTGGGCCAGCAGCAACTCGCGCTGTTCGGTGTCCAGGGCCATGCTGTCGAGGGCCTCCTGCAAGTGCAGGCGCGCTTCACCGATCTGTTCATGTTCCAGGGCGCGCTGTTCGCCCATTTCGGCCACTTCTTCGTCAAGACGGGTGCGGCGCAGGGTCAATTGCTCCACCTTGGCTCTGCTCGCAGACAACTGGGCTTTCAACTCGCCTTGCTGGCGCGCTTCGTCCTGCAACAGCCGACGCAGGTGTTCGCGGCCGGTTTCCTGCTGGCGCTGGGTAGCGCGCAGGGTTTGCAGTTCGGTTTCCAGGCTTTCCAGAGTGGCTTCGCGTTCTTCACGCTCGGCACTCAGGTTGACAATTTCCTGGCCACGAGCCAATACGCCACTTTCCGCTTCGCTAGCGCGGCGCACGCGTAGAAAGTGGCGGCCGACCCAATAGCCATCGCGGCTGATCAGGCTTTCGCCGGCCGCCAACTGGCCGCGTTGGGCCAGGGCTTGCTCAAGGGACTCCACCGGCCTGACCTGGCCCAGCCATGGCGACAGATCAATCGCCGCCTCGACCTTGTCCAGCAAGCTGCCCGGTACCCGTGCACCATCAGCCGCTGGGCTGAGCAGGCGCAAATCGCCCTGGGCAAACCCGGCCAGGTCGAAACCAGCAAAATCATCTACCAGCACCGCTTGCAGATCGGCACCCAACACGGTTTCCACCGCCAACTCCCAGCCGGCTTCGACTTTCAAGCCCTCGGCCAGGCGCGGGCGCTCGGCCAAATGCTGGTCGCGCAGCCATTCGGCGGTGCCGGTACCGGGGTCGAGCGCGGCTTGCTGCAAGGCTTCCAACGAAGCCAACCGACCATTGAGTCGCTGCAAATCGCCTTGGGCCTGCTGCTGCGCCTGGGTCGCGGTGTGCAACTGCTGACGCAGTTGCTCCAGGCGCTCCACTTGCTGTTCTTCGCTGGCCTCCAGCTCTTCCAGGGTCATTTCGCTTTCGGCCAGTTGTTCGCTCAGCGCCATGATCGCCGCGTCTTCCGGGTCGGCGGCGAGCAGGACGCGCTCTTCCTGCAGCCGGCGCTGGCGCTCGGCCAGGCGTTCCATGCTGATTTCCAACTGCTGGATGCGCGACTGCTGCACCTCGGCCTGGCGGCGTGGCTCGGCGGATCGCAGGTTGAAGGCGTCCCACTGCTCTTGCCAGCCGTGCATGGTGGTTTCGGATTCTTCCAGGGCGGCGGCGGCTTCTTCGGCGGCGGCGCTGGTGATTTCCTGCTCGGGGGTGAGCATGTCCAGCTCTTCGCCCAGAGTCAGTAGCAACGTACGGTCATGGCCCAGGTGCGACTCGGTCTCCAGGCGTGCGCGCTCGGCTTCCTTCAAGTCATCCTGCAACTGGCGCAAACGCTGCTGGCCGTGCTGGATACTCTGCTCGACCCGGGCAATGTCACCGCCCACCGAATAGAAGCGGCCTTGCACCAGATTGAAGCGTTCGGACAACTCATGGTGGCCGTCACGCAGGCGCTCAATGCTGGCGTCGGCATTACGCTGCTCGGCCACCAGCGCTTCAAAGCTGACTTCCTGGGTGCCAATAATCGCTTCGCGCTGGCCCACCTGGTCATTCAATGCCTGCCAGCGCAGGGCCGACAGTTGCGCCTTGAGCTGGCGCTCTTCGCCCTTGTATTCCTGATACTTCTCGGCGGCCTGGGCCTGGCGGTGCAGGCGCTCCAACTGGCGCTCCAGTTCTTCGCGCAGGTCGGTCAGGCGGGCGAGGTTTTCATGGGTACGGCGGATGCGGTTTTCGGTTTCACGGCGGCGCTCCTTTTACTTGGGGATGCCGGCTGCTTCTTCGATAAAGGTGCGCAGGTCTTCGGGCTTGGCTTCGATCAGCTTGGAGATCATGCCCTGCTCGATGATCGAATAGCTGCGCGGACCCAGGCCGGTGCCGAGGAAGATATCGGTGATATCGCGACGGCGACACTTGGTGCCGTTGAGGAAGTAACTGTTCTGGCTGTCGCGGGTGACTTTGCGGCGAATGGAGATCTCCGCGTAGGCCGCGTATTCGCCGACCAGGGTGCCGTCGGAGTTGTCGAACACCAGTTCGATGCTGGCCTGGCTCACCGGCTTGCGGCTGGGGGAGCCGTTGAAGATGACGTCGGTCATCGACTCGCCACGCAAGTTCTTCGCCGAGCTCTCCCCCCTCCCCCAGCGCACGGCATCGATGATGTTCGACTTGCCGCAGCCATTGGGGCCCACCACCGCCGCCATGTTGCTGGGAAAGTTGACGGTGGTGGGGTCGACGAAGGATTTGAACCCCGCCAACTTGATGCACTTGAGCCGCACGCTTAGGCGCCCGCCAAGGCTGCGATGACCAGCGAACTGCTGCGCTGGCAATAGGCGGTGAGCACCAGGCGAATCTGCACCAGGTCACGGGCAAGCACCGCAGCGAGCAATTGCTCGAACAGCGCCAGGAACTCGCTCATGGACGCCTTGCGCTGATCCAGCGCCAGGTAATAAGCGCGGTTCATCGCCGGCTGCAGGTTTTCGACGGTTTCCTGCAAATAAGGGTTGTTGGCGAAGGGGTACGCGGCACGCATCACGCTGAAGCTTTCTTCGACGAAAGCGCGGATGTCCTCGCGCTCCAGGCTCAGCTGCAGGCGTTGCTGGATCTGCAGGAACGGCGCCATGTCGGCCTGGGTCTGCCAGCCTTCGGCAACCGCATTGCCGAGCAGGATGTACATCTCGCCCATCAACGTACACAGGCTCTGCACCTTGTGCGCGGTGAGTTCGGTGACGTGGGCGCCACGGCGCGGCAGGATCGCAATCAGATGGCGGCGCTCAAGGATCAGCAAAGCTTCGCGCACGGAACCACGGCTGACGTTGAGCGCCAGCGTGACCTTCTGTTCCTGGATCCGCTCCCCAGGCTTGAGATCGCCGCGAATGATACGTTCGGCGAGGTGGTGAGCAATTTGCTCGGCGAGACTGTCCGGCGCCTTGAACGTCATGTTTTCCCTTCAAAATCTGCTATCGGTACAAGCGCGGCAGTGTAGCGCATTGGCCCGCTGATGGCGCTACGCCCACCGTGGCGAATTTGGCATGAAATAAGCAACGTTGAAAGCCTGTAAGCCGCCAAAAACGCCGGTTCCAGAAGACTGGACCATAATTGAAAGTGTTGCGACCGTATTTTCTTGACCCTTAGGTCAGAAAACCATTGACCGAAAAGTCAGACATGACTAGATTCGGCGCAAAGCGGTTAACAACAATAATGAGTCTGCGAGGCCTTCCGTGATCCAGTTTTTACTTAACCAGGAACTCCGTAGCGAGCACGCCCTGGACCCCAACCTGACCGTGCTCAACTATCTGCGCGAGCATGTGGGCAAACCCGGTACCAAGGAAGGCTGCGCCAGCGGCGACTGTGGCGCGTGCACCGTGGTGGTCGGTGAGCTGCACACCGACGAGCAAGGCGCCGAGCAGATTCGTTATCGCAGCCTCAATTCCTGCCTGACGTTCGTGTCGTCACTGCACGGCAAACAACTGATCAGCGTCGAAGACCTCAAGCACCAGGGCCAACTGCACAGCGTGCAACAGGCCATGGTCGAGTGCCACGGTTCGCAGTGCGGCTTTTGTACCCCAGGTTTCGTGATGTCGCTGTTTGCCCTGCAAAAGAACAGCAATGCCCCCGACAGCCAGAAAGCCCATGAAGCGCTGGCCGGCAACCTGTGTCGTTGCACCGGTTATCGCCCCATTCTCGCCGCCGCCGAACAGGCCTGCTGCAACAAGCCCCAGGATCAATTCGACAGCCGCCAGGCTGAAACCATCGCCCGCCTCAAGTCCATCGCGCCGACCCAGACCGGTGAACTCAACAGCGGCGACAAGCGCTGCCTGGTGCCACTGACCGTCGCCGACCTGGCCGACCTCTATGACGCCTACCCGCAAGCCCGCCTGCTGGCCGGCGGCACCGACCTGGCGCTGGAAGTCACCCAGTTCCATCGCACCCTGCCGGTGATGATCTACGTTGGCAACATTGAAGCCATGAAGCGCATCGAGCAGTTCGACGACCGCCTGGAAATCGGCGCGGCCACCGCCCTCTCCGACTGCTACGCCGCGCTGCACCACCAATACCCGGACTTCGGCGAACTGCTGCACCGCTTCGCCTCCCTGCAAATTCGCAACCAAGGCACCCTGGGCGGCAATATCGGCAACGCTTCGCCCATTGGTGATTCGCCGCCGCTGCTGATTGCGTTGGGCGCACAGATCGTACTGTGCAAGGGCAACACCCGCCGCACCCTGGCGCTGGAAGACTACTTCATCGATTACCGCGTCACCGCGCGCCAGGACAGCGAGTTCATCGAGACCATCATCGTGCCCAAGGGCCACACGCTGTTCCGGGCCTACAAGGTGTCCAAGCGCCTGGACGACGATATTTCCGCCGTGTGCGCAGCGTTCAACCTGAAGATCGACAACGGCGTGGTCAGCGAAGCGCGCGTTGCGTTCGGCGGCATGGCCGCCACGCCAAAACGCGCAACCCGCTGCGAAGCTGCGTTGGTAGGCGCCACGTGGAATGCGGCCACGGTAGAAAAAGCCTGCACCGCCCTGGCCGGTGACTTCACCCCACTGTCGGACTTCCGCGCCAGCAAGGAATACCGCCTGCTCAGCGCGCAGAACCTGTTGCGCAAATACTTCATCGAACTGCAAACGCCGCACATCGAGACTCGGGTGACCGCTTATGTCTAACCATCACGCCGTGGTAAAAACCCAGGCCGAACTTGCCGCACTGTTTGCCCAGGACCTCACCACCGGGGTCGGGCGCAGCGTCAAGCATGACAGCGCCGCCAAGCACGTCAGCGGTGAAGCGCAGTACATCGACGATCGCCTGGAATTTCCCAACCAGTTGCACCTGTATGCGCGCATGTCCGACCGCGCCCATGCCCGGATCATCAGCATCGACACCGCGCCCTGCTACGCCTTCGACGGCGTGCGCATTGCAATCACCCATGAAGACGTACCGGGCCTGAAAGACATCGGCCCGTTGGTGCCCGGCGACCCGCTGCTGGCCATCGACACCGTGCAGTTCGTCGGCCAGGTGGTGCTGGCCGTGGCCGCCCGCGACCTGGAGACCGCACGCAAGGCGGCGATGGCGGCGGTGATCGAATATGAAGACCTGGAGCCAGTGCTGGATGTGGTCGAGGCGTTTCGCAACAAGCACTTCGTGCTCGACAGCCACACCCACCAACGCGGCGACTCGGCCACTGCGCTGGCAAGCGCCAAGCACCGTATCCAGGGCACCTTGCATATCGGCGGCCAGGAGCACTTTTATCTGGAAACCCAGATCTCTTCGGTGATGCCCACCGAAGACGGCGGCATGATCGTCTACTGCTCCACGCAAAACCCCACCGAAGTGCAGAAGCTGGTGGCCGAGGTGCTGGATGTGTCGATGAACAAGATCGTGGTCGACATGCGCCGCATGGGTGGTGGCTTTGGCGGCAAGGAAACCCAGGCCGCCAGCCCGGCGTGCCTGTGCGCCGTGGTGGCGCGCCTCACCGGCCAGCCGACCAAGATGCGCCTGCCACGGGTCGAAGACATGCTGATGACCGGCAAGCGCCACCCCTTCTATATCGAATACGACGTGGGGTTTGACGACAACGGCCGACTGCACGGCATCAACCTGGAACTGGCGGGTAACTGCGGTTGTTCGCCGGACCTGTCCAACTCGATTGTCGACCGCGCCATGTTCCACGCCGACAACTCGTATTACCTGGGCGACGCCACGGTCAACGGCCATCGCTGCAAGCCCAACACCGCCTCCAACACTGCCTATCGCGGCTTCGGCGGCCCGCAGGGCATGGTCGCCATCGAAGAGGTGATGGACGCCATCGCGCGCCATTTAGGCCAAGACCCGCTGGCCGTGCGCAAGGCCAACTACTACGGCAAGACCGAGCGCAACGTTACCCACTACTACCAGACCGTCGAGCACAACATGCTCGAAGAAATGACCGCCGAGCTTGAGGCCAGCAGCCAGTACGCAGAGCGCCGCGAAGCGATCCGCCTGTACAACGCCCACAGCCCGATCCTCAAAAAGGGCTTGGCGCTGACCCCGGTGAAATTCGGTATTTCGTTTACCGCCAGCTTCCTCAACCAGGCCGGCGCACTGATCCATATCTACACCGACGGCAGCATCCACCTGAACCACGGCGGCACCGAGATGGGCCAGGGCTTGAATACCAAGGTCGCGCAAGTCGTGGCCGAGGTATTCCAGGTAGAGATCGACCGCGTCCAGATCACCGCCACCAACACCGACAAGGTGCCCAACACCTCGCCCACGGCCGCTTCCAGCGGCGCCGACCTGAACGGCAAGGCCGCGCAGAATGCGGCCGAAACCATCAAGCAGCGCCTGGTGGAATTTGCGGCGCGCAAATACGACGTGAGCGAAGCGGACGTGGAATTTCGCAACGGCCATGTGCGCGTGCGCGAGCAGATCCTGAGCTTCGAGGCGTTGATCCAGCAGGCGTATTTCGCCCAGGTATCGCTCTCCAGCACAGGTTTCTACAAAACCCCGAAAATTTTCTACGACCGCAGCCAGTCACGCGGGCGGCCGTTCTACTACTACGCGTTCGGCGCGGCCTGCTGCGAAGTGATCGTCGACACCCTGACCGGCGAATACAAAATGCTGCGCACCGACATCCTGCACGACGTGGGCGCCTCGCTGAACCCGGCCATCGACATTGGCCAGGTGGAAGGCGGCTTCATCCAGGGCATGGGCTGGCTGACCATGGAAGAGCTGGTGTGGAACAACAAGGGCAAGCTGATGACCAACGGCCCGGCCAGCTACAAGATCCCGGCGGTGGCCGACATGCCGCTGGACCTGCGGGTGAAGCTGGTAGAGAACCGCAAGAACCCGGAAGACACGGTGTTCCATTCCAAGGCCGTGGGCGAGCCGCCGTTCATGCTGGGGATTGCGTCGTGGTGTGCGATCAAGGATGCAGTGGCGAGTTTGGCTGACTATCGCCAGCAGCCCAAGATCGATGCGCCGGCCACGCCCGAGCGGGTGTTGTGGGGGTGTGAGCAGATGCGGCAGTTGCAGGCAGCGAAAGCTGTCGAGGCTGACACTGAATTGGCTTCGCTCTAGACCCAGGCGCTGCCATCGCGGGCAAGCCCGGCTCCCACATTTTGAGGTGCGAACCCGATCAAATGTGGGAGCTGGCTTGCCTGCGATAGCGGCAGAACTAACAGCAGAAATGTTGAGGTAGACATGGACAACTGGATCAGCGCCCTCGCCACCCTGCACAACCAGGGCGAACCCTGCGTGCTCGTCACCATCATCGAAGAACTCGGTTCAACCCCGCGCAACGCTGGTTCCAAGATGGTCATCAGCGCCGCGCACGCCTTCGACACCATCGGCGGCGGGCACCTGGAATACAAGGCGATGCAGATCGCCCGGGACATGCTGGTGCGCGGCCAGCAAAACACCCATCTGGAGCGCTTCAGCCTCGGCGCCAGCCTGGGCCAGTGCTGCGGTGGCGTCACCGTGCTGCTGTTCGAGCCCATGGGCCAGGCGCAAGCGCACATCGCCGTGTTTGGCGCCGGCCACGTCGGCCGTGCGTTGGTGCCATTGCTGGCGAGCCTGCCTTGTCGGGTGCGCTGGATCGATTCCCGCGAGCAGGAATTCCCAGAGCACATCCCCCAAGGCGTGCGTAAAATCGTCAGCGAAGAGCCGGTCGACGAAATTGCCGACTTGCCAGCAGGCAGTTACTGCATTGTCATGACCCACAACCACGCGCTGGACCTGGAACTGACCGCCGCCCTGCTCAAGCGCAACGACTTCGCCTACTTCGGCCTGATCGGCTCGAAAACCAAGCGGGTCAAATTCGAACACCGCCTGCGTGACCGTGGCTTTGACGCCGCGCAATTACAACGCATGCGCTGCCCCATGGGCCTCCCCGAGGTCAAGGGCAAGCTTCCGGTGGAGATCGCCATCTCCATCGCCGGCGAAATCATCGCCACCTATAACGCCAGTTTCGGCCAGCACCTTGCCGGCGCCGAACCTATTGCCAAACTGCTGCCGGCTTCGCGCCGCAGCCAAGCTATCTGAATTGAGACGATCATGCCTTTGACTCGCAAAGCCTACCGTGCCGCCATCCTGCACAGCATCGCCGACCCTGCCGTTGTTGGGATCGAAGCCTCCTATGAATATTTCGAGGACGGCCTGCTGGTGATCGACAACGGCCAGATCAGCGCCCTTGGCCACGCCAGCGACCTGCTGCCGAGCCTGCCCGCCGATATCGACATCACCCATTACCAGGACGCGCTGATCACCCCTGGCTTGATCGACACCCATATCCACCTGCCGCAAACCGGTATGGTCGGCGCCTATGGCGAACAGTTGCTGGACTGGCTCAACACCTACACCTTCCCCTGTGAAAGCCAGTTTGCCGACAAGGCTCACGCCGAAGAAGTCGCGGATATCTTCATCAAGGAACTGCTGCGCAACGGCACCACCACGGCGCTGGTGTTCGGCAGCGTGCACCCGCAATCGGTGAATGCATTCTTTGAAGCGGCCGAGAAACTCGACCTGCGCATGATTGCCGGCAAGGTGATGATGGACCGCAACGCGCCGGATTACCTGACCGACACCGCCGAATCCGGCTACCAGGAAAGCAAGGCGCTGATCGAACGCTGGCACGGCAAGGGGCGCCTGCACTATGCGGTGACGCCACGCTTCGCTCCTACGAGCACGCCGGAGCAACTGACGCTGGCCGGTCAGTTACTGGGCGAATACCCAGACCTGTACATGCAGACCCACATCAGCGAGAACAAGCAGGAAATCGAGTGGGTCAATGAGCTGTTCCCGGAGCGCAACGGCTATCTGGATGTCTACGACCATTACAAGCTGCTCGGCGAGCGCTCGGTGTTTGCCCACGGCGTACACCTGTGTGACGACGAATGCGCACGGCTGGCAGAGACCGGCTCGGCAGTCGCGTTCTGCCCGACCTCGAACCTCTTCCTCGGCAGTGGTCTGTTCAACCTGCCGATGGCCGAGAAACACAACTTGAACGTGGGCCTGGGCACCGACGTGGGTGGCGGCACCAGCTTCTCGCTGCTGCAAACCCTGAACGAAGCCTACAAGGTCATGCAACTGCAAGGTGCGCGGCTGAGCCCGTTCAAGTCGCTGTACCTGGCGACCCTGGGTGGCGCAAGGGCGCTGCGCCTGGAAGACAAGATCGGCACCTTGCAGCCTGGCACCGATGCAGACTTCCTGGTGTTGGATTACAACGCCACGCCACTGCTGAGCTATCGCCTGAAACAGGCCAATAACATTGCCGAGACGTTGTTTGTGCTGATGACGCTGGGGGATGACCGGACGGTGTTGCAGACCTATGCAGCCGGGCAGCTGGTGCACCAGCGCTGATCTCAGAGACACCACAAAACCAATGTGGGAGGGGCTTGTGTGGGAGCCGGGCTTGCCCGCGATGCAGGCACCGCGGTATGTCAGTTACACCGCGGTGATGCTATCGCAGGCAAGCCAGCTCCCACACAAGCTCACTCCCACATTTGATTGGGTTTACAACTTTACAGACGAGCGCCCAGGTTTTTTAGTCTGTAAAAGATGCGAAAACACCGCATGCAAATCATCCGACGCACTCTCTTCATCGAGGTTGAGCTTGCTGTCGATATGATCCATGTGATGCATCATCAAGTTCACCGCCAGCACCGCATCCCGTGCTTCGATCGCGTCGATCAACTGGGTGTGCTCATCGTAGGAACAGTGCGAGCGGTTGCCGCTTTCGTACTGGGCGATGATCAATGACGTCTGGGATACCAGGCTGCGCTGGAAGCTGATCAGCGGCGCGTTCTTTGCGGCTTCGGCCAGCTTCAAGTGGAATTCGCCGGAGAGACGGATACCGGCGCCACGGTCACCGCGCGAGAAGCTGTCGCGCTCGTCGTTGACCATCTGGCGCAACTCGGCCAACTGCTCGGCCGTGGCGTGCTGCACCGCCAACTCCGTGATCGCCCGCTCCACCAGGCGCCGCGCCATGAACACCTGGCGTGCTTCTTCAACGCTTGGGCTGGCAACCACCGCACCGCGATTGGGCCGCAGCAGTACCACGCTTTCATGAGCCAGACGCGACAGCGCGCGGCGAATGATGGTGCGGCTTACGCCGAAGATCTCGCCCAGTGCCTCTTCACTCAATTTGGTTCCGGGCGCCAGGCGTTGTTCAAGGATCGCCTCGAAGATATGCGCATAGACGATATCGTCCTGGGTTCCGCTGCGACCGGCCTTGCCGGCTCGCGGTTGTTTCTTGAGAGGTTGCAACTGTTCGTTCATGGGCACTCGGGTTTGAGAACGGCGAATTAACGGTAATACGGCAACAGCGTGTCGCTGGCAAGTATCACCTAAAAACAGCGCACATTGTACACAACCCACTGCGCCAACACACTGTACGGCTGTTTGCGGCCCCGGCTGTATTGCAATGACTCGTTACGTTTGAGTTTAGGCTTGATTCCACGATTTCCCACGCCCTCTTTGTAGGAGCGAGCTTGCTCGCGAAAAACCTGAGAGCGCTACGGTTATTCAGGTAGCCCGCGTTATCGTTGACGTTTTTCGCGAGCAAGCTCGCTCCTACAAGAAAGCCTGACACAAGGATCATCGCTCCATGACCGACGCCACCCAAGCGCCCTTGCGCCCACTGGCCGACACTTCTGCGTCGGCCGTCGTCGCTGGCTTTATCGCCATGATGACCGGCTATACCAGCTCCCTGGTGCTGATGTTCCAGGCCGGCCAGGCCGCCGGCTTGACTACCGCGCAGATTTCTTCGTGGATCTGGGCGATTTCCATCGGCATGGCGGTGTGCAGCATCGGCCTGTCCCTGCGCTATCGCACACCGATCACCATCGCCTGGTCCACCCCTGGCGCGGCGCTGTTGATCACAAGCCTGGGCGGCGTGAGCTATGGCGAGGCCATCGGTGCCTACATCACCTGTGCGGTACTGGTGACGCTCTGCGGGTTGACCGGCAGCTTTGAGAAACTGGTCAAGCGGATTCCGGCGTCACTGGCAGCGGCGTTGCTGGCGGGGATCCTGTTCAAGATCGGCAGCGAGATTTTCGTCGCCGCCCAGCACCGTACCGGGCTGGTGCTGGGGATGTTTTTCACCTACCTGATCATCAAGCGCCTGTCGCCGCGCTATGCCGTGCTGGCCGCCCTGCTCATCGGCACCGCCTTGTCAGGGCTGATGGGGTTGTTGGACTTCAGCGGTTTTCATCTGGAGGTGGCTACGCCCGTATGGACGACGCCGCACTTCTCGCTGGCGGCGACCATCAGCATCGGCATTCCGCTGTTCGTGGTGGCCATGACCTCGCAGAACATGCCCGGCGTAGCCGTACTGCGCGCCGACGGCTATACCGTGCCGGCTTCGCCATTGATCACCACCACCGGCCTGGCGTCGTTGGTGCTGGCACCGTTCGGCTCCCACGGCATCAACCTGGCGGCGATCAGCGCCGCGATCTGCACAGGCCCCCACGCCCATGAAGACCGCAACAAACGCTACACCGCCGCGGTGTGGTGCGGAGTGTTCTACGGCATTGCCGGGGTGTTCGGCGCCACGCTGGCGGCACTCTTCGCGGCACTGCCCAAGGAACTGGTGCTGTCGATTGCGGCGTTGGCGTTGTTTGGCTCGATCATCAATGGCTTGAGCATCGCCATGAATGAGCCGAAGGAACGGGAAGCGGCGCTGATCACCTTTATGGTCACCGCGTCTGGCTTGACGTTGTTTTCCATCGGGTCGGCGTTCTGGGGGATTGTGGCGGGGGTGTTGACGCTGCTGATATTGAATTGGCGCAAGGCATAAAAAAACGGCGACCCTCAGGTCGCCGTTTTTTTTAGTATCACTTAGCCGCGTTGATCGGCTTTTCTGGATACCACACGTCCAGCAACGGGCTGACTTCAGCCTTGGTCAGCTCGGAACGGGTTTTCAGCCAGGCTTCGACCGCAGCACGCTGCTCTTCGGAGACCGAGCCACGCTTTTGCAGGCAAACCAGACCGTAGTCATCGCCGCCAACATAGCCCAGGCCGTTGGCTTCCATGGCTTCTTTGATGAATGCTTCGAGGAAAGCGTCGATAGCTTCTTCACTCAGGCCTTCGTTGAAGTCCAGGTTCAGTTCGAAACCCAGCTCTTGAAATTCATCAACGCACAGTTTTTTGCGCAGACGCTGGGAACGGTTAGTCGCCATTGGAACAATCCTCATAAGTATTAACGGGCGGCACTTTAGCAGTTTAAGGCGGCAATTGCCCGACTCTCTGGGACCGACGGGCAAATGCGCGCAAAAAAACCACGATTAGCAGCTATCGTTCAGCTACACGTGGCGCCAGCTTGGGGCATAATGCCGACACTTTCGTGACCAATGAGGGATTTTCTTCCATACCCCTCGCCTTTTTCACCCTCCTCAGCAGTAGGGTTTTATTTCTTATGATCAAATCTTTGCGTTCAGTGTTACTTGCCAGTGTTGTCTTGCCCCTGGCCTTTTCCGTTTCCGCCGCTCCCGTCAATAACACCCTGCCACCTAGCGTTGCGCAGGCCTTGCAGAAGGCCAAGCTGCAAAATACCGCGCTGTCCCTGGTGATGCTGCCCCTGAACGGCCCTGGTACCCCTACGGTTTTCAATGCCGACGTCTCGGTGAACCCGGCCTCCACCATGAAGCTGGTCACCACTTACGCGGCCCTGGAAATGCTCGGCCCCAACCATCAGTGGAAGACCGAGTTCTACACCGATGGCACCCTCAGCGGCGGCGTGTTGCGTGGCAACCTGTACCTCAAGGGCGGCGGCGACCCGAAGCTGAACATGGAAAAACTCTGGCTGCTGATGCGCGACCTGCGTGCCAATGGCGTACAGCAAGTCACCGGTGACCTGGTGCTGGACCGCAACTTCTTCAACCAGCCGCAATTGCCCGAGTTCAACGACGACGGCAACGATGAGAACAAGCCGTTCCTGGTCAAGCCCGACGCCTTGCTGGTCAACCTCAAGGCCCTGCGCTTCGTGACCCGCAATGATTCGGGGCGGGTGATCGTGTCGGTCGAGCCGCCGATTGCCAGCATCCGCATCGATAATCAGGTAAAAGTCACCAACGCCAAACAGTGCACCGGTGACGTGCGCTACAGCCCGGTGACCGCCGCCGACGGCAGCGTGACCGTGACCGTCAGCGGCCAATTGGGCGATGGCTGCAGCTCGCAGACTTACCTGTCGCTGCTCGACCACGCCACCTACACCGCAGGCGCCGTGCGGGCGATCTGGAAGGAGTTGGGCGGTACCATCCAGGGCCGTGATATCCAGGCTCCGGTGCCCAAGGATGCCAAGGTGCTGGCCCGAGCCTTCTCGCCGGACCTGGCGGAAATCATCCGCGACATCAACAAATACAGTAACAACACCATGGCCCAGCAGTTGTTCCTGAGCCTGGGTGCGCAGTTTCGCAACGATGCCGATGGCGACGATGCCAAGGCTGCGCAACGCGTCGTGCGCCAGTGGCTGGCCAAGAAAGGTATCACTGCGCCGCACCTGGTGATGGAGAACGGTTCCGGCCTGTCCCGCGCCGAACGGGTCAGCGCCCGCGAAATGGCGGCCATGCTGCAAGCGGCGTGGAAAAGTCCTTATGCGGCGGAGTACATCAGCTCGATGCCGATCGCCGGCACCGACGGCACCATGCGTAAACGTCTGAAAACCACCGCCATGCGCGGCGAAGCCCATGTGAAGACCGGCACCTTGAACACCGTGCGCGCCATCGCCGGTTACAGCCGCGATAACAATGGCAATACCTGGGCGGTGGTGGCGATTCTCAACGACGCCAAGCCTTGGGGAGCCTCGTCGGTGTTGGATCAGGTGCTGCTGGACCTGTATCGCCAGCCGAAGGCCGTTGCAGCCGCACCGGTTCTCTAAAGCTTCACATTGCCCTGTAGGAGCGAGCTTGCTCGCGAAAAACGTCAACGATAACGCGTGTTTCCTGAATAAACGCGGCGTCTATGGCTTTTTCGCGAGCAAGCTCGCTCCTACAGGCATCAGGGCTTCCTCGACCCGATCCCTGCCCGCCTGTTTGGCCACGTACACCGCCGAATCAGCGCGCAGCAGCAACCCATCGATGCCTTCGTCAACCCGCCAACTGGCCACGCCGAAGCTGGCGGTAACCACCCCCACCGGCTCCATCGACGCATCACGCAACGACTGCCACAACTGCATCGCCAGGCTGTAGGCCTGTGCGCCATTGGTGTTGGGGCACAGCACCACGAACTCCTCCCCGCCCAGCCGGCAAAACACATCGGTGCGGCGCACGCGTTGGCCGATACGCTTGCACAACTCCTGCAGCACGCTGTCGCCCACGGCATGGCCGTGCTGATCGTTGATGCGCTTGAAGTGGTCGATATCGAGCATGATCAACGACAGCGCGCCAGAGGTCCGGTTGAGCCGGAGCATTTCACCCTTGAGGCGATCCTGGAAATAGCGCCGGTTATAGATCCCCGTCAGGGAGTCGGTGATGGACAGCGCACGCAGTTCTTCCTCGACCCGTTTGAGATCAGAAATGTCCGACACATAACCGTGCCAAAGCGTACCGCCTCCCGGCAACTCTTCTGGCGTCGCTTCGCCGCGAATCCAGCGCAGGCCTCGCTGGGGTAATTGCACGCGGTACTCTTCGCGCCAATGGCTCAGTTGCAACGCAGAAAGGCGTATGGAGGCACGCACTCGCTCAAGGTCCAAAGGGTGAATGCGCTCCAGCACCTTGCCCGCATCCTGCTGCAGCACGCCCAGTTCGATTTCATAGATATCGCGCATGCCTTCGCTGGCATAGATGAAACGCCAATTGTCCTGTGGTTCCAAAGTGAACTGGAAGATCCCACCCGGCACATGGGCACTGAGTTTTTTCAGCAGGCGGTCGCGTACCGCAAGGGCCTCATAGGCGCGCTTTTGCTCGGTGACATCCAGGTAGATCGCCAAGTGCCCGACCCACAGGCCATGGTCATCCAAGAGTACGGTCGGCAACATGTTGACCGTCAGTTGGCTGCCGTCCTTGCGCACCAGCGTCCACTCACGTCCTTCATGTTGACTGTCCGGGCTCTCCACCAGCATCGCCTGGCTCGCTGGAATACGCTTGCCCAACGCCCTGCTCAACGGCTCAGCGCGCGCGTCGAGTTCCACGGCCACGTGCAGGCGGTCCAAGGTCATATGCCCCAGCACCTCCTCGGCCGTAAAGCCCAGCATCTGCTCGGCACCAGCATTGAAGGTGTTGATCACGCCGCGCAGGTCAGTGGCAATGATCGCCACTTGAGTCGCCGCATTCAGCACACTGCGCAGTTGCCCATGGGCGCCACGCAACTCCTGCTCACGGGCGCGCAATTGCAGGGTGCGCTGCTCCACCAGTTTCAGTGCGCGCTGGCGTTGGCTGACTAACACATAGAGCAGCGCACTGAGCAAGGCACTGAGCAGCACGCCCATCGCCAGAATGGTATGCATCGAAGAATGGTTGGCCCTGTCGAACACTTCGCTGGCGCTCAGGCTCAGGGCGTAGACATGATCGCCCAGGGTGAGGCGGCGCGCAGCCGTCAAGCCACTGCTGCCCAAGGCGTTGCTGGAGGCATACAACACCCGTTGCTGGGTGTCGGAGGTGTCTACGATCTGCATCACCAGGTTGTCCCGGTTGGACCTGGGCAACCCCGCGGCCACCAGCGGGCGCATGCTGATAACCGCCATCACAAAGCCATAAGGCTCGGCATCTGCGACTTTGCTCACGGGCGCCACCAACAAAACGCCTGCCGCATAAGCGGGCTCCACCCCCACCAATTGCATAGGTTGTGACACCGCCAGCTGGCCGCTTTGTTGCGCACGCTCCAGCGCTGAACGGCGCAGGGGCTGGGCCAGCAGATCAAAGCCCAGCGGCGAGCCCAGCAAACTTTGCGTCTGGCTGTACAGTACCGGTACGTATTCATCGCGCTCGGCCGCTGACGCCAATTCACCGGAGGTATTGAGTTCGCGGATACTGAAGGGAATGCCACGCTGGCGAGAAATGTCCTGCTCAAACAAGCTGCGCTGCGTGCGAAATATGCGTGGTGCCCAGGCATAGGCACGGGCATGCAACAACAGCGGTTTGGCGAAACCGTCGAACTCGGCGCGGGATACCTCGCCGGAATTGACGAAGAAACGCTGGAGGCTGCCCAGGCGTTGCTCCTGGTCTTCAAAACGTTCCTGGATGCGGCTGTAGCGTTCGTTGACCAGCAACTGGAACCGCTGGCGCACCTGTTGCTGATACAGGTCCGAAGCCGCCCACGCGACGACCACCGTCAGCGCGCTACCGACCAGTAACACCACCAATGCCACCAGCCAAGCCGATGCCTGCTCACTGATAAAACCAAGGATTTTCGGGCGAACGGCTTGCATCGGCATAGGCAACACTCACAGCGCCAGTGTGCGGGGGTGTCACTTTGGCTAGGGCTTAAGTTATAGCCATCGGTCACGGGTTTGACCAGTGCAAAACCGTCAACGGACTTATTGTGGCGAGGGAGCTTGCTCCCGCTGGGCTGCGCAGCGGCCCCGGAAACTTGCGGGCGCTTCGCACCCGAGCGGGAGCAAGCTCCCTCGCCACAGAAGCTCGCTCCTACAGGGGAAAATCAGCGTGCGGTGATTTTCCAGGCGCGGTGGATCTTGGCATTGCGCGCAAAATCCGGGTCGATGGTCTTGTCGCTGATTTCCTCGACCGCATAGCGTTCGCTGAGGTTGTCTTCCAGCTGGAACTTGCGGAAGTTGTTGGAGAAGTACAGCACGCCACCCGGCGCCAGGCGCGCCATGGCCAGGTCGAGCAACTGCACATGGTCACGCTGCACGTCGAAGATGCCTTCCATGCGCTTGGAGTTGGAGAAGGTCGGCGGGTCGATGAAAATCATGTCGAATTCATCGCGGCTCGCTTCCTGCCACGCCATCACGTCTCCCTGTTCCAGGCGGTTCTTGTCGGAGAAGCCGTTGAGGGAGAAATTGCGACGCGCCCAGTCCAGGTAGGTCTTGGACAGGTCGACGCTGGTGGTGCTGCGTGCGCCGCCCTTGGCAGCATGCACACTGGCTGTGGCGGTGTAGCAATACAGATTGAGGAAGCGCTTACCCGCCGCTTCCTTCTGGATGCGCATGCGCATCGGGCGATGGTCGAGGAACAGGCCGGTGTCCAGGTAGTCGGTGAGGTTGACCAGCAACTTAACGCCGCCTTCACTGACCTCGGTGAATTTGCCTTGGGCACTCTGACGCTCGTATTGCTTGGTGCCGCTCTGACGTTCACGACGCTTGACCACCACACGGCTCTTGTCGACGTTCAGTGCCTGGGGAATTGCCGCCAGGGCATCGAACATGCGGGCCGAGGCTTTTTCCGGGTCGATGGATTTAGGCGCAGCGTATTCCTGCACGTGCACCCAATCGTGGTACAGGTCGATCGCCATGGAGTACTCAGGCATATCGGCGTCATACACACGGTAGCAATCCACCCCTTCGCGCTTGGCCCATTTGCCCAGCAGCTTGAGGTTCTTCTGCAGGCGGTTGGCAAACATCTGCCCGCCTTCGCTCAAGCGCGCCTGCTCCACCACGGGGGTCGGGGCGGGCTTGATCGGGTTGCCGTTCTTGTTGTACTGACGCTCTGCCGGCTCGCTCGGGGCCTGGTCGTAAGCCGCTTGCTCACGTTCGGCCTGGCGCTGTTCAGGAGTGCGGCGTTCGCCAGTGACGAACTGATCCGGGTTGACCTTGATCAGCAGCAACTTGCACGGCAATGCGCCGTTCCAGAACGAATACTGTTTGTGGCTACGGATACCCATGCGCTTGCCCAGGTCCGGCGCACCGGTAAACACCGCCGCTTCCCAGCCCATGCAGGCCTGGCGCAGGCGCTCGCCGAGGTTCTGGTAGAGGTACAACAGGCTGGCTTCATCACCCAGGCGCTCGCCATAAGGTGGGTTGCAGATGACCAGGCCTTTCTGGTTCTGGTCCGGGCGCGGCTCGAAAGTGCCGACTTCGCCCTGGTACACCTTGATCCAATGGCTCAGCCCGGCGCGCTCGATATTATTGCGTGCAGGCTGGATCAAGCGTGGGTCGGCTTCATAGCCACGTACCCACAACGGCGGCTTGTTCATGCCGATAGCGGCACGCTCAGTGGCTTCTGCGTGCAGTTTTTTCCACAGCGCCGGGACGTGGCCCAGCCAGGTGGTGAACCCCCACAATTCACGATTGAGGTTGGGGGCCATGTCGGCGGCGATCATCGCGCCCTCGACCAGAAAGGTACCCACACCGCACATCGGGTCTGTCAGCGCGCCGCCTTCAGCAGCAATGCGCGGCCAGCCAGCGCGGATCAGGATCGCCGCCGCCAGGTTTTCCTTCAGGGGTGCCGCACCCTGTTGCAGGCGGTAGCCGCGCTGGTGCAGGCTGTGACCGGAAAGGTCCAGGGACAGGATGGCTTCGCCACGGTCCAGGCGCAGGTGAATACGCAGGTCAGGGTTGATCTTGTCGATGGACGGACGTTCGCCGGTCGGGGTGCGCAGTTTGTCGACGATCGCATCCTTGACCTTCAGCGCGCCGAAGTGGGTGTTGTCGATGCCCGAGCCGTGCCCGCTGAACTCCACCGCGAGGGTACCGTCGGGGACCATGTGGTCAGCCCATTCGATGTCCAGCACGCCGTGGTAAAGATCCTCGGCGTCTTTCATCGGGAAACGCTTGAGTACCAGCAACACGCGGTTGGCCAGGCGCGACCAGAGGCACAAGCGGTAGGCGGTTTCCATGTCGGCCATGCCGCGCACGGCCGAGGTGTGCTCGCGGGCTTCCTCAAGGCCAAGCCCGACGGCTTCCTCGATCAGCAGGCCTTCGAGGCCCTTGGGGCAGGTGAGGAAGAGTTCAAAACGGTCCGACATGGGGCATTCCAGGCTTTTCAGCAATAAGTGAACCGGCGACGCATCGCCGGTTCGGTTTTCAATCAAGCACTTTTCTCGAAGAGTGCTCGCGTGGCACGAATGTGCCGTTCCACCCCGTCTGGCGGGCTCTTGAGCCTTTATTGGCGAGGCAGAAGAAGAATGTTGCGCAACAAAAAGAAATATTCCGACCCTTCGTCGAATAATAACCGACTGCAATAGGCGGGCATTCTCACTAAGGAATTAAACCTTTCCTCTTTACAGGGCACATCATAGCTGGCTTTGCCCTATAAAAGGGGCGAATAACCAGCCCAGCTTATGGCTATAGCATCGCTATCGTTACGTGCTTATGACAAAACGATCATTGAATACATGTGACCTATTGGTTAGAACTCAACACAGGTTGGCGCCGTAACGGTGCCAACACATTGGCTCGCCACGCCGGCAGCGAGCCCACCAACGGCAGAAAAACTCTGCCCGGCCTTGGACAAGGCCGAAGGATATCTAGACAGTCAACAAGTGAGGGAAACACCCTATGAGAAGACTTAAGCGTGATCCGTTGGAAAGAGCATTTTTACGCGGATATCAATATGGCGTTCATGGAAAATCCCGTGAGCTTTGCCCATTTACTCTACCGTCGGTACGCCAAGCCTGGATCAACGGCTGGCGAGAAGGACGCGGCGACAACTGGGACGGTATGACTGGCACTGCGGGCATCCACAGACTCAACGAACTTCACGCCGTCGGCTAATCAGGGGATTTAATTGCGACACACACATCTTTGAATTTGTAGCGACTTAACCACGCACGCCCCATCCGGGCGGCGGGCTTCGGCCCAGGGGCTCCTTTACGGAGCCCTTTTTATTATTGCCTGATCAGCGCAAGGCAGCGATGGCATCCACCGACTCGCGAATCAATGCCGGGCCTTTGTAGATGAAGCCGGAGTACAACTGCACCAGGCTGGCGCCGGCCGCGATCTTCTCAGCCGCGTGTTTGCCTTCGGTGATACCGCCCACCGCGATGATCGGCAAACGCCCAGCCAACTCGGCCGCCAGCACTTTGACGATATGGGTGCTCTTGTCCCGCACCGGCGCGCCCGACAAGCCGCCCGCCTCGTCACCATGGGCCAGGCCTTCGACGCCCACGCGGCTGAGGGTGGTGTTGGTCGCAATCACCGCGTCCATCCCTGAATCCACCAGGGCCTGGGCCACCAGGACGGTTTCTTCATCGCTCATGTCCGGCGCGATCTTGATGGCCAGCGGCACACGCTTGCCATGACGCACGGCCAGGTCTTCCTGGCGCTGGCGCAAGGCTTCGAGCAGTTGCTTGAGGGAATCACCAAATTGCAGGCTGCGCAGGCCCGGGGTGTTGGGCGAGCTGACGTTGACGGTGACATAGCTGGCGTGTTCGTAGACCTTGTCCAGGCATATCAGATAGTCCTCCACCGCACGTTCCACGGGCGTGTCAAAGTTCTTGCCAATGTTGATACCCAGAATGCCGGTGTACTTCGCCGCCTGAACTCGCGACAGCAGATGGTCGACGCCGAGGTTGTTGAAGCCCATGCGATTGATGATCGCCTCCGCTTCCGGCAGCCGGAAAATGCGGGGCTTGGGGTTGCCCGGTTGCGGCCGTGGGGTCACGGTGCCGATTTCGACAAAGCCGAACCCCAGTTGCGCAAACCCGTCGATGGCCGCGCCGTTTTTGTCCAGGCCGGCAGCCAGACCGACCGGGTTGGGGAAGTCGAGCCCCATCACCGACACTGGCACTTTCGCCGGTGCCTTGCATACCAGGCCATTGAGCCCCAGACGGCCACCGGCACCGATCAGGTCCAGAGACAGATCGTGGGAGGTTTCCGGGGAGAGTTTGAACAACAGCTGGCGGGCCAGGGTATACATGGGCGGGCTAGACTCGGATGGCGGCAAAAGGTGGCGCTGATATAGCCGGGGTGGCGGCCTGCATGCGAGGCGCGCCCGATCTCATTGACGTTGCGCCATCAACGCCTCATAACGCACCCAGATCCTTTCGGCGTAGCGCAGGCGTAATGCCTCACGCTGAGGACCGGGCCCAGGCCCCACGTTGTAAGCCCCCACCGCCGTCCAGTTGTAGCCAAAGCGCTGGATAAATTCGGCAAGAATCGAGGCGCCTACTTCTACCGACAGGCAAGGCTCAGTCAACAGCCGTTCTTCGGTAATGCCCTGCTTGAGCAAACGAGGCAAGTGGATGCTGTTGATTTGCATCAAGCCGATGTCCCGCGTGCCATTGCGGTTGGTGTAATTCATCGCTTGCGCCCGGTAACCCGATTCGACCGACGCGATAGCCTGCAGCAATTGCGGCTCAAGGTCGTGGCGGCTGGCCGCCTCTTCCCAGCAATAGGCCCATGCCGGGTTGCAGCCCATCGATACGCCGAGCGCCAGGCCTTTGCCCCATGCCTTAACCCTGGACATTGCTGGCCTGACCACAGACGGCGCACACGTGCACCACTGCCCTGGGTTGATCACCCGTGCGGACCGGGCATGTAAAGCGATAACCCTTGCCATAAATAGTCTTGATAAAGCCTTTGTCGGCCCTCAAGTGCTTGCGCAGGGAATAGATACACCGCGTGAGTGACTCATCGGCCACTTCCCCCCGAGGCCAGGCCAGTTCCAGCAAGCGATCCTTGGTCATCAGCGCGCCGCCGGAGGCCAGCAGCAACCGCAGCACATGCCCCTCCTTGGGAGGCAACTGAATATCCGCCTCCACGCCCGTCAACCGGCCATCGCCGTGCAAGGTCCAACGAGCGAAGACCAGGGACGTCGTCGTTTCATCCATTACGACGGCCATACGCACCTCTGTAGTCGACTGCCGACATTCAAATCCATACTGTGTGAACCAACTCATCTGCCATTGGCATGACTATAAAAATCGGCCCCCGTACCTGCGTTAGGAAAAAACCTATTCATTTGCCTTTTTTGGGCCGAGGCCGGTCAGATAATTCGCTCGCACCCTTATAGCGGCAGCCACTCCTGAAAGGTTTCCTGCAATTCAACCCCTAACCGATCCTCCAACTGCACCAACTCTCCCACTGCCATCAGTTGCCCATTGACCCGCACCTCCACACAGCGGGTTACGCCTGGGTCCAAGGGCAGCACCTTCCCTGGTGCGAATGCGGCCAAACGCTTGCGGCTGATCAGTTGCTCCTGCAGCAGTATTTCCAGGTGCATGGACAAACGCCTTTTTCAGGGGGAAAACTCTTGGTCCGCTCGCAGGAACGCACGTCGCACGTGCTCGTATTGCGCGGCGGTCAACTGAGGTGAGCCGGCCAGTTGCACCTCGTCACCGACAGCGTGCGCCTGCCCCGGCGAGGTTTCATCCCGCGGCTGGGCGACATCCAACTCGGCCACCCGTTTTTCGATAACCTTCACTTGGCCAGGCGGCCCCTTGATCAACAGACTGTTGGTATCCGGATAAGCCATTAACACAAGGCGGCCATCGGCCAGTTGGTCCTTCTGCGCCTGGGATAGCCCAGCTTTGATCATTGAAGCCATGCCCGGTGCAAGGACCCTGTTGGCACCCGCGCCCTGCAGGTGATCGTCTACGAGGACATTGATCACTTTCACCACGCCGAATACCGGGGCGCGCTCTGGCACCTTGCGAGGGGGTCGGTCCATCCGTTGAGCGAGGCGCAACACCTGGTCGACATAGCCGGGAGGCCCGGTCACATAGAACGTACCCGCGCCGTGTTCACGCAGGGGGTAGCGTGGTTCATCCAGCCCCGCACGGCGCATGATGCCGCGCAGCCTATTAACGGAAATGTGCCGCAGCACCACCGCCGAGCTTCTCGCGTCGGCGGCGGCGTAGAGCGGCAACACCGCGCCGCAGGCCGTGCCACTGCCCAGCAACAGCGCGGCGCACAGCAGCGCGCTGTACAGCCAGCGGCAATTGAGGGTTGCGAGGTAATCAGCGTGCACCGTGGGTATGCCTGGCGGTCTGGCCTGAAGAAGCGGCCATACTGCGAGGCGCACGAGGTTCAATCATGATGGAAAGCTGACGGCCAGTTGCACCGGCCCACCCATGGCATGTGCCTTGCTATGCACTCTGTATCAAGCCCGCACCAAAGGCGGCACGGGCCTACGGACAAAGGCGTCGTTCCCCTGCAATGGCCTATACGCCAAGCTGGGAAACGGCGCTTTTTTTTTCAGAAAAGGCAGGTATTGATGAACGATCCGCTGGCTTGGGTAAACGGCAGCGATGCCCCGGAAAAGAGCAGCCTGGACCTTGGGTTCATGGCCCTGACCGATTGCGCCTCGTTGGTGGTCGCCGCCACCCAGGGCTTCGCCCAACCCTACGGCCTCACACTCAACCTCAAGCGCCAGGCGTCCTGGGCCAACCTGCGCGATAAGCTGGTCAGCGGTGAACTCGACGCCGCCCACAGTCTCTATGGGCTGATTTACGCCGTACACCTGGGCATCGGCGGCGTCGCCCCCAGCCCCATGGCGGTGCTGATGGGGCTGAACCAGAATGGCCAGGGCATCAACCTGTCCCACAGCCTGCAACAGCAAGGGGTGATCACTCCTGAGGCGTTGAAGCGCCATGTGCACCAAAGCCGGACAAAACTGACCTTCGCGCAGACGTTTCCCACCGGCACCCACGCCATGTGGCTGTATTACTGGCTGGCGAGCCAAGGCATTCATCCATTGCAGGATGTGAACAGTGTGGTAGTGCCGCCGCCGCAAATGGTCGCGCACCTGCAAGCCGGACGTATCGACGGACTTTGCGTGGGCGAACCCTGGTGCGCCAGCGCAGTGCAACAGAACCAGGGCTTTACTCTGGCGACCAGCCAGGCGATCTGGCCGGACCATCCGGAAAAAGTCCTGGGCTGTACCCAAGCCTTCGTGGACGCGTACCCCAATACCGCGCGCATGCTGGTCATGGCGATCCTCGAGGCCAGCCGGTTTAGCGAGCAGAGCCGTGAAAACCGCCGCTCTACCGCCCAGTTGCTCAGTGCCCGTGAATACCTCGATGCGCCTGTGGCCTGCATCGAACCACGCCTGCTGGGGCACTATGACGACGGCCTGGGCAACCACTGGCAGGATCCCCATGCACTGCGCTTTTTCGCCGACGGCGAGGTGAACCTGCCTTACCTCAGCGATGGCATGTGGTTCATGACCCAGTTCCGGCGCTGGGGCTTGCTGCGTGAAGACCCGGACTATCAAGGCGTCGCCCGGCAGGTGCAGCAACTGGCGCTGTATCGTGAGGCAGCCGCCGCGCTGGGCATTACCGCAGGCAACTCGGACATGCGCCGCAGCCAGTTGCTCGACGGCAAGACCTGGGACGGCAGCGACCCCGCTGGCTACGCCCGCAGCTTCCACCTTCACGCCTTGGCCGATGATGCCAATCGCCAAGCGCTGCGCTGACAGGAGCCCGACGATGCTGCGAATCCTGTTGATCAACGACACCCCGCGCAAAGTCGGGCGCCTCAAGGCCGCATTGACCGAGGCCGGCTTCGAGGTGATCGATGAGTCCGGCTTGACCATCGACCTGCCTGCACGCGTCGAAACAGTGCGCCCTGATGTGATCCTGATCGATACCGAGTCACCCGGGCGCGATGTGATGGAGCAAGTGGTGCTGGTCAGCCGCGATCAGCCAAGGCCCATCGTGATGTTCACCGACGAGCACGACCCGAATGTGATGCGCCAGGCCATCAAGTCCGGCGTCAGTGCCTATATCGTCGAAGGCATCCAGGCCCAGCGCCTGCAACCGATCCTCGATGTGGCCATGGCGCGCTTCGAGAGTGACCAGGCCCTGCGCGCCCAGCTTCATGCCCGCGACCAGCAACTGGCCGAACGCAAGCGCATCGAGTTGGCCAAGGGCCTGCTGATGAAGATGAAGAGCTGTAACGAAGAAGAGGCCTACACCCTGATGCGCCGCCAGGCCATGAGCCGTCAACAGAAACTGATCCAGGTGGCGGAGCAGATTATTGCCATGAGCGAGTTGCTCGGCTGATGTGGCTCAGCTCTTGCTAAAGAATTATCACAGGTAGCCAACGGCGGTTGCCCCTTCACGACAAAGACGTCGCCCACCCGGTTTGCCCTCGCGAACCCGGTGGCGGCGTTTTTTCGTTTCTAGACCCCCAACCGTTGAGGTGCGTGATGAAATCAAGCTTCTGGAAATCCGGGCACACCCCGACCCTGTTTGCCGCGTTCCTGTATTTCGACCTGAGCTTCATGGTCTGGTACCTGCTGGGCCCCCTGGCGGTGCAAATTGCCGCTGACTTGCACTTGACCACCCAGCAGCGCGGCCTGGTGGTGGCCACGCCGATCCTGGCGGGCGCGGTGCTGCGCTTTTTGATGGGGATGCTGGCCGACAAGCTGTCGCCCAAGACTGCCGGGCTGATTGGCCAGGTGATTGTGATCGTGGCGCTGTTCTGCGCCTGGAAACTGGGGATCCACAGCTACGAACAAGCGCTGCTGCTGGGCATGTTCCTGGGCATGGCCGGTGCGTCCTTCGCGGTCGCCCTGCCCTTGGCGTCACAGTGGTATCCGGCGGAGCACCAGGGCAAAGCCATGGGCATCGCCGGCGCCGGTAACTCCGGCACCGTATTTGCCGCCTTGCTGGCACCGGTGCTGGCGGCTGCGTTCGGCTGGAGCAATGTGTTCGGCTTTGCGCTGATTCCGCTGGTCCTTACCCTGATCGTATTCGCCTGGCTCGCACGCAACGCGCCACAACGCCCGAAAGCCAAGTCTATGGCCGACTACTTCAAGGCCCTGGGCGACCGTGACAGCTGGTGGTTCATGTTCTTCTACAGCGTGACCTTCGGCGGGTTTATCGGCCTGGCCAGCGCCCTGCCCGGCTACTTCAACGACCAATATGGCCTGAGCCCGGTGACCGCCGGCTACTACACCGCCGCCTGTGTGTTCGGCGGCAGCCTGATGCGCCCATTGGGTGGCGCCCTGGCAGACCGGTTCGGCGGGATCAAGACCCTGCTCGGCATGTACAGCGTGGCGGTGATTTGCATTGCGGCAGTGGGGTTCAACTTGCCCAGCTCCTACGCAGCCTTGGCGCTTTTTGTCTGCACCATGCTCGGCCTGGGCGCCGGCAATGGCGCGGTATTCCAATTGGTGCCGCAGCGTTTTCGCAGTGAGATCGGCGTCATGACCGGCCTGATCGGCATGGCCGGTGGCATCGGCGGCTTCGCCCTCGCGGCGGGCATGGGCGCCATCAAGCAGAGCACTGGCAGCTATCAACTGGCCCTATGGATGTTCGCCAGCCTCGGTGTGCTGGCCTGGTTCGGCCTGCATGGGGTGAAGCGGCGCTGGAGAACCACTTGGGGTTCGGCCGCCGTGACTGCCGCCCGCGTCTGATGAGCCTACGACTGAGCGTCGCCCAGGCCAGTGCCATCGGCCCGCGCAGCGAAAACCAGGACGCGCTGCGGGTGGTCACGCCCATGGCGGAACTGGCCGCGAGCAAAGGCTACCTGTGCGCACTGGCCGATGGCGTCAGCCAGTGCGCCGACGGTGGCCTGGCCGCACGCTCGACCGTGCAGGCCCTGGCCTTGGGCTACTACGCCACGCCACAGACCTGGGGCGTGGCCCAGGCCCTGGAGCGTCTGTTGCTGGCGCAGAATCGCTGGTTGCAAGCCAACGGCGGCGGGCAGCCGTTGCTCACCACCCTGAGCGCCCTGGTGTTTCGTGGCCAGCGCTTCACCCTGGCCCATGTCGGTGATTGCCGGGCGTATCGTTGGTTTGACGGCGAGTTGCAACGCATCAGCGAAGACCATGTGTGGGAACAACCGGGCATGCAGCATGTGCTCAAGCGCGCCCTCGGGCTGGATCAACATCTGGTGCTGGACTTCCTCGATGGCCAACTGCGCGAGGGCGAGAGTTTCCTATTGCTCAGCGATGGGGTGTGGGCCACGCTGGGCGATCACAGCATCGGCGCGATCCTGCGCGAACAAAGCGACCTCGAGCTGGCCGTCAACACACTGGTCAGCGCCGCCCACCTGGCGGGTAGCCAAGACAACGCCAGCGCCTTGCTGGTGCGCATCGACCACCTCGGCGCGGCCACCCTCGGCGACGCCCTGGTGCAGTTGCAGCAATGGCCACTGCCGCCACCGCTGAAAGTCGGGCAAACCTTTGAAGGCTGGCAGGTGCAAAGCGTGCTGGCGCAGAGTCGCCAGTCGTTGCTGTACCGCGTGCACGACGCCCAGGGGCAACCCTGGCTGCTCAAGACCTTGCCGTTGCGTTGCGACGATACCGACGCCGCCCAGGCCTTGTTATCGGAGGAATGGTTTCTGCGCCGGGTCGCCGGCCGTGCCTTTCCAGAGGTGCATGCCGCCAGCGGTCGTCAGCATTTGTACTACGTAATGCGCGAATACGCCGGGCAAACCCTGGCCCAACTGTTCCAACAGCATGGCCCGTTGCCGTTGGCGCAATGGCAGTCCATTGCCGAGCGCTTGCTGCGCGCCGTGGGCCTGTTGCATCGCCGGCAGATCCTGCACCGCGACATCAAGCCGGAAAACCTGCTGCTGGGAGAAGATGGCGAACTGCGGGTGCTGGACTTCGGCCTGGCCTATTGCCCCGGGCTCTCCGAGGACCGTGCCCACCTGCTGCCCGGCACCCCGAGTTTTATCGCGCCCGAGGCATTCGCTGGCGAGCAGCCTACGGCACAACAGGATTTGTATAGCGTCGGCGTGACCTTGTATTACCTGCTGACCGGGCATTACCCCTACGGTGAAATCGAGGCCTTCCAACGACCCAGGTTTTCCCAGCCCGTCAGCGCCAGCCGTTATCGTCCCGACTTGCCGGAGTGGTTGCCACACAGCCTGGAACGAGCGGTGACCGCTGCCCCGGCCCAACGTTATGAAACTGCCGAAGAATGGCTGTTGGTGCTGGAGCAGGCCGATCGCCGCGAATTGAGCCTACGCCCACGCCCCTTGCTCGAACGCGAACCCTTGAAAGTCTGGCAGACCCTGGCGATGGCTTCGCTGCTGCTCAATCTGGTGCTGCTGTACTGGTTGATGCACCACTAACGGGCAGAATCCGCCGATTCTCTGTGTAAACGCCCAGTAAACCTGGGCTATAGGGACTTGGCACAGCTGCTGCATTAACGTTCTCAACACCCCACATATAGCCGCTCCTTCAACGACGAAGGGCCGAGCTTCCCGAGAGAACGGGACCAGGACAAAGGCGTCCTCGCTAGCTGACTAGCGGGGATGCCTTTTTTGTTTGCGCACGATTTGTCGAGCCATTGCGGAGAACGACATGAAAAAACTCAAACTGGTGATGATCGGCAACGGCATGGCCGGGGTTCGCACCCTTGAAGAACTGCTCAAGCTGAGCAACGAGCTGTACGACATTACCGTGTTCGGCGCCGAGCCTCACACCAACTACAACCGCATCCTGCTGTCGCCGGTACTGGCTGGTGAGCAAACCTTCGAAGAGATCGTGCTCAACGACCTGGATTGGTACCTGAACAACAACGTCAAGCTGCTGCTCAACCGCAAGGTGGTGCAGATCGACCGGGTCAAGCGCAAAGTCATCGCCGAAGACGGCACCGAGGCCGAATACGACCGCCTGCTGATCGCCACCGGGTCCACGCCGTTTATCCTGCCGATTCCCGGCAACACGTTGCAGGGCGTGATTGGCTACCGTGACATTGCCGACACCCAAGCGATGATCGACACCGCCAAGACCCACAAGCATGCGGTGGTGATCGGCGGCGGCCTGCTCGGCCTGGAAGCGGCCAACGGCCTGATGCTGCGCGGCATGCACGTGACGGTGGTGCACATCGGTGAATGGCTGCTGGAGCGGCAACTGGACAAGACCAGCGGCCAGCTACTGCAAACCGAACTGGAGAGCCGCGGCCTGGTGTTCCGCCTGTGCGAGCACACCCAGGCCCTGCACGATGCCGGCAATGGCCGCGTCGGCTCGGTGCAGTTCAAGAATGGCGACATCATCCCCGCCGACCTGGTGGTGATGGCTGCCGGCATCCGCCCCAACACCGAACTCGCGGAAAAGTCCGGCATCCCCTGCAACCGTGGGATCCTGGTCAACGACACGATGCAAACCTACGACCCGCGCATCTATGCGATCGGTGAATGCGCCAGCCATCGCGGCATCGCCTATGGCCTGGTGGCGCCCTTGTTCGAACAGGCCAAGGTCTGCGCCAACCACCTGGCCCAATTGGGTTTTGCCACTTACAAGGGCTCGGTAACCTCGACCAAGCTGAAAGTCACCGGCATCGACCTGTTCTCCGCTGGCGACTTCATGGGCGGCGAAGGCACCGAGACCATCACCCTCTCCGACCCGATTGGCGGCGTGTACAAGAAGCTGGTGATCAAGGACGACATCCTGGTCGGCGCCTGCCTGTACGGCGATACCGCCGATGGCGGCTGGTATTTCCGCCAGATCCGTGAGAACCACGTCATCGGTGAAATCCGCGATCATCTGATGTTCGGTGAAAATGCACTCGGCGATGTCGGCCACCAAGGCCAGGACAAAGCCATGAGCATGGCCGACAGCGCCGAAGTCTGCGGCTGTAACGGCGTGTGCAAGGGCACCATCGTCAAGGCGATCCAGGAACAAGGGCTGTTCAGTGTCGATGAGGTGAAAAAACACACCAAGGCCGCCAGTTCCTGCGGTTCCTGTGCCGGGCTGGTTGAGCAGATCCTGATCAACACCGTGGGCGGCGCGGCGGACGTCAAACCCAAAAGCGAAAAAGCCATCTGCGGCTGCAGCGACCTCAATCACGGGCAGATCCGCCAGGCTATCCGCGAGCAACACCTGCTGACTATCGACAGCACCATGCGCTACCTGAACTGGCGCACCCCCAATGGCTGCGCCACCTGCCGCCCCGCGCTCAACTATTACCTGATTTCGACTTGGCCGGGCGAGGCCAAGGACGACCCGCAATCGCGGCTG
Source organism: Pseudomonas sp. GL93 (assembly GCF_003408955.1). Classification (NCBI taxonomy): domain Bacteria; kingdom Pseudomonadati; phylum Pseudomonadota; class Gammaproteobacteria; order Pseudomonadales; family Pseudomonadaceae; genus Pseudomonas; species Pseudomonas sp. GL93. The sequence goes on from NZ_NKRF01000076.1 coordinate 234,563, forward strand.
ATCAACGAACGGGCCCACGCCAATATTCAAAAAGACGGTACCTACTCTGTGGTCCCACGGATGTGGGGCGGCGTAACCAATCCTTCGGAGCTGCGCCGCATCGCCGATGTGGCCGACAAGTACAACGTGCCGATGGTCAAGGTCACCGGCGGCCAGCGCATTGACTTGCTCGGTATCAAGAAGCAGGACTTGCCAGGGGTATGGAAGGACCTGGATATGCCGTCCGGGCATGCCTATGGCAAATCCATCCGCACCGTCAAAACCTGTGTGGGCAGCGAGTTCTGCCGGTTTGGCACGCAGAACTCGACGCAACTGGGCATCGAGCTGGAGCATGACCTGTTCAACATGTGGTCGCCCCACAAGGTCAAGTTGGCGGTTTCCGGTTGCCCACGCAACTGCTCGGAAGCGGGCATCAAGGACGTAGGCATTATCGGGGTCGACTCGGGCTGGGAGATGTACATCGGCGGCAACGGCGGGATCAAGACTGAAGTCGCGGAGTTCTTCGTCAAGGTGAAAACCGCCGAGCAAGTGCGCGAATACAACGGCGCGTTCCTGCAGCTATACCGCGAAGAAGCCTTCTATCTGGAGCGCACCGTGCACTACCTGCAGCGGGTGGGCATGGAGCATATCAAGAAAGCTGTGCTGGAAGACCCGGCGCGCCGCCAGGCCCTCAATGAGCGTTTGCAGTTCTCGTTGTCATTCGAGCAGGACCCGTGGAAGGAGCGCCTGGAACAGCCGCTGCTGAAAAAGGAATTCGACGTGATCCCCGTCAAACAACTGGAGGTCTCGCTATGAACTGGCTGGATATCTGCGCCCTCGATGAAATCAATACCCTGGGCTCACGCATCATCAGCGGGCCCAAAGGTGACATCGCGATTTTTCGCACCAGTGACGATGACGTCTTTGCCCTCGACGACCGCTGCCCACACAAAGGCGGGCCGCTGTCCCAAGGCTTGATCTACGGCAAGCGGGTGGCCTGCCCGCTGCATAACTGGCAGATCGACCTGGCGACTGGCCAAGCCCAGGCCCCGGATGTCGGCTGCGCCCACCATCATCAGGCCCGTGTCGAAAACGGTCGGGTGATGCTGGCCCTGCGGGACGCGGGTTGATGAACCGCCAGACCACCGCGTCCACCTGCTGTTATTGCGGGGTGGGCTGCGGCGTGCTGATCGAGCATGACGGCGAGCAGATCCTGGGGGTGCAAGGCGACCCCAACCATCCGGCCAACTTCGGCAAGTTGTGCAGCAAAGGCGCGAGCCTGCACCTGACCGGCGACTTGAGCGCCCGTGCTCTTTACCCGCAACTACGCTTGGGCAAAGAGCTGGCACGCACCCGCACTGACTGGGACACCGCCCTGGAACACGCGGCCAACGTATTCGCCGATACCATTGCCGAACACGGGCCCGACAGTGTGGCGTTCTATATTTCCGGGCAACTGTTGACCGAGGACTACTACAGCTTCAACAAGCTGGCGCGGGCGTTGGTGGGCACTAACAATATCGATAGCAACTCTAGGCTGTGCATGTCTTCGGCGGTGGTCGGCTACAAGCGCAGCCTGGGCGCAGATGCGCCGCCGTGCAGTTATGAGGACTTGGAAAACAGCGACTGCGTGATGATCGTCGGCAGCAATATGGCTTACGCCCATCCGGTATTGTTCCGACGCCTGGAGCAAGCCAAGGCGCAACGTCCGCAGATGAAAGTGCTGGTGATTGACCCTCGGCGTACCGACACTTGCGACTTGGCCGACCTGCACTTGGCCATCTTGCCGGGAACGGATGTGGCGTTGTTCCACGGGATTTTGCATTTACTGCTGTGGGAAGACTGGATCGACCGCGCGTTTATCCAGGCCCACACCGACGGCTTGGCCGAACTCAAGCGCCTGGTGCATGACTACACGCCGCAGATGGTCACGCAGCTGTGCGGCATCAGCGTCGAACAGTTGCGCCTGTGCGCGCAGTGGGTCGGCACCTCCAGCAGCTTTTTGTCGCTGTGGTGCATGGGGCTTAACCAATCCACCGCTGGCAGCGCCAAAAACAGTGCCTTGATCAACCTGCATTTAGCCACTGGGACCATTGGCCGGCCGGGCTGCGGGCCGTTTTCCCTGACCGGCCAACCGAACGCCATGGGGGGGCGCGAAACCGGCAGCCTATCCAACTTGCTGCCGGGCCACCGCGACGCGGCCAACCCTGAACACCGCGCTGAAGTGGCGGCCTACTGGGGCGTGGAGCAACTGCCGGCGACCACCGGCCTTACCGCCATCGAACTGTTTGAACAGGTGCAGGCTGGCAAGATCAAGGCACTGTGGATCGCCTGTACCAACCCCGCACAATCCTTGCCCGACCAGAACTCAGTGCGCGCCGCCTTGGCCGCGTGCCCGTTCGTGGTGTTGCAGGAAGCGTTTCGGACCACCGAAACCGCCGCCTATGCCGACCTGCTACTGCCCGCCGCCAGTTGGGGTGAAAAAGACGGCACGGTGACCAACTCCGAGCGGCGTATTTCCCACGTGCGCCGCGCCATCAACCCACCCGGAGAAGCACGCGCGGACTGGGCGATCACGGTGGATTTCGCACAGCGCCTGGAGCGTCGTCTGCGTCCGGGGTTGCCGAGCCTGTTCGCCTTTGAGCAAGCGGCGCAGCTGTTTGATGAATTCAAGCCACTGACTCAAGGCCGTGACCTGGATATGTCCGGCATCAGCCACGCCCTGCTCGACCAGCTCGGCCCGCAGCAGTGGCCGTTTCCCGAGGGTGCGCAAGCGGGTACGTCGCGCTTGTACACCGACGGCATTTTCCCTACTGACACTGGCCGGGCGCAGTTTGTCGCCGAGCCTTATCGCGCCGCCAAGGAACAGCGCGATGCGCGATTTCCCCTGACCCTGATCACCGGTCGCCTGCGTGATCAATGGCACGGCATGAGCCGCACTGGCACCGCCGCGCAGTTGTTCGGGCACGTCAGTGAGGCGCTGTTGAGCCTGCATCCGGATGAGCTGCGCCGCCACCGCTTCAAAGAGGGTGACCTGGTCAGCCTGAAAAGCCGTCGCGGCAGTGTGATCGTCGCCGTCGGCAGCGATGACAGTGTGCGCCCCGGCCAAGCGTTCCTGCCCATGCACTGGGGCGACCGCTTTCTCAAGGGCGGCGTTAATACCGTCACTCAACCGGCGTTCGACCCTTTGTCCAAGCAGCCGGAGCTCAAGCACAGCGGTGTGCGCCTGGAAGCAGTGCAACTGCCATGGCAGCTGTTTGCGCTGATCGAAGGCGATGTGCAGCAGCACTTCGAAGCCCTGCGTCCACTGTGTGAAACCTTTGCCTATGTCAGCCTGAGCCTGGCTGGCCGTGAACGCCCCGCGCTACTGGTGCGCGCCGCGCATACCGAGGCGCCCGACCTGCAACTGTTGACCCGTATCGACCACCTGCTGGGCCTCAACGACGGCCCGGTAATGGCCTATGACGACCCGCGCCGCTCAATCGGCAAGCGCGTAAAAATCGAGAAAGGTCGCATCACCGCCCTGCGCCTGGCCGGCGAAACCCTGGCCCGTCACTGGCTGCAAAGCCTATGGCTGGAAGGCCGGGCCGACGAGCAACTGCGGCGCTGGTTGCTGGCGCCCTTGAGCGCTCCACCGGGCGGTACCACGGCCAGCAACAAGATTGTGTGCAACTGCAAGAACGTCAGCGAAAACGCCGTGTGTGCCGGTATCGGCAGCGGCCTGGACCTGGATGGCCTCAAACAGGCCCTGGGCTGCGGCACCCAATGCGGCTCCTGCGTGCCGGAAATCAAACGTCTTTTGGCCAGCAACCCGCAGCCAATCGCCATCAGTGTGTAAGGGGAACAACATGAGCGCAAAAGTGTGGCTGGTAGGCGCAGGACCGGGTGACCCGGAGTTGCTGACCCTGAAAGCGGTCCGGGCTCTGCAGGCAGCGGACGTCGTGCTGATTGATGATCTGGTCAACCCGGCAGTACTGGAACACTGCGCCAGCGCTCGGGTGATTACCGTCGGCAAGCGCGGGGGATGTCGCTCTACCCCGCAGGATTTCATTCACCGCCTGATGTTGCGTTATGCACGCCAGGGCAAGTGCGTAGTACGCCTTAAAGGCGGTGACCCGTGTATTTTTGGCCGCGGTGGCGAGGAGGCAACCTGGCTGCGCGAGCGTGGAGTCGAGGTGGAATTGGTCAATGGCATCACCTCAGGGCTGGCCGGGGCGACCCAGTGCGATATCCCGTTGACCTTGCGTGGCGTGAGCCGTGGAGTGACCTTGGTCACGGCGCATACCCAGGATGACAGCAGTCTGAATTGGCGCGCACTGGCTGAAGGTGGGACCACGCTGGTGGTGTATATGGGCGTGGCGAAGCTGGAAGAAATCCGCGAGCAGTTACTCAACGGTGGCATGGCTGCGGATATGCCGGTGGCAATGATCGAAAACGCTTCATTGCCCCAACAACGCGAATGCCGCAGCTCCCTGACGGCCATGCATGAAGCTGCAAAAGCTTTTGCGCTGAAGAGCCCGGCCATCCTGGTGATTGGCCAGGTTGCCGGAGCCGCACAGATGGCTAGCATCGCCACTGCGGTAAGCGCCTGAAGCAAATCGCAGGCGAAAAAAAGCCCGGCCTGAGCCGGGCTTTTCTTTACTACTCAGTAATTACTGAGCGGTAGCTTCAACCGACGCTTCTACGCGACGGTTAACAGCGCGACCAGCTTCAGTTGCGTTGTCAGCAACTGGGCGGGATTCGCCGTAACCTACAGCAGTTACACGGCTAGGAGCAACGCCGTCTTTAACCAGGACTTGCTTAACAGCGTCAGCACGACGCTGGGACAGCTTCTGGTTGTAAGCGTCTGGACCTACGGAGTCAGTGTGACCAGCAACTTCTACGTTGGTAGCTGGGTACTGAGCCATGAAGTCGGCCAGGTTTTTAACGTCGCCGTAGCTGTTAGGCTTAACAACGGCCTTGTCGAAGTCGAACTTAACGTCCAGCTCAACACGAACAACCTGAGCAACCGGAGCTTCTGGCTCTGGAACTGGCTCTGGAGCTGGTGCTGGGGTAGGAGCTGGAGCAGCTGCGCCAGCGTTACCGCCGAAGTTCACGCCCAGGCCGACCAGTGCGGAGTAGTCCCACTTGCCGTTGTCCAGACCGTAGTCAGCTTCAACACCAGCACGAGCGTACAGGTTGTTGGTGAAGTAGTACTTCACGCCGGTACCGATGGTAGCGAAAGTGGTCTGATCGCGACCGGTGTGGCCGTCAGCGCGCACGTTGCCACGGCTCTGGTGGCCGAAACCGCCTTCAACGTATGGACGCAGGCTATCAACGCCAGCCTGACCGAAGTGGTACTGAGCAACGAGGCTGCCAGTGTCACCTTTGATCTTCTGGTTGCCAGTGCCGTCGTTCGAACGGGTGTGGTTGGTCTTGTCGTACGACAGATTCAACGACAGATCGTCGGTCAGGAAGTAACCAATGCGAGCGCCTGGGTTGAAGCCGTCTTCGATGTGCTTAACGCTATCGTTGTACTGCTTCTTGTAGAACAGCTCGCCTTCAACTGCGCCTTGGCCTTGTGCCAGAACGCCGAAAGAAGTAGCGGCAATAAGAGAACCAATGGCCAAGCCCAAGGTGTTTTTCAGTTTCATCCGTTAAATCCCCATCTGGTGATTGTAAAGCAGTCCCACAAACCGGGGGACAACTCGGCGACAAGTCTAACAGAACTTGCCTACACGTAAGAGATATTTGCTACGCACTAAGTTTCAGTCTCGCCCGCAAATTTCTCACGTAATTTATCAAGAGCACGCTTGTACCGCATTTTTGTAGCACTCAAACCCATATGCATGATGTCAGCGATTTCCTGAAATTCCAGCTCTGCGACAAATCGAAGCACCAGAATTTCGCGGTCAATCGGGTTCACATGCACCAACCAGCGATCAAGTCCGCCCTTTTCCTCGGGTGCCGGCGCCTTCTCTTCAGACGCCTCCTCAAGGGGGTCCAGACTCAAAGCGTCCATCAAGCGACGCTTTCGCCGTTCCTTCCGATACTGCGTGATGCACTCGTTGTACGTGATGCTGTACAGCCAGGTCTTGAACTTCGATTTGCCCTCGAAGTTCTTCAGGCCGTATAGCACCTTGAGCATCACTTCCTGACAGACATCATCCGCGTCTCTATCGTTCCCCAAATACCTTGAACAAACGTTGAACAGAGTGCGTTGATACCTGCGCATCAATTCTTCGTACGCGCGTGTTACGTGAAACAGCTCCGTGTGCGAGCGCGCGACCAACTCCTCATCAGAGAGCTCACGGGGGTCATAGCGCGTGGACAGCGTTTGGGCTTTATTCAAAACAAGTCGTGCCGACAGTCAGGTCAATGTCCGCTGCAACCCGGTCACCCGGGTTTGCGGCGGCGTACATTAGCAGGATTTGCCGGATTAGCGGCTACTGACCTGCTGCTCCAGGAGAATCCGGTTGGACAGCGACACCAGTTCCCCGTCATCGGTCAGCACGGTCGTCTTGACTGTGCCGATCTCCTCGATTTGCCCTTCGACCTCGCCCACACGCACCTGTTGCCCAACTTGATACAGCTCACGCACATAGATTCCCGCAAGAATCTGACCGGCAATTTCCCGGCTTCCCAACCCCATGGCCAGCGCAACTGCCAGACCAACGGTAATCAAAACAATCACAATCACGTGGTTGAGCAGGTCAGTCTTGACCTCCAACTGGCTGATCGCGACAGAAATACTGATGATGATCACCAGTCCCTGGGCGATTCGCCCCAGGCCTGCCGCGTAGTCCAACCCCACGCCTTCGGCGGCCCCACGCACCAGCCCGTTGGCCAGTTGCGCGAGTAAAACCCCCACCAGCAGCACCAGCGCGCCGCCAAAAACTTTCGGCAAATACAGTGCCAGCATGTCGAGCGTAGCTGAAACTCGCTCAAGTCCAAGGGACTGCGCTGCAGAAACCAGAAAAATAAGTAGAACGAACCAATAGACGATCTTGCCGATCAGGGTCGAAATCGGAACCTGCAACCCCGCGCGGCCGAGCAATTTGGTCAGGCCAGTGCCGGCCATCAGGCGATCGAGGCCCAGTTTGGCGAGCAATTTGGACAGCAGGGTATCGAGCAACTTGGCCACGACAAAACCCAGCAATACCAGGACCAGGGCACCAAACAGGTTGGGAATGAAATTCGCCACCTTGGTCCACAATGCGGTCATCGCGGTGACCAGGCTCTGGGTCCAGAGATCAAGTTCCATATTCAATCAGCCTTATCAGCAGTGCTAGCAAGAGGTTTACGACGGGAAACCGGTGACACATGGGCCGAACCGTTGTTCAGGGCCATCATCAACGCCGGCAACCAACGCCCGAGCAGACCGAACAGGTCACCCGCCCCTACCTGACGGTTGGCGGTTTTCAGTACGCGGCCCAGGCAGGCATCGTCATCACGGTTGGATGGCGAAGCATTGAGCATGTCACGCAAAGACTGTTCGAACGGATCGTGCATAGAGACCTCTCGCAAGTGATTTAAAAGACGAGGGTAAAATTCATCGGGTCACATCGGCCCTTTCTTACGTTCAGGTCATATTCAGGTCAAACCCAGCGCAATCGTCGAAACAGCCACCATTGCCCCAGTGCCACAGACACCATCAACAGGCACGCAATCATGAATCCATAAGGGCTGGCAGAGAACGGGATGCCGCCCACATTTATACCGAGCAAACCGGTAAGAAAACTCATCGGCAAGAAGATCCCGGTGATGATCCCGAAGCGGTACATGGTGCGGCTCATGCGCAGGCTCAAGCGCCGGTCTTCAGCCTCCAGCACAAGCCCCACGCGCTCTCTGGCCAATTCCAGCTCTTCCAGGTAACGGGTCAGGCTGTTGTGCAGTTCGTTCCAATAGTCGGCATCGTCGTCGCAGAACCACGCCAATTTGATTCGTGTCAGCTGGGCGAAAATATCCCGCTGGGGGGCCAGGAAGCGCTTGAGTCCGGCGGCTCTTCGACGGATCTGCAGAACGCTGCCGTGCTCCGGGGTATACCGTTCGTCGGCATCGAGTTTTTCTTCCTCGGAATCGACGATTTCAGACAAGCCAGCGACCAGATCCTGCACTTTGTTGGTCAGGTATTGAGCCATATAAAGGATGAGTTCAGACGCCGTCTTGGGGCCTTTGCCGTCCGCCAGTTGCACCAGTAACTCATCGGTAGCGCGCAACGGGCGCAAACGCAGGGAGATCACTCGGTTGGCGGCGGCGAAGATGCGCACCGACACCATGTCTTCGGGCTCTGCGCCTGGGTTGAGATTGATCCCGCGCAAAAACAACAGCAATTCGGCGTCCGGCAGCGGCAACAAGCGTGGGCGGGTGTTCTCCTCCAGCAGCAGGTCACAGGCAAACTCGCTCAGGCCGCTGGATTTGCGCAGCCAGGTCTGGGTTTGAGGATGGCTGCGATCCCAGTGCAGCCACAGGCTTTCCTGGGGCTGCAACTGCAAATCGTCGAGCTCAGTCCGGGCAATCGAACGCGCACCGCCTTTACCGTCCAGCACCAGGGCATGCACCAGCCCCCATTGCGCGTTTTCTTCTTCGAACATCCTCACCCCGATCGGTTGCGGCAGTTTATTCAGGCATTTTCAGCGGGCTGGGTGACACGATCACCCCGTTGTTGTCGGCATAAATGTACTCACCGGGGCGGAACGTCACGCCTGCGAATGTCACCGGGACGTTCAGGTCGCCAAGGCCGCGCTTGTCGGTTTTTTTCGGATGAGAGGCCAGAGCCTGCACGCCCAAGTCGGTCTGGGCGATGACGTCGACATCACGGATGCACCCGTAGATCACCAGCCCTTCCCAACCATTTTTCGCGGCTTTCTCGGCAATCATGTCACCCAGCAACGCGCAGCGCAGGGAACCACCACCGTCGACCACCAGCACTTTGCCAGCACCCGGCAGGTCAGCCTGCGCCTTGACCAGGGAGTTATCCTCGAAGCACTTGAGGGTGACAATCTCGCCGCCAAAGGAGTCTCGGCCACCGAAGTTGCTGAACATCGGCTCCACTACCTGCACCAGCTCCGGGTAGGCGTCACACAGGTCGGGGGTCACGTAATGGTTCATCGAGAAACTCCTGTCATCAAAGAAGAGGTCGAACATCCACGGTGTACATCAAGAAAACGCCCGGCGACAGGCATTCTTTAAGCGCCTGCACGTTGGCGGCGGCCATGATCAAACCACGATCAGCGCAACGCAATACACGTTGCGCGACTGAATATGACCAGAACCGCGTGGCGCGTCATATCTTAGCCGCAACCATTCAAGAGTGAAACGCCCTCGGTAGAGCGTTTCGTCAAACCGCTGCGGACACCTCTGGCTGCGTGCCGAATAACGGGGTCAGCGGGTCGTTCAACCAGCGCTCGACCAAAGGCCACACTTGGGCCTGTGCGGATTTGCTGACCAGCATCTGCACATGGCCGAAATCCTCGCTGAACCCTTGCTGACGTCCCAGGCACAGGTACTGGCGATGCTCGCTGCCCACTTGCTCGAAGAGCTTGCGACAGGCCCAGTCCGGGTCTTGCCGGTCGCCCGCTGCGCTCACCGCCAACAGCGGCACATCGACCTGCGCCAAGCCTTTCCACCAGTCATGCTCGGCGTCGCCAAACCGGCCGAACAGGCCGTTCCAACGCATCGCTTCGATCATCACGCCGGCCGGTTCGTCCTCGGGCCCACGCTTGAAGCGTGGGCCCGACAGGTGGGCAAGGCGCTTGAGGATAAAGCGACCGCCCCACTCCACCGGTGGAATTTTCAACGGCCAGTGGGTACGACTGACCTGGCAGCCGAACAACGCCACCGACGCCACCGCAGATGCATCCAAGTGCTGCCCGCCCAAGGCCGCAGCCAAGGTGGTGGCGCCGAGGGAATGCCCGATCCAGTGCGGAATCTGCCCGCTTTGCTCAGACACAAACGCCCCCACGGCAGGCAAATCGTAGCGCGCGTAATCGGCGACACGGTTTCTGGCGTAGTCGTGATTGCGCTTGGACAAGCCATGGCCGCGCATTTCCGGGATCCACACATCGAATCCGCGACGCGCCAGGTAAGCCCCCAGACCTATGCCTTTTGGCGAATACCAGAAACGCCGATTGGAAAAACTGCCATGCAATAAAATAATCGGCGTGCCCCGGTTTACCGGGACATCGGCCAGGCCCAAACGGGTAACTGCCAGCTCGACGGTGCCGTCTGGACTGTTACCGGGTTTGAGTCGGTAGACGTCTTCACTCAGGTCGCCCCGACGTTCAGCGCTGATCAGGGCGACGGGAAACAGATTGCTGCTGCTTTGCATAATGCTCTTGCACAAAAAAGGGCGGCGTCCGCAAGGATTCCCGCCCTGTACAGATAAGAATGCCGGTCACCCGCAACGAGTGACCGGCACTTTTGACCAGGCGATCTTAAGCGGGCGCTTGGCCTTCAGCCAGGAAGAACCAGGTTTCCAGCACGGAATCGGGGTTCAACGAAACGCTCTCGATCCCCTGTTCCATCAGCCATTTGGCCAGGTCCGGGTGGTCCGAAGGGCCTTGGCCGCAGATACCGATGTACTTGCCAGCCTTGTTACAGGCCTGGATGGCGTTGGCCAACAGCTTCTTGACCGCTGGGTTACGCTCGTCGAACAGGTGGGCGATGATCCCCGAGTCGCGGTCCAGGCCCAGGGTCAACTGGGTCAGGTCGTTGGAGCCGATGGAGAAACCGTCGAAGAACTCCAGGAACTCTTCAGCCAGGATGGCGTTGGACGGCAATTCGCACATCATGATGACGCGCAGGCCGTTCTCGCCACGGGTCAGGCCGTTTTCGGCCAGCAGGTCCACCACTTGGCTCGCTTCGCCCAGGGTGCGCACGAATGGCACCATGATCTCGACGTTGGTCAGGCCCATCTCGTTGCGCACACGCTTGAGCGCACGGCATTCGAGCTCGAAGCAGTCACGGAAGGCTTCGCTGATGTAACGCGAGGCGCCGCGGAAACCCAGCATCGGGTTTTCTTCTTCCGGCTCGTAGAGCTTACCGCCGATCAGGTTCGCGTATTCATTGGACTTGAAGTCCGACAGGCGCACGATGACCTTTTTCGGGTAGAACGCCGCAGCCAGGGTGCTGATGCCTTCAACCAGTTTCTCGACGTAGAAACCTACCGGGTCGTTGTAGCCGGCGATGCGCTTGTCGACGCTTTCCTTGATGTCCAGCGGCAGGCCGTCATAGTTCAGGAGTGCCTTGGGGTGCACGCCGATCATGCGGTTAATGATGAATTCCAGGCGGGCTAGGCCCACGCCGGCGTTCGGCAACTGCGCGAAATCAAAGGCGCGGTCCGGGTTGCCGACGTTCATCATGATCTTGAACGGCAGGTCGGGCATGGCATCGATGGAGTTTTGCTTGATATCGAAGCCCAGCTCACCTTCGAAGATAAAGCCGGTATCGCCTTCGGCGCAGGAGACGGTCACGCCCTGGCCATCCTTGAGCAGTTGGGTGGCGTTGCCGCAACCCACGACTGCCGGAATCCCCAGCTCACGGGCAATGATCGCCGCGTGGCAGGTACGCCCGCCACGGTTGGTGACAATGGCACTGGCGCGCTTCATCACCGGTTCCCAGTCTGGGTCGGTCATGTCGGAAACCAGTACATCACCTGGCTGGACCTTGTCCATCTCGGACACGTCCTTGATGATCCGCACCTTGCCTGCGCCAATGCGCTGGCCAATGGCACGGCCTTCCACCAGCACGGTGCCGGTTTCCTTGAGCAGGTAGCGCTCCATGACATTGGCCGAAGTACGGCTCTTCACGGTTTCTGGGCGAGCCTGCACGATGTACAGCTTGCCGTCGTCACCGTCCTTGGCCCACTCGATGTCCATCGGGCACTTGTAGTGCTTTTCGATGATCATCGCTTGCTTGGCCAACTCGCTGACTTCAGCGTCGGTCAGGCAGAAACGCGCGCGCTCGGCCTTGTCGACTTCAACGGTTTTGACCGAGCGACCGGCCTTGGCCTCGTCGCCGTAGATCATCTTGATGGCCTTGCTGCCCAGGTTACGGCGCAGGATGGCCGGGCGGCCCGCTTCGAGGGTGCCCTTGTGTACGTAGAATTCGTCCGGGTTGACCGCGCCTTGTACGACGGTTTCGCCCAGGCCGTAGGCGCCGGTGATAAACACCACGTCACGGAAACCGGATTCGGTATCCAGGGTGAACATCACGCCAGCAGTACCGGTTTCCGAACGCACCATGCGCTGCACGCCGGCAGACAGGGCCACCAGCTTGTGGTCGAACCCCTGGTGTACGCGGTAGGAAATCGCACGGTCGTTAAAGAGGGAGGCAAACACTTCCTTGGCCGCGCGGATCACGTTTTCGACGCCGCGAATGTTGAGGAAGGTTTCCTGCTGGCCGGCAAAGGAGGCGTCCGGCAAGTCTTCGGCGGTGGCCGAGGAGCGCACGGCGACGGCCATGTCCGGGTTACCCGCAGACAGACTGGCGAAGGCGGTGCGAATTTCTTCGTTGAGCTTCTCGGGGAACTCGGCTTCCATGATCCACTGGCGGATCTGGGCGCCGGTCTTGGCCAGGGCGTTGACGTCATCGACGTCCAGAGCGTCCAGCGCGGCGTGGATCTGGGCGTTGAGGCCGCTCAGCTCGAGGAAGTCGCGGTAAGCCTGGGCCGTGGTGGCGAAACCACCGGGCACCGAGACACCAGCGCCTGCAAGATTACTGATCATCTCGCCGAGGGATGCGTTCTTGCCCCCCACATGCTCTACATCATGGACGCCGAGCTTATCGAGGGAAACTACGTACTCTACCAAGGTGATCTCTCCACTTTCTGTGTTGGAAAAGCTCAGGACGCGGGTTGCTCAGTAGGAGCTAACGCCAGCGCTTGTGGCCTGGACCTGGAAAATAAGTGAGAATGCGGCCCACTGCGGGACGGCAAAATCGCGCCTATCATATCCAAGATTCGCCATCAGCTTAAGGCCCAGGGCTCAAATGAAACGATCTGCTTTCTTTATTTCCGACGGCACCGGCATCACAGCCGAAACATTGGGTCAGAGCCTGCTCGCGCAGTTCGAAAACATTACCTTCGCCAAATTCACCCGGCCTTATATAGACAGCGTGGATAAAGCGCGGGCCATGGTACAACAAATCAATCTGGCGGCTGAAAAAGACGGTTTTCGCCCGATCATTTTTGACACCATCGTCAATCAAGACATTCGTGAGATTCTCGCAACGTCGAATGGTTTCATGATCGACATTTTCTCTACCTTCCTGGCGCCGCTGGAACAGGAGTTGAGTGAGCATTCGTCCTACTCCGTCGGAAAGTCCCATTCCATCGGGCATAACTCCAACTATATGGAGCGTATCGAGGCGGTGAACTTCGCCCTCGATAACGACGACGGCGCCCGCACCCACTATTACGACAAAGCCGATCTGATCCTGGTGGGCGTGTCGCGTTGCGGCAAGACCCCCACCTGCCTGTACATGGCCATGCAGTTCGGTATTCGTGCGGCCAACTACCCGCTGACCGAAGATGACATGGAACACCTGACCCTGCCCGCGGCCTTGCGCGCACATTCACACAAGCTGTTCGGCCTGACTATCGACCCGGACCGGCTGACCGCCATCCGCAACGAACGCAAGCCCAACAGCCGCTACTCCAGCTATGCCCAGTGTGAATTTGAAGTACGCGAAGTAGAAAATCTGTTCCGCAGAGAGAATATTGCGCACATCAATTCCACGCATTTTTCGGTGGAAGAGATTTCGGCGAAGATTTTGGTGGAGAAGGGTGTGGAGCGGCGCTTCAAGTGATCTCTGTCGCCTGATCTGACGCTATCGCAGGCAAGCCAGCTCCCACAGTTGGAATGCGTTCCCCTGTGGGAGCTGGCTTGCCTGCGATGAATGGTAACGCGGATTTACAGATGAAACCGCCCGCCCCCCTGCCCCAACGCCGTCGCCAGCGCATCAAACCCCTCGCGCAATAACTGATCATCGCCCGACGTGTTGCAGATACTCGCCCGAATAAACTGCGGCACCGCTGTCTGCCCCACGGCAAACGCCTCGGCGGTGGCGATCAGGTAGTTGTTCTGCTTGAGCTCCGCCTCGATTTCCGAGGCCCGCCAGGGCTCCGGTACTTCGATCCAGAAGTGCGGGCTGTTGAGGTGGGTGCGATAAGCCAGGCCGGTCAATAAATCCTCGACCAAGGTCTTGCGGCGGCTGATCTCGTTGATCTGCTGACGCAACAAATATTCCGCCGTGCCGTTTTCAATCCATTGGGTTGCCAGCTCCAGGGTCACAGGTGTGGCCATCCAGCAGGTCGAACGCAGCGCCGCAGAAATACGGCTGACCAGCGCCGGCGGCGCATGCACGTAGCCCACCCGCAAACCAGCCGACACCGCCTTGCTCAGGCTGCTGATCAAGATCGTACGCTCAGGCGCGAAATAGCTGAGGGGCGGCGGACGGTCCTCCACCAGCACACCGTGGGCTTCGTCCTCCAGAATCAGCAGGTTATGTTCGCGACACACCCTGGCCAAGGCCTCGCGGCGCGCAACCGACAACACGGCGGTGGTCGGATTCTGGATAGTCGGCGTGCAGTACAGCGCCGAAATCCGGTGATTACGACAGACCTCATCCAGCGCCGTGGGCAGCACACCTTCCTCGTCCATCTCCAGGCCGATCAGCCGCACCCCCAACATGCGCGCGGCGGTAATCAGCCCTGGGTAAGTCAGTTGCTCGGTCACCACCGTATCGCCAGCGCGCAGCAGCGCCATCATGGCGCACAGCAAGCCGTGCTGGCCGCCGTTGACGCAGATGACCTGCTCGGGAATCGGATGAAACTCGCGCTGCACCAGCCATTGCGCGCCCGCTTCACGGTAACGCGGCAGGCCGGCGTCCGGGGTGTAGGCGCTGATGTCCTGGAGGAACTTGGCGTTGGTCGACAGCGTTTGGAAGCTCTGGGCGAGAAATACCGTCTCTTGCCCGGGAATGTGCATGTTACGGCTCATGTCGAAGTACTGGCGCGGCTCCTCGCTGAAATTGCGAAAGCCCTCATCACGCTGGCGCTCCATCCCACGCTTGCGCACGAAGGTGCCGTCACCGACCCGTGCAACCACCAGGCCCAGGCGCTCCAGTTCACCGTAGGCCCGGCTGATGGTGCCGATGGTCACGCCTAAATTGTCGGAAAGCACCCGATGGGGCGGCAGTTTTCGTCCCGGTTCAATCAAGCCTTCGAGGATGCCCCGTTCCATCACATCGGACAGGCGCTTGTACTTCACGCCCTGCCCGTTGGACAAGCCCTCACGCATAATTGACACCATGTCAATATTTGTTTTGACAGCCATCTTTCGCCCTAATAGTGTGCTTTTACGGGTTCAATCGCCGATAAACATAACTCATTACAAGTTCAATATAGAGTTCAATTTCGGCTCAGGGAAGCAATAAACGATGCCAATGTCCGCCGTTCTCGAAAACACTGCAAAAACAAAAACGCAAAAACAGTGGCTCGCCGGGCTGGTGACCAGCGTGATGTTCCTGATCGTGTGCCTGAGTTGGGGCACCACGTGGCTGGGCATCAAGATCGCCGTCGAGAGCGTGCCGCCGCTGACATCCGCCGGCCTGCGCTTTCTCATCGCGTTTCCGCTGTTCCTGTGTTTTGCCATGGTGCGCCGTGAGCCGATCCTGTTTCCCCGGGAAAGCCGCTGGTTCTTCGTATTCGTGACCCTGTCCTACTTCAGCATTCCCTACTATTTGCTCAACTACGGCGAAATGCATGTGTCGTCGGGCCTCACCGCCCTGCTGTTCAGCTGCATGCCGGTGTTCATCCTGATCTTCTCCGCGCTGTTCCTGCGCGAGCGCATCTATTTCTCCCAGGTGGTCGGCATCGGCATCGGTTTTGGCAGCCTTTACATGATCATCAAGAGCCAGGGCCTGCACCTGGACCACGCCGAGTTCTTCGGGGTGCTGGCCATTCTGAGCGCCGCGATCATGCACGCCTTGTGCTATGTCATTACCAAGCAAAAAGGCAGCGCCATCAGCGTCATCACCTACAACACCCTGCCCATCGGCATTGCCGGGCTGATGCTGTTCCTGGCCGGCCTGTGGTTTGAAACACCGACGTTCGACGCCATCACCCTGCGCTCCTGGAGCGCGCTGTTCTACCTGGGGCTGGTGGCCTCGGTGGGTGGGTTCATTGTGTATTTCATGCTGCTCAAGCGCCTGAGCCCGATCATCCTGTCGTTCGTTTTCATCATCTTCCCGGTGTTCGCGGTCATCATCGGTGCCTGGTACGAAGGCGTGGAAATTTCCCGCGACCTGATGCTGTACTCGGCGATCCTGCTGGCCGGCTTTGCGATCACCAAGTTGCCGATCGAAAAACTCATGGCCAAGAAAAAGTGACCCTCAACCAACGCGAGAGAAACATGGACGTCCTCCGCCCCACCGCCCTGGAACAGATCTACGCCCACGCCAGCCGCAGCTACCCCGAGGAGTGCTGTGGTTTCGTCTTCGCCGACGGCAGCGTGTACCTGGGCAGCAATATCCAGAATGAGCTGCACCGCAAGAACCCCCAGATGTACCCACGCAGCGCGGCCAACGGCTACACCTTTTCGGTGGCCGACACCCTGCTGATGAACAAGGCGTTTCGCAGCGACAACCCGGTGGTGGTGATCTACCACTCACACCCGGATGTGGGCGCCTATTTCAGTGACGAAGACCAGGACAAGGCACTGTTCCTGGGCGAGCCGATCTTCCCCGTCAGCTACTTGGTGGTGGATGTCCGTCAGGGCCAGGCCCTGGGCTCCAAGCTGTTTGCCTGGGATGGCAAGCATTTCTCCCTTCAACCTTTCAACGACCTGCACACGGAGTTGTCCATGAACGCTGTCTCTTTCCCCGACATTCTGGTTCGCGTGGCCAAGCTGCCGGAATCGACCCTTGAGGGCGCCGGATCGACATTGCGCGAAGTCATTGAAAATCTCTGCACCCATCACCCCCAATTGCGTCAGCACCTGTTCCATGAAAAGAACAACCAGCTCAAGGAACACTTCCTGTTTACCGCCGAGGAGGCGCTGATCGAAGCCGATGAAGCCCTGCCGCCGAAATCCCGGATTGAAGTGTTGCTCGCCACCTCAGGCGGCATGGACATCGACACCCTGAGCAACGAAGAAGTGCAGCGCTACGTACGTCACATCACCCTGCCGGGCGTCGGACGCGAAGGCCAATTGAACCTGAAGAAAGCCAAGGTACTGGTCATCGGTACCGGCGGGCTGGGCTCGCCCATCAGCCTGTACCTGGCGGCGGCCGGCATCGGCACCCTGGGCCTGGTGGACTTTGACGTGGTGGAAAGCAGCAACCTGCAACGCCAGATTGTGCATGGCAACAGCACCCTGGGCATGCCCAAGGTCGAGTCCGCCAAGCAGCGCCTGCTGGACCTCAATCCGCATATCCAGATCAACGCGTACAACACCGCACTCAACAGCGACAACGCCCTGGAACTGGTGGGCGCCTATGACCTGGTGATCGACGGTACCGACAATTTCGACACCCGCTACCTGGTCAACGACGCCTGTGTGCAACTGGGCAAACCCTTGGTGTACGGCGCCATCTACCGTTTCGACGGGCAGATCAGCGTGCTCAACTACAAAGGTGGGCCGTGCTATCGCTGCCTGTTCCCCAAGGCCCCGCCCGCTGAGCTGGCGCCCAATTGCAGCGCGGGCGGTGTGATCGGCGTGTTGCCGGGCGTGGTCGGTATGATCCAGGCCACCGAGGCGATCAAATTACTGATCGGCATTGGCGAACCCTTGTCCGGCCGCTTGATGCGCTTCGACGCGCTGGCGATGAAGTTCAGTGAGATCCGCTTCAAGCGCCGCGCTGACTGCCCCTGCTGCTCGGACCTGCGCCGTAGCGAAACCGTCGCGCCGGCCACCTGCGCCGATGCCGTACCGAGCCAGCTCTTCCTGGCCGCGGAACGCTACATCAAGCCACAGGTACTCAAGCAAGTGCTCGAACACCCTAGCAGCGCCGATGTATTGCTGGACGTGCGTGACGCCAGCGAACTGGAAGTGTGCAAATTACCGGGCGTGGTGCATATCCCGCTGGCGGAGCTGGATGGGCAGCTCGCCAGCCTGAGCCGCGACAACACTCACTACCTGATCTGCTACGCAGGCACCCGCGCCGAGCAAGCCGCCAGCACCCTGTTGGCAGCTGGCTTTGCCAACACCAAAGTCCTGCAGGGCGGCATGAAACATTGGGTTCGCGACGTCGACCCTGACATGCCGTTGTACTGAGAGTGGGGACGTGCTGATGCTGCATAACTCCATTCTCGACGTCATCGGCCAAACGCCGATCGTGCGTCTGGCCCAGTTTTCCGAAGACCTCGGCATCGAGGTCTACGCCAAGCTGGAGTCCCTCAACCCCGGCGGCAGCCACAAGGCGCGCATCGCCCTGGGCATGATCCTGGATGCCGAGCGCCGCGGTGTGCTGATCCGTGATTCCGGGCAGACCATCATCGAACCCAGTGGCGGCAACACCGGGATTGGCCTGGTAATGGCCGGCAATGTGCTGGGCTACAAAGTGGTGCTGGTGATCCCTGACAACTACAGCCCGGAAAAACAGAAGCTGCTGCGTCTGTACGGCGCCAGGGTAGTACTGTCCGACAGTCGCCTGGGCAATAACTCCCACGGTGAAAAGTGCATGGAGCTGCAGTTGGAGAACCCCAACTACGTGATGCTCAACCAGCAACGCAACGGCGCCAACCCCCAAACCCACCGCGACACCACCGCCCCGGAAATCCTTCGCGCCTTCGGTGAACAGCGCGTGGACTACTTCGTCAGCGGCATTGGCACCGGGGGCCATATCACCGGTATCGGCGAAACCCTCAAGGCCGCCTGGCCCGCGCTGCGAGTGATGGGCGTAGAACCGGAAGAATGCGACCTGCTCAAAGACCGGCACGCGGCGCACAGGATCCAGGGCCTGTCGATCGGCCTGATCCCCAGCATCCTCAACCTGGACGTGATCGACGGCATGCTCAAGGTGTCGCACGCCGATTGCCTGGACATGATCAAACGCATCATGCGCACCGATGCCATAAGCCTGGGGCTGTCTTCGGCCGCCAACATGGTTGCCATCGCCCAACTTGCCCCCGAACTACCGCCTGAAACGGTGGTGTTGACCATGGTCTACGACAATGCCGACAGCTACCTGCCCAGTTTCGAATAACGGGGCTTTTAACCATTCAACATACGGGGGTGTCTCCATGGGGGGCTTTATCGACATGCAACAGCTGCACGATGAGTTGCTCACCCACCTCATCACCACCTTGACGCCCAGACAGATGAAGCAGTTGGAGCCGCACCTGGCGCCGTTGATCCAGAACGCCGCCCAGGCGGTGGCCGAGGACCTGATTGCCTATGCCTATCGCGACCCTGCGTCCCGTGGGCGCGGTGAGTTGATCCTGGAATCCTACGCCTCGTTCAAGGCCGTGCTGTTCTACCGCCTTGCGCACCTGGTGTGGCATTTCCAGAGCGCTGACCACGGCGATTTTTCGCGCATGGCTCTCAAGCTGAGTAACCAGGGCAAGATCCTCTCCGGCGCCGAGATTCACCCGGCAGCGCGCATTGGCCGGCGCTTTGTGCTGGACCATGGCTACGGCACGGTCATCGGCGAAACCTGCGTGATCGGCAACGACTGCTACATCCTCTGCGGCGTGACCCTGGGCGCTCGCGGCATTGCCAACAACCCGGACGGCAAGCGCCACCCGCGCCTGGGCAACAACGTCGAAGTCGGCGCCGGCGCTCGGGTGCTGGGCTACGTGTCGATCGGCGATAACGTGTTTATCAGCCCCTCCTGCGTGATTACCCAGGACGTGCCGGCAGGCACCAAGGTCAAGGTGGTCAACCAGATCCAACTGCAAAAAAACGATGAATCGGACCACAGCAACTACCTCGGCGCCTTTGCCTTGGATGAGCGCTTGCACGTGGTGGGCGAAGTGAGTGTCGGCCACAAGGTCACCGTGCTGGACGCCGACTTTCATCCGCTGCAAGGGCTGATGCTCGAACCCACGGTGAAAGAGCGGCACCACCTGCAGTTTCGCCTGCGTCGCCTCGACAACGACGAACAACTGCCACGCCTG
This sequence comes from Pseudomonas sp. GL93, assembly GCF_003408955.1. NCBI lineage: Bacteria > Pseudomonadati > Pseudomonadota > Gammaproteobacteria > Pseudomonadales > Pseudomonadaceae > Pseudomonas > Pseudomonas sp. GL93. Next base: position 254,643 of record NZ_NKRF01000076.1, read on the forward strand.
CCGCTGAACCTGAAGGTGTGCGGGCCGGAATTTGAAATCACCCTGCTCTCTCCCCCTGGCTTGAGCGCACTGGTGCGCCACCTCTTGCAAGCCACCCCATTGATCGTCGGAGGTTGAACATGTCTGTGCATACCATGGAAACCCTGGCGCTGTTTGACAGCGCGCCCTACCAGAACGCCTTCAGCGCCCGGGTGATTGCCGTCAGCGAACAGGGTATCGCCCTGGAGCACACCCTGTTCTACCCCACCGGCGGCGGTCAACCCGGCGATACCGGTCACCTCACCCTGGCCGATGGCACACGGGTGCAAGTGACCGGCACCGTGCGCGACCCGGTGTTGCGCTCGATCATCTGGCACCAGGTGGACCACTGCCCCGAACAGTTGGCCGCTGGCGTCCAGGTCGACGCCGGGCTGGATTGGGAACGGCGCTACCAGCACATGAAGATGCACACTTGCCTGCACTTGCTGTGTTCGCTCATCGACGCGCCCGTGACCGGTTGCAGCATCAGCGCAGATAAAGGCCGCCTGGATTTCGACCTGCCAGAAATGACCCTGGACAAAGACCGCCTCACCCAAGACCTCAACGCCCTGATCGAGCAGGCCCACGCGGTCAAAACTCTGTCGATGCCTGCCACCGAGTACGCGACCCTGCTGCAGATCACTCGCACCCAGGCGGTTGCGCCGCCGGTAATCTCGGGTTCGGTGCGGGTGATTGAAATCCCCGGCATCGATATCCAGCCCTGCGGCGGTACTCATGTGCTCAATACCGAGGAAATCGGCCGGGTGTTCTGCGAGAAGATCGAGAAAAAGAGCAAGCACAACCGCCGGGTGATACTGCGGTTTGGACACGCTTGAGCCTGCGTCATTACCTCTGTAGGAGCGAGCTTGCTCGCGAAAAACCCATAGGCGCCGCGCTTACTCAGGAAGCACGCGTTATCGTTGACGTTTTTCGCGAGCAAGCTCGCTCCTACAGTGACTGTGTTGTTTTTCAGATCGTGAGCAAGTCCATGAAACGGTTGACTGGGGTAGCCTCAAGCCGTGCCTGATCCTTGCACAACGCAAAGATTTCGGCGCTGCGTTGTGCAGTGAAGCGCGTGGCCAGGTTGGCCTTGAACTTGTCTTCCAGCAGCGGAATGCCGTCCACTCGACGACGACGATGGCCAATCGGGTACTCCACTACCACCTGCTCGGTGCAGGTGCCATCCGTGAAAAACACCTGCACCGCGTTGGCAATGGAGCGCTTGTCGGCCTCCAGGTATTCGCGGCTGTAGCGCGGGTCTTCGACGATGACCATCTTGTCGCGCAACTCATCGATGATCGGGTGGGCCGCGTGGAAATCATCTTCATACTGCTCGGCCACCAGGTTGCCGAACGCCAACGGCACGGCGGTCATGTATTGCAGGCAGTGGTCGCGATCAGCGGCGTTGGCCAATGGGCCGACCTTGGAAATAATGCGAATCGCCGACTCGTGAGTAGTGATCACGATACGGTCGATTTCATGCAAACGATGCTTGACCTGCGGGTGCAGGGCGACTGCCGCTTCACAGGCAGTTTGCGCGTGAAACTCGGCCGGGAAACTGATCTTGAACAGCACGTTCTCCATCACATAGGTGCCGTAGGGTTGGGGCAGGCTGAAGGCGCGCTTGTCCTCGGGCTTGAGCGCCAAGTCCTTGTTGGTATGGCTGAACAGCACGTCGTAGAAGCCCCACTGCGGCGCACTCAATACACCGGGGATGCCCATTTCGCCACGCAGGGCGATGTCTGCCAGGCGCACGCCGCGGCTCGATGCATCGCCCGCCGCCCAGGATTTGCGCGAACCGGCATTCGGCGCATGGCGATAGGTGCGCAGCGCCTGGCCATCGACAAAGGCGTGGGACAACGCCGATAGCAGCTGCTCGCGGTTGGCACCCATCAGTTTGGCGGTGACCGCCGTGGTAGCGACTTTCACCAGCAACACATGGTCGAGGCCTACACGGTTAAAGGAGTTTTCCAGAGCAATCACACCTTGGATTTCGTGGGCCATGATCATCGCTTCCAGCACTGCACGCACGGTCAGCGGCGCGTCGCCATTGGCCAGGCGCTTTTGCGACAGGTGATCGGCCACGGCGAGGATGCCGCCAAGGTTGTCCGAAGGGTGACCCCATTCAGCGGCGAGCCAGGTGTCGTTGTAGTCGAGCCAGCGCACGATGCAACCGATATCCCAGGCGGCCTTGACCGGGTCCAGGCGAAACGAAGTGCCCGGCACCCGTGCACCGAACGGCACCACGGTGCCCTCCACCATCGGCCCCAGGTGCTTGGTGCACTCGGGGAAGCGCAGGGCCAGCAGGCCACAGCCGAGGGTGTCCATCAGGCAGTTGCGGGCGGTATCCAGGGCGTCCTGAGAGTCAATGCGGTAGCTGAAGACGTAGTCGGCGATGTCCTGCAAAACCTGGTCGTAGTCGGGGCGGTTGTTCTGGTCGACGTTAGCGCTCATGGCAGTTCTCCTAAAAGGTGGGTGATAATCCTCGGGCTTACGATTAATGGTGTGATGGCCGGTCTGATTGCCAGCCTTGAAATAGCGCCCCCTGTGGGAGCGGGCTTGCTCGCGAAGGCGGTGGTTCAGTAGCATTTCAGTGCCTGACACACCGCCTTCGCGAGCAAGCCCGCTCCCACAGGGGCTCTGCGTAGACCTTTAGAAGGCGTCGCCTGGGATGCGTACGTAGCCTTCCATTAACACCCGCGCGCTGCGGCTCATGATGGCTTTCTTCACCACCCATTCACCCTCCACCTGGCTGGCCTCGGCCCCCACGCGCAAGGTGCCGGACGGGTGCCCGAAGCGCACGGCATTGCGCTCCACGCCGCCTGCCGCCAGGTTGACCAAAGTGCCGGAAATCGCCGCGGCGGTGCCAATCGCCACCGCCGCAGTGCCCATCATCGCGTGGTGCAGCTTGCCCATCGACAAGGCGCGCACCAGCAGATCCACATCGCCGGCCTTGATCGCCTTGCCGCTGGAGGCCACGTAATCGGCAGGCTTGGCGACGAACGCCACCTTGGGCGTGTGCTGGCGCTGAGCGGCTTCGTCCAGGTGTTTGATCAGGCCCATGCGCAACGCGCCATACGCCCGCACGGTCTCGAACATCGCCAGGGCCTTGGGGTCGCTGTTGATCGCGCCTTGCAGCTCGGTTCCGGTGTAGCCCAGGTCTTGGGCATTGATGAAAATCGTCGGAATGCCGGCGTTGATCAACGTGGCCTTGAAGGTACCGACGCCGGGTACCTCCAGGTCGTCGACGAGGTTGCCGGTCGGGAACATCGAACCCCCACCGCCCTCTTCTTCCGCCGCCGGGTCCATGAACTCCAACTGCACTTCGGCGGCCGGAAAGGTCACGCCGTCCAGTTCAAAGTCGCCGGTTTCCTGCACCGCGCCGTCGGTGATCGGCACGTGGGCGATGATGGTCTTGCCGATATTGGCCTGCCACACCCGCACCACGGCCACGCCGTTATGGGGTACGCGGGCCGCATCGACCAGGCCGGCACTGATGGCGAACGAGCCCACCGCCGCCGACAGGTTGCCGCAGTTGCCGCTCCAATCGACAAATGGCTTGTCGATGGAGACCTGGCCGAACAGGTAATCCACGTCGTGATCGGCGCGGCTGCTTTTGGCCAGGATCACGGTCTTGCTGGTGCTCGAGGTGGCCCCACCCATGCCGTCGATCTGCTTGTCATAGGGGTCGGGGCTGCCAATCACCCGCAGCAACAAGGCGTCGCGTGCAGGGCCCGGCACCTGCGCCGCTGCGGGCAGGTCCTTAAGGCTGAAGAACACGCCCTTGCTGGTGCCGCCACGCATGTAGGTGGCGGGGATCTTGATTTGCGCTACGTGTGCCATGGTTATCCTCTTCAGGCGGTCGCCTTTGATTCCAGGAAGTCCTGGGCGAAACGTTGCAACACGCCACCGGCCTCGTAGATCGACACTTCTTCGGCGGTGTCCAGGCGGCAGGTCACTGGCACCTCGACACGTTCGCCATTTTTGCGGTTGATCACCAGGGTCAGTTGCGCACGCGGGGTGCGCTCGCCGACCACGTCATATGTTTCACTGCCGTCGATCTTGAGGGTGTGGCGGTCGGTGCCTGGCAGGAACTCCAGAGGCAACACGCCCATGCCCACCAGGTTGGTGCGGTGGATACGCTCGAAGCCTTCGGCGGCAATCGCTTCCACACCAGCCAGGCGTACGCCCTTGGCCGCCCAGTCACGGGACGAACCTTGGCCATAGTCGGCACCGGCGATGATGATCAGCGGTTGCTTGCGTTCCATGTAAGTCTCGATGGCTTCCCACATGCGCGTGACCTTGCCTTCCGGCTCGATACGCGCAAGAGAGCCCTGCTTGACCTTGCCGTTTTCCTGCACCATTTCGTTGAACAGTTTCGGGTTGGCGAAGGTGGCGCGCTGCGCCGTCAAATGGTCGCCCCTGTGGGTTGCGTAGGAGTTGAAGTCGACTTCCGGCAAGCCCATTTTCGCCAGGTATTCACCGGCGGCGCTGTCCAGCATGATCGCGTTGGACGGCGACAAGTGGTCGGTGGTGATGTTGTCCGGCAGCACCGCCAGCGGGCGCATGCCTTTGAGCGGCCGTGCACCGGCCAGCGCGCCTTCCCAATACGGCGGACGGCGGATATAGGTGCTTTGTGGGCGCCAGTCGTACAGCGGCGTGACCTTGGGCCCGGTGTCTTCGTGGATGGCGAACATCGGGATATACACCGCACGGAATTGCTCGGGTTTCACCGAAGCCTTGACCACCGCGTCGATCTCTTCATCGCTCGGCCAGATGTCTTGCAGGCGGATTTCCTTGCCGTCGGCGTCCAGGCCGAGCACGTCCTTTTCGATGTCGAAACGGATGGTACCGGCAATCGCATAGGCCACCACCAGCGGCGGCGACGCCAGGAACGCTTGCTTGGCGTAAGGGTGAATGCGCCCGTCAAAGTTGCGGTTACCCGACAACACCGCGGTGGCGTACAGGTCGCGGTCGATGATCTCTTGCTGGATCACCGGGTCGAGTGCGCCGGACATGCCGTTGCAGGTGGTGCAGGCAAACGCCACCACGCCAAAGCCGAGTTTTTCCAGCTCATGGCCCAGTCCGGCTTCTTCCAGGTACATGGCCACGGTTTTCGAGCCCGGCGCCAGGGACGACTTGACCCACGGCTTGCGGGTCAGCCCAAGCTTGTTGGCGTTGCGTGCCAACAGGCCGGCGGCGATCACGTTGCGCGGGTTGCTGGTGTTGGTGCAACTGGTGATGGCGGCGATGATCACTGCGCCGTCGGGCATTTGCCCCGGCACGTCATCCCATTGGCCGGCAATACCTTTTGACGCCAGGTCGCGGGTGGCCAGGCGGGCATGGGGGTTGCTCGGGCCGGCCATGTTGCGCACGACGCTGGAGAGGTCGAAGCTCAGGCTGCGCTCGTACTGCGCGCCTTTCAGGTCGTCCGCCCACAGGCCGGTGTGGCGTGCATATTGCTCGACCAGGGCGACCTGTTCGTCTTCGCGGCCGGTGAGTTTGAGGTAGGCAATGGTTTGCGCGTCGATGTAGAACATCGCGGCGGTGGCGCCGTACTCCGGGGCCATGTTGGAGATGGTGGCACGGTCACCCAAGGTCAGTGCCGAAGCCCCTTCGCCGAAGAACTCCAGCCAGGCGCCGACCACCTTTTGCTGGCGCAGGAACTCGGTGAGCGCCAGCACCATATCGGTGGCGGTGATGCCCGGTTGCAGCTTGCCGGTCAATTCCACGCCCACGCTTTCCGGTAGGCGCATCCACGACGCGCGGCCGAGCATCACGCTTTCGGCTTCCAGGCCACCGACACCGATGGCGATCACACCCAGGGCATCCACGTGGGGCGTATGGCTGTCGGTGCCGACACAGGTATCCGGGAAGGCCACGCCGTCACGCACTTGAATCACCGGGGACATTTTCTCCAGGTTGATCTGGTGCATGATGCCGTTGCCCGGCGGGATCACATCGACGTTCTTGAAGGCCTTTTTGGTCCACTCGATAAAGTGGAAACGGTCTTCGTTGCGACGGTCCTCAATGGCGCGGTTTTTTTCGAACGCTTGCGGGTCAAAACCACCGGCCTCGACGGCCAGGGAATGGTCGACGATCAGTTGGGTAGGCACCACCGGGTTGACCTGCGCCGGGTCGCCGCCTTGCTGGGCAATGGCATCACGCAAGCCGGCGAGGTCGACCAGGGCGGTCTGGCCGAGGATGTCATGGCACACCACGCGGGCCGGGAACCACGGGAAGTCGAGGTCGCGCTTGCGCTCGATCAGTTGGCTCAGGGACGCGTCGAGGGTGGCCGGGTCGCAACGGCGCACCAGGTTCTCGGCGAGCACGCGCGAGGTGTAGGGCAACGTGGCGTAGGCGCCGGGGGTGATTGCCTCGACAGCCGCACGGGCGTCGAAAAAATCCAGGCGGCTGCCGGGGAGCGGTTTGCGAAATTCAGTGTTCATCGTCAGGACTCGGTCACGGTAAGTTCGAAAGGTGAACTGTCGACACTGGCTTTGTTTCCTGTGGGAGCTGGCTTGCCTGCGATTGCATCACTGCGGTGTGACAGGTACACCAAGGTGATGCCATCGCAGGCAAGCCAGCTCCCACAAAAAAGCACATTAGCCAGCGAACACAGCCCATCCCATTCAGCGACGTTCGATTGGCACGAACTTGCGCTGTTCAACGCCGGTGTACTCGGCGCTTGGACGAATGATGCGGTTGTTGGCCCGCTGCTCGAACACATGCGCGGCCCAGCCAGTCAGGCGCGAGCACACGAAGATCGGCGTGAACAGCTTGGTCGGGATGCCCATGAAGTGGTACGCCGACGCATGGTAGAAATCGGCGTTGGGAAACAGCTTCTTCTGTTCCCACATGGTCTTGTCGATGGCTTCGGAGACCGGGAACAACACGGTGTCGCCGACTTCGTCAGCGAGTTTTTTCGACCAGCCCTTGATCACTTCATTGCGCGGATCGCTGTCTTTATAGATCGCGTGGCCAAAGCCCATGATCTTGTCTTTGCGCGCCAACATGCCAAGGGTGCCTTCAACCGCTTCCTGGGCCGAGGAGAAACGCTCGATCATTTCCATCGCCGCTTCGTTGGCACCGCCGTGCAGCGGGCCGCGCAGAGAGCCGATGGCGGCGGTGACGCAGGAATACAGGTCGGACAAGGTCGATGCACACACCCGCGCGGTGAAGGTCGAAGCGTTGAATTCGTGTTCAGCGTAGAGGATCAGCGACACGTTCATCACTTTGACGTGCAGCTCGCTCGGTTTCTTGCCATGCAGCAGGTGCAGGAAGTGGCCACCGATGCTCGGCTCGTCGGTCACGCAGTCGATGCGCTGGCCGTCGTGGCTGAAGCGGTACCAGTAGCACATGATCGCCGGGAACGCGGCGAGCAGGCGGTCGGTGACATCGCGCTGTACGCTGAAGTCTTTCTCCGGCTCGATATTGCCCAGGAACGAGCAACCCGTGCGCATCACGTCCATCGGGTGGGCGTCGGCGGGGGTGCGTTCGAGCACTTCTTTCAGGGCCTGGGGCAGGTCACGCAGTTTGTTCAGCTTGTTGCTGTAGGCGGCCAGTTCGGCCTGGGTTGGCAGTTCGCCGTACAGCAGCAGGTAGGCGACTTCTTCAAACTGGGCGTCGGCGGCCAGTTCGCGTACGTCGTAGCCACGGTAGGTCAGGCCGGCGCCGGCCTGGCCCACGGTGGACAGTGCAGTCTGCCCGGCGACCTGGCCACGCAGGCCAGCACCACTCAATACTTTTGCTTCAGCCATGTTCGTTCTCCAATTTTGTAGTTGTTCAGGGAACCACAGGGTTTATTTTTTCGCGGCGAACAGCGCGTCGAGCTTCTGCTCGAATGTGTGGTAGTCGATGCGATCGTAAAGCTCCATGCGCGTTTGCATGGTGTCGATCACGTTCTGCTGGGTACCGTCGCGACGGATCGCGGTGTAGACATTCTCGGCGGCCTTGTTCATGGCACGGAAAGCCGAGAGCGGGTACAGCACAATGGAAACATCCGCAGATTTCAACTGTTCGGTGGTGTACAGCGGTGTGGCGCCGAACTCGGTGATGTTTGCCAGGATCGGCGCCTTCACGCGGGAGGCGAACAGCTTGTACATCTCCAGTTCAGTGATGGCTTCCGGGAACACCATGTCGGCACCGGCCTCGATGCACGCGGCGGCACGTTCCAGGGCAGACTCCAGACCCTCGACCGCCAGGGCGTCGGTGCGCGCCATGATCACGAAGCTGTCATCGGTGCGCGCATCCACGGCGGCCTTGATGCGGTCGACCATTTCCTGCTGGGACACGATTTCTTTGTTCGGGCGATGACCGCAGCGCTTGGCGCCGACCTGGTCTTCGATATGGATGGCGGCGGCACCGAACTTGATCATCGACTTGACCGTACGCGCCACGTTGAACGCCGAGGAGCCGAAACCGGTGTCCACGTCCACCAGCAGCGGCAGGTCGCACACGTCGGTAATGCGGCGCACGTCGGTGAGCACGTCATCCAGGCCGGTGATGCCCAGGTCTGGCACGCCGAGGGAGCCTGCGGCTACACCGCCACCTGACAGATAAATCGCCTTGAAGCCGGCGCGCTTGGCCAAGAGCGCATGGTTGGCGTTGATGGCGCCCACCACTTGCAAGGGCTGTTCACTGGCGACGGCGTCACGGAAACGCTGGCCGGGAGTGCTGTTGTTGTTGGAACTCATGACTCACCTCGTGATGAAGGCGCACCGTCCGGGAAGTGACGGGCAATGTTGCGTTTGGAGGCGCCGATATGCCGGCGCATCAACAGTTCGGCCAGTTCACCGTCGCGATCGGCAATCGCGTCCAGAATGCGGTGATGCTCGGCAAAGGCCTGGCGTGGACGATTGGGGGTGGCGGAGAACTGGATGCGGTACATGCGTACCAGTTGATACAGCTCGCCGCAGAGCATTTGGGTAAGGGTGCGGTTACCGGCGCCTTGAATGATGCGGTAGTGAAAATCGAAGTCGCCTTCCTGCTGGTAATAGCCGACACCGGCCTGGAACGCCGCGTCCCGTTCGTGGGTGTGCAACACCTGGCGCAGCTCTTCGATCTCTGCGTCAGTCATGCGCTCGGCGGCCAGGCGACACGCCATGCCCTCCAGGGACTCGCGAATTTCATACAGTTCAACCAATTCGGCGTGGCTCAAAGACACTACCCGTGCGCCGACATGAGGCACCCGCACCAGCAGGCGCTGGCCTTCCAGGCGATGGATCGCTTCGCGCAGCGGGCCGCGACTGATGCCGTAGGTGCGCGCCAGCTCCGGCTCGGAAATCTTGCTGCCGGGGGCGATTTCGCCTTTGACGATGGCGGCCTGGATACGCCGGAAGACGTTCTCCGACATGGTCTGGGAATCGTCTGGTGCCACCGCTGGTTTTTCCAGTTGCTCCAACATATTGTCGACACCTTTAAAATCAATGCCGCAAAAACTAGCCAATATCCCCCTAACAGTCAAAGAATAAATACACATTGTCGACAATCGTCTAATAACCCCATCATTCACTTGCCAAGGCATGGCCGCCTGCCAGCGCTGGCGCCAAAAAAGCATCATGTTAGAATGCCCGCCGCTTTTGCCTGACATCAGATGATGAAAGGGCGCACCCGAGATTGCGCAGCAATGCCAGTCGCCATGAAATGAACAGTGCACTGCCCTGCCTCAGGATTTATGAGACTCAAGCCTTACCTACTAGTGATGTGCCTGCTGTGCATACCGAGCCTTGGCGCTGGCGCCGAGAAGACCGTGTACGGCCTGAATGAATACGCCAAGCTTGCAGGTATCGACCTGGAAGTGGCGGCCAAACTCGACACCGGCGCCAAGACCGCCTCGTTGAGTGCCCGCGATATCAAGCGCTTCAAGCGCAATGGCGAATCCTGGGTACGCTTCTACCTGGCCATCGACACCGCCCATTTCCACCCCATCGAATTGCCCCTGGCGCGTGTCAGCAAGATCAAGCGCCGCGCCGGCGACTACGACCCCGATGAGGACAAGAACTACACCGCCCGCCCAGTGATTGCGCTGGATATCTGCATGGGCAGTGCTTTACGCAGCATCGAAGTGAACTTGACTGACCGCAGCGCATTCCAATACCCGCTGCTGATTGGCTCCGAAGCGCTCAAACGCTTTGATGCGCTGGTCGACCCCAGTCTTAAATATGCAGCAGGCAAACCCGCCTGCGCCGCCGACGCTTAATACCGCCGAGTAAACCGAATGCGCTCTCTGACCCTGCACCTGAAAATCCTGATCACCTTGCTGGTGGTGCTGGGCATTTCGGTCACCGCCTATCAGATCTTCGTGCTGGGGATTCCCGTCACCGAAGATGCCACCGACGACTTGTGGAACATCGACGCCAAGGTCGAGTTCGTCGCCAACCCGAAAGACCCGGTCAAGATCCAGATGTTCGTGCCGCCCCTGAGCCGCGACTTCGTCAGCCTCAATGAAAGCTTTATCTCCAACAACTATGGGGTGAGCGTCAACCGCATCGACGGCAACCGCAAGGTCACCTGGTCGGCGCGCCGGGCCAAGGGCAACCAGACCCTCTATTACCGCCTGGTGCTGACCAAGCGCTACAGCGGCGAAAAGGTCAAGATCAAAGGCCCGACCTTCCGCGACAGCATCGCCGTGGAAGGCCCCGAGAAGATCGCCGCCGAAGCCCTGCTGGCGCCGATTCGCCAGCACTCGGCCGACGTCGAGACCTTCATCAGCGAAGCCATCAAGCGCACCAACAACCTCAACGACGACAATGTGAAGTTGCTGCTGGCCGGCGACCCCTCGACGCCGCACAAAGCCAAAATCGTCGAGCTGCTGCTGTCCATCGCCCACGTGCCGGTAGAGAAAGTCCACACCATCCGCCTGGTGGCCGACCAGCCGCAAACCCCGGAGCTGTGGCTGCGCAGTTTCAACGGCAACGACTGGCTGTACTTCAACCCGGAGACTGGCGAACAGGGCCTGCCCGCCGACCGCCTGCTGTGGTGGACCGGCGATGAAAACCTGATCACGGTCGATGGCGGCAAGAAGGCCATGGTGACCTTCAGCCTCAACAACAGCGAAATGAACGCGATTCGCCTGGCCAAGCTGACCGACGAAAACACCGACGCCAACTTCCTCGAATACTCGCTGTACGGCCTGCCGCTGCAAACCCAGCAGACCTTCATGATCATGGTGATGATCCCGATTGGCGTGCTGGTGATCCTGATCCTGCGCAACCTGATCGGCCTGCAAACCTTGGGCACCTTCACCCCCGTGCTGATCGCCCTGGCGTTCCGCGAGACCCAGTTGGGCTTCGGGATTGTGCTGTTCACGATCATCACGGCCCTGGGCCTGTCGCTCAGGTCGTACCTTGAACACCTGAAACTGCAGATGCTGCCGAGGCTGTCGGTGGTGCTGACCTTCGTGGTGGTGTTGATTGCCGCCATCAGCCTGTTCAGCCACAAGCTGGGGCTGGAGCGTGGCTTGTCGGTGGCGCTGTTCCCGATGGTGATCCTGACCATGACCATCGAACGCCTGTCGATCACTTGGGAGGAACGTGGTGCCAACCATGCGCTGAAAGTGGCGATTGGCACGCTGTTCGCCGCGTCCCTGGCGCACCTGATCATGAGCGTGCCGGAGCTGGTGTATTTCGTGTTCACCTTCCCGGCGATCCTGTTGATTCTGGTGGGCTTCATGCTGGCCATGGGTCGCTATCGCGGCTATCGCCTCACCGAGCTGGTGCGCTTCAAGGCGTTCCTGAAGGCTGACTCTTGATGTTCGGCTTCTGGAAGACCTGGAAGGCCCTGGAAGCGCGGGGGATCATGGGCATCAACCGGCGTAATGCCGACTACGTGCTCAAGTACAACAAGCGCAGCCTGTACCCCATCGTGGATGACAAGATCATCACCAAGGAACGGGCGCTGGCGGCCGGCATCCACGTGCCGGAAATGTACGGGGTGATCTCCACCGAAAAGGAAATCGACAAGCTCGACGAGATTATCGGTGGGCGCAGCGACTTCGTGATCAAGCCCGCCCAGGGCGCCGGCGGTGACGGCATCCTGGTGGTGGCCGACCGGTTTGAAGGGCGCTATCGCACGGTGTCCGGCAAGATCATCAGCCATGAGGAGATCGAGCACCAGATTTCCAGCATCCTCACCGGCCTGTATTCCCTCGGCGGCCACCGCGACCGCGCGTTGATCGAGTACCGCGTGGTGCCCGACCAGATCTTCAAGAGCATCAGCTATGAAGGCGTGCCGGACATCCGCATCATCGTGCTGATGGGCTACCCGGTGATGGCGATGCTGCGCCTGCCCCCCCGCCAATCCGGCGGCAAGGCCAACCTGCACCAGGGCGCGATCGGCGTGGGTGTAGACCTGGCCACCGGCCTGACCCTGCGCGGCACCTGGCTGAACAACATCATCACCAAGCACCCCGACACCACCAACGCCGTAGATGGCGTGCAACTGCCCAACTGGGACGGTTTCATGAAGCTCGCCGCCGGCTGCTATGAGCTGTGCGGGCTGGGTTATATCGGCGTGGACATGGTGCTGGACCAGGAAAAAGGCCCGCTGATCCTTGAGCTGAACGCACGGCCTGGGCTGAACATCCAGATTGCCAACGACTGCGGCCTGACGTTGCGCACCCATGCAGTAGAGGCGCGGCTGGAAGAACTCAAGGCGGCCGGGGTGACAGAGACCCCAGAGGAACGGGTGAAGTTCGTGCAGGAGATGTTCGGGCATATTCCGCCGGTTGAAGGCTAAGCAGCGCATCGCAGGCAAGCCCGGGCTCGATAGGTGGGAGCTGGCTTGCCTGCGATAGCGTTCTCACAAGCCATTTGCCCCTCAGGCTCGACCCTCTATCGAGCTATCACCGACATCCCCTCTAGGAGCAAGTCCTACAGAGGACTACAATCCCCTCCCCCACGCCACTGGCTGATTCACCCTCGCATGTCGACCTGCTCCGTTTACCCCTTACCCTACCGGGCCAACCCCGCCGAGTACTTTGCGGCTATTCGCCATGCGCCTGGCGCGGTGCTGCTCGACAGCGGTCGCCCGGCTGCCGAGCGTGGGCGTTATGACCTGCTCAGCGCCTGGCCCGAAGCAACCTTGACAGTTGGGCCGGATGAAAGCGGCAGCGATTTCCTGCAACGCCTGCGCGAGAACCTGGCGCAATTGGGTGAGGCGGCCCTGCCTGCTGGCGTTGAATTGCCATTTGCCGGCGGTTTGATCGGTTACTTGAGCTATGACTTCGGCCGGCACCTGGAACAGGTTGCGCGCCTGGCCGTGGATGACCTGCATCTGCCGGATGCGCGCTTAGGGTTGTATGCCTGGGCGCTGGTCAGTGATCACCAGGCACACACCAGCCAACTGGTGTTTCACCCGGTGCTGGTCGATAGTGAGCGGCAACGTCTGATCGCCCTGTTCAGTCATGCGACAGTCGACGCCCCCACCGCCTTCAAGCTCCAGGGCCCCATGGCACCGGACCTCAGCGTGGATGCGTACCAGCAGGCCATCCTGCGTATCCAGGATTACATCCAGGCTGGCGACTGCTACCAGGTCAACTTTACCCAACGCTTTCGCGCACCCTGTAGCGGCGACCCGTGGGCGGCCTACTGCGCCCTGCGCGAGGCCTGCCCGACGCCATTCTCCGGGTTCCAGAGCTTGCCTGATGACGGCGCGGTACTGAGCCTGTCACCGGAACGCTTTGTGCGCATCAGCGAAGGCCAGGTCGAAACCCGCCCGATCAAGGGCACCCGCCCTCGCGGCGTAACACCTGCAGAGGATGCCGCCAACGCCGCCGAGTTGCTCGCCAGCCCCAAGGACCGCGCCGAAAACCTGATGATCGTCGACCTGCTGCGCAACGACCTTGGCCGCAGCTGCCGCATCGGCTCGGTGAACGTGCCGGAACTGTTCAGCCTGGAAAGCTACCCCAACGTGCACCACCTGGTGAGCAGTGTCACTGGCATACTGGCCGACGACAAAGACGCCCTCGACCTGATCGCCGGCAGCTTCCCCGGCGGCTCCATCACCGGCGCGCCGAAGATTCGCGCCATGCAAATCATCGACGAGCTTGAACCCACCCGTCGCGGGCTCTATTGCGGCTCGCTGATGTACCTGGACGTGCGCGGCGAGATGGACAGCTCCATCGCGATTCGCAGCTTGCTGGTCAAGGACGGGCAGGTGTGTTGCTGGGGTGGCGGTGGGATTGTGGCGGATTCAGAGTGGCAGGCGGAGTATCAGGAATCGTTGACGAAGGTGCGGGTGTTGTTACAAACGTTGGAAAATCTGTAGGGCACAGCCCCTTCCTAGCGTTGGAGTAGAACGCCATGCGATAGAAAAAGCCTGAATCAGAACCGCTGTGGACGGGATAGACGCTTGCAGATAGCGTCCGGATCGACCGTCCACCCGCCACCTGTGAAGGATCACATGAAGCGACTACCTCCTCGTCTGGAAATATTTCCGAGATTGCCTATCCACGCAATCGCACCTATGATCTCCCAAAATGGGAGGTTGAAGCGATGCGGATAATCGCTCTATCTACCCTACGAATATTCTGGGAAAGCCATTCAGCTTATAGCGACGCCAGAACACCGCTGGTCGAGTGGTATCGGCACATGGAAAAGGCCAATTATCCAACACCGCAAGCACTCAAGGCCGAGCTCAGAACAGCGAGCATTCTTAAGGGCGGCAGGGTCGTGTTCAACGTCGGCGGCAACAAGTATCGAGTGATCTGGCCATCGACTACCAGCGACAACTAGGGTTTATACGGTTCGTGGGGACCCACGCTCAGTACGACCAGATCAACGCGGAGACTACGTGATGAACATCAAACCTATTCACTCCCAGGAAGACCTGACTGCGGCACTCGTACGAGTCGAGCAGATATGGGGAGCACTACCCGGCTCGCCTGAAGGTGATGAGCTGGAAATCCTGGCAATCCTCATCGAGAAGTACGAAGCCGAGCATTACCCCATGCCCCCTTCGGATCCGGTAGAGGCTATCAAGTTTCGCATGGAGCAATTGGGCATGACCGCCCGCGATCTGGAGCCGTTTATCGGCACCAGTGGGCGGGTGTCAGAGGTGCTGAACCACAAGCGCAAGCTGAGCCTGGCGATGATCAAACGCCTGCATGAAGGCTTGCGTATTCCTTATGAGCGCTTGCTGGCCGAGGGTTAGGCGGTGACGGAGCCGACGCCATCGCGGGCAACCCCGGCTCCCACAGTTGACCGCGTCGTTTGACGTTACAGGGTCGAAGGTGGGAGCTGGCTTGCCTGCGATGGGGCGATCAGCCGCGCCGCATAACTTACAGGCTCAACTGCCGATTCGACGCCTTGATAAACTCTTTCTTCAAGTCTTCAAACGTATGCACCGCCGGGAACTGCGGGAATTCGCGGATCACATTGTCTGGCGCATGGAACAGAATCCCACGGTCTGCTTCACCCAGCATGCTGGTGTCGTTGTAGGAATCACCGGCGGCGATCACGCGGTAGTAGAGGGTCTTGAATGCCAGCACCGATTGGCGCTTGGGGTCTTTCTGGCGCAGTTGATAGCTGACCACCCGGTCGTTGTCATCGGTGATCAAGCGGTGGCAAAGCAAGGTCGGGAAACCCAGCTGACGCATCAGCGGCTGGGAGAACTCATAGAAGGTGTCGGACAGGATCACCACCTGGAAGCGCTCGCGCAGCCAGTTGACGAACTCGATGGCGCCGTCCAGTGGCTTGAGTGTGGCGATCACGGCCTGGATATCGGCCAGCTTGAGCCCATGCTCGTCGAGGATGCGCAGGCGCTGTTGCATCAGCACGTCGTAGTCGGGGATGTCACGGGTGGTGGCCCGCAGGGACTCAATGCCGGTTTTCTCGGCAAAGGCGATCCAGATTTCCGGAACCAGTACCCCTTCCAGGTCAAGGCAGGCAATTTCCACACGACACTCCTGTTAGATGTTGTTAGTCGAGCGAGCAAAAGGACTGCCGAACTCTAGCGACTCAAGCCCGCCGCCGCAACGCACGGCAGATTTTGATACCATCGCCGCCTATAGAGCGCTCAGCGCCACTGACCTGTAGGAACCGTCCTGATGAACCAAGCCTTCGACGTCGTTGAACTCGCCACGACTTATGCCAACAAGTCTGCCCAGGACATTCTCAAGCTGGCGTTCAGCCAGTTCGGCGATGACCTGTGGATTTCCTTCAGCGGTGCCGAGGATGTGGTGCTGGTGGACATGGCCTGGAAGCTGAACAAGAACGTCAAGGTGTTCAGCCTCGACACTGGCCGCCTGCACCCGGAGACCTACCGGTTTATCGAGCAGGTGCGTGAGTTCTACAAGATCGACATCGAGCTGATCTCGCCAGACCCGAGCAAGCTGGAGCCCTTCGTGAAAGAGAAAGGCCTGTTCAGCTTCTATAAGGACGGCCATGGCGAATGCTGCGGCATCCGCAAGATCGAACCGCTGCGCCGCAAACTTGCCGGTGTACGCGCCTGGGCCACCGGCCAGCGCCGCGACCAGAGCCCCGGCACCCGCAGCCAGGTAGCGGCGCTGGAAATCGACACGGCGTTCTCCACGCCGGAACGCACCCTGTACAAGTTCAACCCGCTGGCGCAGATGACCAGCGAAGAGGTGTGGGGTTATATCCGCATGCTGGAGCTGCCGTACAACAGCCTGCATGAGCGCGGTTTTATCAGCATCGGCTGCGAGCCGTGCACCCGGCCGGTATTGCCCCGCCAGCATGAGCGCGAAGGCCGCTGGTGGTGGGAAGAAGCCACGCAGAAGGAATGCGGGCTGCATGCGGGGAATATCATCAGCAAGGCTTGAGCCTCTGACACGGTTAAAAAACCTGTAGGAGCGAGCTTGCTCGAGAAAAACGTCAACGATAACGCGTGTTTCCTGAATGAACGCGGCGTCTGTGAGTTTTTCGCGAGCAAGCTCGCTCCTACAGAAAGCGAGATTTCCCTTTTTGGCCGGGCAAATCTTGTACACAACCCTGTAACCATAAGTGCCATTTTTGTGTGCAACTTAATATACAACGCACCAAAACGTAACATCTCCCTGCGCCAATGGCGCTGTCTATAAATAGCCCTGCAATTAACAATAAAATAAATACCTGTTCAAACGGTCAATTTATAATGTTTGTAATTCAGTAAGTTATTCTCAAGCTATATAAAAACGAAATTAGCCAAGATTTTCATATATCGAAAATTGGCACGCATATGGCTTAGGCAGAAGTACGCTTTGTATACAATCAATACAAAACCTACATACACTTTGCCATCCGCCGCTTTGCTGCAGATGCGCTGGAGCCTGCCGGAATGCGTACAAGCCTTTCGAACACCCTCGCACTGGATCTACCCTCCTCCCCATTAAGCCCTGCTGCCACAGGCCCCGGCCCGCTGGTGCTCAGCCCGCGCCTGCACAACAAGGACCTGGCGCCCACCAAGGTCGAAGGTCGGCGCTGGGGGCGCTATAGCATCTTTGCGTTGTGGACCAACGACGTGCACAACATCGCCAACTATTCATTCGCCATCGGCCTCTATGCATTGGGCCTGGGCGGCTGGCAAATATTGCTGTCCCTGGGGATTGGCGCAGCACTGGTGTACTTCTTCATGAACTTGTCGGGCTACATGGGGCAGAAGACCGGTGTGCCATTTCCAGTTATCAGCCGCATCAGCTTCGGCATTCATGGGGCGCAGATTCCGGCGTTGATTCGGGCGGTAATTGCGATTGCCTGGTTTGGGATCCAGACCTACCTGGCCTCGGTGGTTTTCCGTGTACTGCTGACGGCCATTCATCCAGGCTTTGCCGATTATGACCACAACTCGATTCTCGGCCTGTCGACCCTGGGTTGGGCGTGCTTTGTGGCGATCTGGCTGGTGCAGTTGGTGATCCTCGCCTACGGCATGGAAATGGTACGTCGCTATGAAGGCTTCGCCGGGCCAGTGATTCTGTTGACCGTGGCTGCGCTGGCCGGGTGGATGTACTTCCAGGCGAACGGGCAGATTGCCTGGTCGATCCGCGAGCCCCTGAGTGGCGGCGAGATGTGGCGCAATATCTTTGCCGGCGGCGCGCTGTGGCTGGCCATCTACGGCACCCTGATCCTCAACTTCTGCGACTTCGCGCGTTCGTCGCCGTGCCGCAAGACCATCCAGGTCGGCAACTTCTGGGGGCTGCCGGTGAATATTCTGGTGTTCGCCGCGATTACCGTGCTGCTGTGCGGCGGGCAGTTCCAGCTCAATGGCCGCGTGATCGAAAGCCCGACCGAAATCATCGCGGCGATCCCCAACACCTTCTTTCTAGTGCTCGGCTGCCTGGCTTTCCTGATTGTCACCGTGGCGGTGAACATCATGGCCAACTTCGTCGCCCCGGCCTTTGTACTGAGCAACCTGGCGCCCAAGTACCTGAACTTCCGCCGCGCCGGGTTGATCAGCGCCTTCGTTGCCGTGCTGATCCTGCCGTGGAACCTCTATAACAGCCCGTTGGTGATCGTGTACTTCCTCTCTGGCCTCGGCGCGCTGCTGGGGCCGTTGTACGGGGTGATCATGGTCGATTACTGGCTGATCCGTAAAAGCCAGGTGGATGTGCCGCAGTTGTACAGCGAAGACCCCCAAGGCATTTATTACTACAGCCGGGGGGTAAATATGCGTGCGGTGGCGGCGTTCATTCCGGCGGCGGTGATCGCCATCCTGCTGGCGCTGCTGCCGGGGTTTGCCAGCGTCTCGCCGTTTTCCTGGTTGTTTGGCGCCGGCATTGCCGGGTTGCTGTACCTGCTGATTGCCAAGCGTCAACCGCACTACGCCGATGTCAGCGGCGAAAGCATTGCCGTCGATAACGTCAGTCATTAAACAAGGACTCTCCATGCGTATCCTCGTGGTCAACGTCAACACCACCGAATCCATTACCGACACCATTGCCCAGCAAGCACGGGCCGTGGCTTCACCGGGCACCGAGATTGTCGGGCTCACCCCGTACTTCGGCGCCGAGTCGGTGGAAGGCAATTTTGAAAGCTACCTGGCGGCCATCGCCGTGATGGATCGGGTAATGGCCTACGACCAGCCCTTTGATGCGGTGATCCAGGCCGGCTATGGCGAACATGGCCGCGAAGGCCTGCAGGAACTGCTCAATGTGCCGGTGGTGGATATCACCGAGGCGGCGGCCAGCACCGCGATGTTCCTGGGGCACGCCTACTCGGTGGTGACGACCCTGGACCGCACTGTGCCGCTGATTGAAGACCGGCTGAAACTCGCCGGCCTCTACCAGCGTTGCGCTTCGGTGCGCGCCAGCGGCATGGCGGTGCTGGAGCTGGGAGAAGACCCGCCGGGCGCCATGGAAGCCATCGTGCACCAGGCGGAACTGGCTATTCGCGACGACAAAGCCGAGGTGATCTGCCTGGGCTGCGGCGGCATGGCCGGGCTGGACGAGCAGATTCGCCAGCGCACCGGGGTGCCGGTGGTGGACGGGGTGACGGCGGCGGTGATGGTGGCCGAGTCGTTGGTGCGGTTGGGGTTGTCGACCTCGAAGGTCAGAACTTATGCGACACCGCGGCCGAAGAAGGTCATCGGCTGGCCGGGCAAGTTCGGGCGGTAGACCGATGCGCCTGCATCGCGGGCAAGCCCGGCTCCCACAGCGATCGCCATCCAATGTGGGAGCCGGGCTTGCCCGCGATGGCCACGACTCGATGTAAGGCCGTGCTCAGATAGCACTGAAGCGTTGAGCCAGTTTTTGCTCGGCAAACTGCTCAATAATGAAATCCACAAACGCCCGTGTCTTGCCCGGCAGCAATTTATGCTCGGCGTAGTAGATGGAAATATTGCCGTCGTCCACATACCAATCGGGTAACACTCGCACCAACGCACCGCTGTCCAGGAACGGCACGGCCATCGGCATACTCACCAGCGCGATACCAAGGCCCTGGGCACTGGCGCAGCAAGCGGCTTCGGAGTCGCTCATGGTCATGGCCGGCTTCAGCACCAGTGGGCTGTGCTCGCGCTCACGGTGGGTCAGTTGCCATGAACGCACCCGGCCTGTCTGCGGCGAGCGAATCAAGATGCCGAGGCAGTGCGACAGTTCCTCGGGCGCCCGCACCGGCAAGCGTCGAGCCAGGTAATCCGGCGATGCCACCAGCACCCGGTGCGCCGGGGTCAACTTGCGCGCCACCACGCCTTGGGGCAGCTCAAACCCGCCACCGATGGCCGCATCGAAGCCTTGCCCGATCAGGTCGACCTGGCGGTTATCGAAGTGCCAGTCCGGGCTGATATCCGGAAAGCGCTGCATGAATTCGCCCAACAACGGCACCACGTACCGATTGCCGAACACTGGCCCCATGCTGACCTTGAGCGTGCCCACCGGCCGCCCTTCGGCACTGGCCAGGTTGGCGACCGCATTCTGGATGGTGGTGAGGCTGCCGCTGACTTCCGCCAGGAACATCTTGCCGGCTTCGGTCAGCGCCAGACGCCGAGTGCTGCGCTGAAACAGCCGCACCCCGAGGCGCGCCTCCAACTTGGCAACGCTTTTACCCACCGCGGCGGGAGTGAGGCTCAGGTGCCGTGCAGCCTCGGCAAAGCTGCCACCCTCGGCGCTGCGCACAAAGCATTCGATACTGCCAAAGCTTTCCATATCGCCCCACTCTAAACTTTTAGTTTACACAGACTATAGCAACCACGGGCTACCGAGCTGCGCGGGTGAGGTCGATACTCGCTCCATCAACTACCTCGGAGATCGACATGAGCACACATAACCTCACCGGCAAAGTCGCCTTGATTCAAGGCGGTTCCCGCGGCATTGGTGCCGCCATCGTCAAGCGCCTCGCCGCCCAGGGGGCAGCGGTTGCGTTTACCTACGTCAGCTCGGCCGCCAAGGCTGAAACACTGCAGAACGAGGTGATCAGCGCAGGTGGTCAGGCTCTGGCGATTCACGCCGACAGCGCCGATGCCACGGCGATTCGCGCTGCGGTCAACGCCACCGTCGAGGCGTTTGGACGCCTGGATATCCTGGTGAATAACGCTGGCGTGCTGGCCATCGCGCCGCTGGAAGCATTCAAGCTGGAAGACTTCGACCAGACCTTGGCGATCAATGTGCGCAGCGTATTTATCGCCACCCAGGAAGCCGCCAAGCATATGGGCGAAGGTGGCCGGGTGATCAATATCGGCAGCACCAACGCCGAACGCATGCCCTTTGGCGGTGGCGGGCCCTACGCCATGAGCAAGGCGGCGCTGGTGGGGTTGACCAAGGGATTGGCGCGGGATCTGGGGCCGCGGGGCATCACCATCAACAACGTGCAGCCTGGGCCGGTGGACACCGACATGAACCCGGCGAACAGTGATTTTGCCGAAAGTCTGATCGGGTTGATGGCAGTAGGTCGGTATGGGCATGTGGAGGAGATTGCCAGTTTTGTGGCCTATCTGGCCGGGCCGGAAGCCGGCTATATCACGGGCGCCAGCCTGACCATCGATGGTGGTTTCAGCGCCTGATTTTGCAAAACCGCAACCCAAATGTGGGAGCTGGCTTGCCCGCGAAGGCGGTGTGTCAGTGCCACATCTGTCACTGCACTACCGCTTTCGCAGGCAAGCCAGCTCCCACATTTTTGACCGCGCGGGTTCAGGCCATGGGAGGCAAGCCGTAGGCGGCCAAATCAAAGTCGGCGAGCTTGCGAATAATCTGGTCAGCATGCTGGTACTTGCTGTCAGCCATGGCCTCATCGGGCACCGCAATAGCGGTCATGTGCGCAGCCTTCGCGGCCGTCACGCCGAACGGCGAGTCTTCGAACACCAGGCAATCCTCAGGCGCTACACCCATCCGGCGCGCGGCGGTGAGGAAGATATCCGGCGCTGGCTTGGCGGCGCCGACTTCCGGGTCGTCGGCGGTGACGATGGTGTCGAACAGGCCAAACCATTCGCGGTGCAGGGTGGTCTTGTGGCCAAACGAATTACGCGATGAACTGGTGCCCACCGCAATCGGAATATTGTGCGCCTTCAAGTGCCGCACCAACGCCTCGGCGCCGGGCATGCCCAGGGCCTTGGGAAAACGCTCGCTCATCAGCGGTTCGCGTATTTCCAGAAACTCGGCGGGCGTGATCGGCAGGTCCAGTGCCTTGACCACGTAATCGGCCAAATCCTGGGCACCCCGCCCGATGATGTGCTGCTTGATGCCCCAGTCGTAGGTACGGCCATAGCGTTCGGCAATGATCTGCGTGACTTCGGTGTAGATGCCTTCGGTATCCAGCAACAACCCGTCCATATCGAAAATCACGGCCTTGATCGGGACAGCGTTACGCGGTGCACTCATCACAACACAACCTTGGGGCGAGGACTAAAAGGATTCAGCACAATAACGGCCCTCGTTGCCTGCAAGCAACCTTGGTGGACCATCCGTTGATTCATACCACGCAACAGTTTTACCCGTCGGCGCTGACGGCGGCCGTCTAGGGTTTGAGAGGAAAACGTCATGACCCGTTGACGCGGATCTGAAAATATTGATTGCAAACCTTATAAAAGACTTATTAACCTCCCATGAATTCAATCCAATGGACGCGAAAAGCCGTCAAACAATTGCTTCGGTTGCATTCGTATCATCAGCAACAGGTACGCGATGCCGTGTCCGCTCTTGAACACATGCCCGATGCAATCAACGTCAAGGCGCTGGTTAACCATCCTCACAGCTATCGCTTGCGGGTAGGTCATTACCGGGTCCTTTTCGACTGGGACGGCAGCCTCCAGGTCGTCAGCATCCAAGAGGTTAAAAAACGTGACGAGCGAACCTACTGCCGTACAGATCATCCACAATACGCAGGGCAAGCCAGCCTATGTAGTGATTCCCTATGAACACTATGTGGCGCAGCAAAACGATCCAAACCTGATCCCCCATGCGGTAGTCAGCCGCCTGGTGGATGGCGCAACACCTATCCGCGCGTGGCGCGAGCACCTGAGCTTGACCCAGGAAGAAGTCGCCAGACGCCTGGGTATTTCACAATCGGCATTTGCCCAGCAGGAAGCGGTCAGCAAACCCCGCCGCACCACGCGGGAAAAGATAGCCAAGGCGTTCGGTATCAATGCCAATCAACTGGAGCTATAACGGCACGCTGCAAAAATTCACGTATCCCTTCACCTTACATCGAGCTCAAACATGCTCTACCGCCTAGCCGCCGACGGCCTTGTGCTGTTCCACCTGGCCTTTATCCTGTTCGTGCTGTTCGGTGGCCTGCTCACCCTGAAGTGGCCCAGGGTAATGTGGCTACACCTGCCCGCCGTTGCCTGGGGCATCACGGTGGAGGTGCTGCACTTGCCCTGCCCGCTTACCCGTTGGGAAAACCTGTTTCGCCACTTGGCCGGGCAGGATGGTTATGGCGGTGGGTTTATCGAGCACTACATCCTGACGCTGATCTACCCCGCCGGGCTGACTGCCAATATCCAATTGCTGTTGGGAGCCGTGGTGGTGGTGATCAACCTCGCAGTGTATGGGCGGGTTATCCGCCGTTACGTACAGGCTTGAGACAGCTGCGCTGGTGAAGAATCAGCGCAGCTCAATCCGTTCGCGGTCGCCCCAGTCCGAAGCCTTCGAAGTCCCCAGCCCCACGAAAACGCCGAAGAGCAAATGTGGGAGCTGTCGAGCCCCAGCGAGGCTGCGATGGGATCACCGCGCAGTACCCGCCAGACTGAGTCATCTGCATCCCAGCCTCGCTGATTGATTTCAATCTGCCAGCTGAGCGCTTAAAGTGTCGCCCCGAGAATTGAATCTCGAGATTGAATCTATGGAGTTATAAGTGAAATACGTCAGTAAAGTCGTTGCAGCAGCCGTACTTGGTTTCACCCTGGCAGGTTGCACCGGCACCGCCATGAAAACCAAGCAATACGACGCCAGCCAATACACCGTGCTGGGCCACAGCGAAGCCAGCGCCACCGGCATCATGCTGTTGGGCGTCATCCCCATCGGCCAGAACAACCGCTTCGTGCGCGCCCAGGATGCAGCCATCAAGGCCAAGGGCGGCGACGCGCTGATCAACACCCAAGTACAGGAAAAGTGGTTCTGGGCTTGGGTATTGAACGGCTACACCACCAAGATCTCCGGTGATGTGATCAAGCTGAAAACCGCGCAATAAGTATGAAACTGCCAGGGCGCTGACCCGGCAAGCGACGTATCATGGGCCTGACTTTCGAGGATGGCCCATGAACCTCAGTATCGTTTACGCCCTTGCGGCCGCCGCCCTGTTCGGCGCCAGCACCCCGCTAGCCAAAAGCCTTGGCCTGGGCCTCTCGCCCATCCTGCTCGCCGGGCTGCTCTACCTGGGCAGCGGCATCGGCCTTGCCGGTGTGCGCGTCATCCGTGATCGCGGCTGGAAACCTACCGGGCTAACCCCATCGGAATGGCCCTGGCTACTTGGCGCCATCGCCTTCGGCGGCCTCCTCGG
Source organism: Pseudomonas sp. GL93 (assembly GCF_003408955.1). Taxonomy (NCBI): domain Bacteria; kingdom Pseudomonadati; phylum Pseudomonadota; class Gammaproteobacteria; order Pseudomonadales; family Pseudomonadaceae; genus Pseudomonas; species Pseudomonas sp. GL93. The sequence continues at coordinate 279,026 of NZ_NKRF01000076.1, forward strand.
CCCCGTTGCATTAATGTTCGGCCTGACCCGCACCACCAGCGCCAGCGCCTCCCTGATGCTCAACCTTGAGTCGGTACTGACCGCCGTGATCGCCTGGGTCGTGTTCCGCGAAAACGCCGACCGACGCATCGTCCTCGGCATGCTCGCCATTGTGCTGGGCGGCGTGGTGTTGTCAGGGTCCGGTGCTGACGGCAACCGCCAGGACCGGACCGGACCGCTCGCCGTTGCGCTGGCGTGTTTGTGCTGGGGGATCGATAACAACCTCACGCGCAAGGTGTCTGCATCTGACGCGCTCTTTATCGCCGGTGCCAAAGGCTTGATTGCGGGGCTGGTCAATTGCAGCCTGGCGCTCTACCTCGGGGCGCAGATTCCGGGCGTGGCGCAATTGGCACCGATTCTACTGGTTGGGTTCCTCGGCTATGGCATCAGCCTGGTGATGTTCGTGCTGGCCCTACGCGGGCTGGGCAGCGCGCGCACCGGCGCTTATTTCTCCACGGCACCTTTTCTCGGTGCCGCAGTGGCGTTGCTGGTATTTGACGAATCGGTGACCGTGGCGTTCTGGATTGCCTCGGCGCTGATGGCCGTGGGCGTGTGGCTGCACCTGACGGAGCGGCATGCCCATGAGCATGTGCATGAGGCAACGGAACATGGGCATTGGCATGTGCATGATGAGCATCATCAACATGAGCATGGGTTTGAGTGGGATTCGAAGGTGCCTCATAGCCATGTGCATGTACATGGAGTGATGAGGCATAGCCATGCGCATTTTCCGGATGTGCATCATCGGCATAGGCATTGAGAGGGCAGCGCGTCGCCCGTGTCAAAGGAACGGATTAGTTTTCTATAAAGAGCCAGCTGATACACATGACGGTAGCGGATGTGAAAGCAATCAGTGTAGGAATGACCATCCAGTACTTGAGATGTCGTGGGATTTTTTCCACGTCCTCAACCCGTACTAAACGTCTCCATTGGAGCACTTTAGGCATAAGAATGATGATAGCCATGGCGAATACGCGCACCTGCCGGCCTTCAAATGGAGTATTACGAAAAATACGCCGATGCATGTTTACATAGTCGCTGTGCTCCACAAAGCGCTCCGCCGCATCGAGTTTTTTGAACATGGCACAAAAAGTGAGAGGAATGCTAAATAGCATGATGACGCCCGCGCACATGCCGATGTATTCGAAGACCATTTAACCCCTCACAGTCTCATAGAGCACTTTTCCTATATTTTCTCCGAAAGAGCTTCCGGCTTTGCCTAAAACGAGCCCACCTGTGGCACCGCCAACGATGGCACATGCCAAGGCTCCGGCGCCTGCTGTAGGTATGCCAAAAACAATCATGCAGGCACCTGTTCCTACAGCGGCCCCCATACTCCCACCTAGCAATGCACCACCCACCCCCAGCACTGACTTACCTCCTTCCACATACTTCGCCTGCGTGCACGCTTGCTCACGCCCCGAGGAGCACGCCTCCGTTATCTCCAGAGCCGTCGCCCCAACATCCAGCGCTATACCAATATAAGTACCCTTCTTCAAAATCTGCGAAGCCTTGGCTACTCGCTTAACCCGCTGCTCATACCCAGGAATTTCTCCATGGTGCCAATAGCTTTTACTGGAAATCCCCAGCATTTTTTTTATTGACCCTTCCTTTTTCATACCTGTCCCAAAGCGCGCCACTCCGGAAAGTTGGGTATCCAGCCGTGTAAACAGCGCTGCTCGCTTGACCAGGAACGCCTGCTTCGCCTCCACGGAGCCCTTTCTCAAGTACTGCTTATGCAAATCCTCAATGTCCATAAGCGTCTTCTCGATTTGCTCCAGATGTTTGTTCCAGGCACTGCTCGCGCTCCCCATGCCGAGGGAGGTGTAAGACAAGATCGCCTGTAGCTGATCATAGTTTTTGATCAGGAACTGGTCCGCTGCGGAGTGCGCCAGCAGGGTAAGTTTTATGTTCTGTGCCGAGCGCATCAACCGTGCCTCCTCAGCGGTGCACGATGCGGTTCGGCTATCCCCGATGATGACTAAATGCCCAGGCAACACCACTGTGTTGCGGATGTGCGAGTTGAGGATGTCGAATTTGGTCTGTGAATGCGGATCAAGCTTCAGGCTGATTTTGAGCAATGGATAAGGCTGCGGTTGCTCATTGATAAATGCATAGGGTCCCTGCATGCACACACCTCCAAGTGACTGAGGTGCAGGACTATAAGAAGGCGTTACAACCGCAGTAAGACGCGCGCTTGAGCTCTGTTAATGTTTCGGAAATAGACTACTTAAGATCGGGCATACGCCTACAAACGCAGGCTTTGTGCCGTTACACAAGTCCTTGAGAACCTCGCACTACGTAGTGAGATCAGTAGTGATGCGATTGTACTCAGTGATTTTGAGTTGCTTTGTTCAATCCCTTTGCGCGACGGCTGCGATTTGCTGGACGTCATGAGAAGGCGAATGGATATGCCAAGCGCGTGACCTGACAACGCTAGCCTTTTCAAACCCCAGAAATCACAAAACCCCTAGTTTCTCTCGAAACCAGGGGTTTTGTTTACATCGAATTTGGCGGTGAAGGAGAGATTCGAAAGCGCTGTGGAAATTACTTAAAGATCGCTTTGTTGTAATATTCTCCTGACTTAATTGCAGGATAAAGTACACCTAAGCGCTCAACACATCTGTGCTCAAATTCTTCGTGCACCGATTTCTTCCCCTGAAATTTTCTCTCTTTACCCACGGCCGCTTCGTATGTCATCTCGCTAGTTATCAGATTAAGAACCTTCTTCCTGCATAGATCTTCGTAAGACACCACTACTTGAAGAAAGCAAACCGTAAAAAGTGTCTTCAACACTTCAACACTATTCTTTTCCGTTCGAAAAGATTTAGGCACCACCGAACACTGATGGGATAGCAATAAACTTTTAGCTTTACTTACATCCTTATCCGAAAAAATCGCATATGGATTATGCGCAAAAGTATTCCTTATACCATTGCAATAGTCAAAAAACTTTCGCACATCTGAACTCAAAACACCTAAAGCAGAAAGAAAATCAAACTTCAGCAAGAAAGAAACTCTTCTTAGCTCCATTACATTAGCCATAGGAAGAGCTTCAAAAAGAGTTTTATCTAGAACTTTATCTATCGAAAAGTGTAATTTTACGACCAAATTTAATAAATCGGTTTCACCCTCAACTAAAGTTCTAAAGTCTTTCTCAATAGACTCAACGTTCATCGGGCTCTCCTTGCAAGGTCTCAAAGCGCCATTTTTTTGCAATTCAAATGTGAGCGTGAATTCCCAGCAACCAAGCTGCACCCACCATCTTCAGGTGCAGATCTGGCCTACAAACTGACCTAGGCGCTCCCAATGATCAATAGTTTAGGAGCTCGTTTGCAAATCACCTGCCTCCACCACTGTTCCCAGAATTGTTCCCATACGGCCCTTTTTCAGACACCAGAAACCACAAACCCCCGACTTTCTCTAGGAAAATCAGGGGTTTGTGTTTACTTAATGTGGCGGTGAAGGAGAGATTCGAACTCTCGATACAATTTCTTGTATACACACTTTCCAGGCGTGCTCCTTAAGCCACTCGGACACTTCACCGTATCTCGTCAAACCAGTTCAGTCTGTCGAGGCGCGCTAATGTAGTCGAAAGCCTTTCTGATGGCAAAGGTTTTTTTCAGAATTTTCATGCGGTTAGACCGTTATGCCATTCCCCGCCCGGCAAGGGGTGGTGATTGTGCCATTCTCAGGCATCGGCGGCACGCGTCTGGAGCGCTTGCTGCGCCCTGCTCCGGGGCGTCTACCCTTGGGGATGCAGGAAAAGCCTGACTGGGTAGTCAGTCACGGCGCTTTACCCGCACGGGCGCGGTGAGTAACGTCTGCGCATCTACCTCTATAACAAACCCTACAAGGAACCGCGTCATGAGTGAGTTGATTGCCTACCACTTCGAAGACGGTATCGCGACCCTGACCCTGAGCAACGGCAAGGTGAATGCCATTTCTCCGGCGGTGGTCAGTGAGTTTAATGCGGCGCTGGATCAAGCCGAGAAGGATCGGGCGGTGGTGATCATCACGGGTACGCCGGGGATTTTGTCGGGTGGTTATGATTTGAAGGTGATGACCGCCGGCCCTAAAGAGGCAATCAGCCTGGTGACCTCGGGTTCGACCCTGGCGCGGCGGATGTTGGCGCATCCGTTCCCGGTGATCGTGGCCTGCCCTGGGCATGCGGTGGCCAAGGGCGCGTTCCTGTTGTTGTCGGCCGATTATCGGATTGGCGTCGAAGGCCCGTTCAGCATTGGCCTCAATGAAGTGGCGATTGGCATGACCATGCACCACGCCGGTATCGAGTTGGCGCGGGACCGCCTGCGTAAGTCGGCGTTTCAGCGTTCGGTGATCAATGCCGAGATGTTTGATCCACAAGGCGCCTTGCACGCCGGCTTCCTCGACAAGGTGGTGGCACCGGAAGAACTGCACGCCGCCGCACTGGAAGCGGCACGGCAGCTGAAGAAGATCAATATGAACGCGCACAAGCACACCAAGTTGAAAGTGCGCCGCGCACTGCTCGAAGCTCTGGACGATGCAATCATCCAGGATCAGGGCCATAGCCTGAGCTAAATCCTACACCTGCTGTGCCTGAGCCCGACCTTGAGTCGGGCTTTTTCTTACCTATAAATGTGAAACGTCCGGAGCCGCTCTAGCTAGCCGTTATCGGCCCATGTGGAAACATGCGCTTAAACATCGGCTATCTCCTACATCTGTAGGGGCAATTGCCGAATACAGTGCACATCCGTACACTGCGCCACCTTTTGTCCCGATGGGCCGTGTCGATGCTTTTTCTGTTGCGTATGTTGTTGATGAGCCTGCATTTTATGATCGCTGGCGTGCTGGGTGTGCTGGTCGGTGTGTGCCGGCCGTTCAATCCGGACAACAGCCGTCTCTGCGCTCGCCTGTATGCGTTGCCGGCCATGCGGATCCTGGGCTTGAACGTGAAGACCGACGTCGACTCGCTGCGCAACAAGCCCGGTACCTGCGTGGTAATCGCTAATCATCAGTCCAACTACGATCTGTTTGTGTTCGGCAATGTGGTGCCCCATCGCACGGTCTGCATCGCCAAGAAAAGCCTGAAATGGGTACCACTGTTCGGCCAATTGTTCTGGCTGGCGGGCAATGTGCTGATCGACCGTGGCAATGCGCACAAGGCACGGCGTGCGATGCTCACCACCACGCATACCTTGCAGCATGAGGACACGTCGATCTGGGTGTTCCCGGAAGGCACGCGCAACCTGGGCAAAGGGTTGTTGCCGTTCAAGAAAGGCGCGTTCCATATGGCGATTGCGGCCGGTGTGCCTATCGTGCAGGTGTGTGTCAGCAATTACGTGACGCAGATGAAGCTCAATCGTTGGGACAGCGGCAGTGTGCTGATACGCTCGTTGCCGCCGATTCCTACCTGTGGATTGACGGTGGATGACATCCCTCAGTTGCTGCTGACGTGTCAGACGCAGATGGATGAGTGCATTGCACAAATGGACCGTGAGCTTGTAGGAGCGAGCTTGCTCGCGAAAAACGTATAAGCGACGACGGTCCCACCTGATGGCGCTGCGTTATCGTTGACGATCTTCGCGAGCAAGCTCGCTCCTACAGGGGAATGGGTAATGTCATCAGCAACAACGGAACGCCATTCAGGCTAAGCTGCCCAACATCTGTCCTCTTGATAAGAAGTGATCAGCACCATGGGTAGAGTTGTTGCGGCGGCCGTCTACAGCGCCGGTAAGAAAGTCTCAGATATCACTCTCGATGAAGGCGCGGCCTGGGCCGCCAAACCTGGGCACTTTGTGTGGATCGGCCTGGAAGAACCCAGCGCCCAGGAATTGAACAACCTGCAACGCCAGTTCAACCTGCACGAACTGGCGATCGAAGACGCGATGGAAAAACACAGCCGCCCGAAGCTGGAAACCTTCGGCGACGCGCTGTTTATCGTCACCTACTCACCGGTGCGCGAGAACGGCAAGCTGGAGTTTATCGAAACCCATATCTTTGCCGGCAACGGCTATATCATCACCGCACGCAACGGCCACTCGGCGTCCTACGGTTTTGTGCGCCAGCGTTGTGAGGCGCGACCGTTGTTGCTGGAGCATGGGGAAGATTTCGTACTTTATGCGTTGCTGGATTTTGTCACCGAAAACTATCAGCCGGTGAGCGAGGCGATCCACGCCGAGATTGATGAGCTGGAGCGTAACGTGCTGTGCAGTTCGCTCAACGAGCGTGATATCCAGCATCTCCACGGCCTGCGCCGCGATGTGTTGCGGCTCAAGCGTCATGTGGCGCCGATGGTGGAAATCAGCCAGGAGCTGCAGAAGCTCAGCTTCCCGTTTATCGACAAGAACATGCGCCCGTATTTCCGTGATGTGCAAATCCACGTTACGCGACAGATGGAAGACCTCACCACCCTGCGCGACATTGCCAGCCAGACCATCGAGATCGGTGTGCTGCTCGAGGCCTCGCGCCAGAGCGTGGTGCAGCGCAAGTTCGCCGCGTGGGCGGCGATCCTGGCGTTCCCCACGGCGGTGGCGGGGATTTACGGGATGAACTTCCAGAACATGCCCGAGCTGCAATGGCACTACGGCTATTTTGCGGTGCTCGGTTTTATTACCTTGGGCTGTACCGGTTTATGGGCCAGCTTCAAGCGTTCGGGCTGGCTTTAAGCCTTGGCTTCAGGCTGGTGCGCGACAAAGCGCATCATCCACTCCGCCACGGTCACGCCGTGGTGGTCGCGGTCCAGGCTGGCCACGCCGTTGCTGTAGACCTTCTCACCCAGGGTCGTCTGAAGAATCTCCAGCAACTCGCGGGAATAGTCATGGATAAATTCCGGGTGCCCCTGAAAGCACAGCACCTGGTCGCCGATGTGGTACGCGGCAAACGGGCAAAATTCGCTGGAGGCGATCACCGTGGCGTTTTCCGGCAACGTGGTGACTTGATCCTGGTGGCTGATCAATAGCGTCAGTTCCGGCACCTCAGGACTCATCCATGGCGTCTTGGCATCCAGCTTGTAGGCGTGGGTGCCCATGCCCCAGCCCTGGCTGGCACGTTCGGCCTTGCCGCCCAGCAGCAGCGCGAGCAACTGATGGCCGAAGCACACACCCAGCAGCTTGTCGCCACGCTCATAGCGCGTGAGCAGGTAGGTCTTGAGGGTCTGGATCCAAGGGTCGGTACCGAACGAATCGGCCTTGCTGCCGGTGATCAGGTACGCGTCAAACACTTCGTCATCCGGCGGGTACTCGTCCTGCACCACGTTGTAGACCACAAACTCGGCGGCAATCGGTTGCTTGGCAAACAGGCGCTTGAACATCTGCCCATAGCCTTGGTACTCATCGATCAAAGCGGGACGCAGAATATCGGTTTCCAGGATGCAGACGCGTAGCGACATAAAAAATACCTGACACGGCGATGGGAATATTGCACACCCAGAGCCTGCCTTGAAATACACCCCCAAAGCAAGCCCTCAATGGGCGCCCACACTCACTGTAGGAGCGAGCTTGCTCGCGAAGAACGTCAACGATAACGCAGGTATCCTGGATAAAAGCGTTGCCTGTGCGTTTTTCGCGAGCAAGCTCGCTCCTACAGTGAGGTACTTAGAAGATTGCGCCTTTTGCGGCTTTTTCCAGCAACAACGCCGGCGGCGAGAAGCGCTCCCCGTACTCCTCGGCGAGGTAGCGGGCGCGGGCGATGAAGTCGTTCAGCCCATACTGATTGATAAACTGCAACGCGCCGCCACTCCAAGCGGCAAAACCGATGCCGAAGATTGAACCAACGTTGGCATCCGCCGTGGACATCAACACGCCCTCCTCCACGCAACGCACGGTTTCGATGGCTTGGATAAACAGCAAGCGGTCGCGCACGTCCTTAGGTGAGATTTGCTTGCCGGGCTGTTCTAACCGGTTTTTCAGCTCAGGCCACAGGTGCTTCTGGCCGCTTGCGGGATAGTCGTAAAAACCACCGCCGGCCGCCTTGCCTGTGCGCTTGTATTCGTTCACCAACAGATCGATCACCGCCGTCGCCGGATGGTTTGGCATGGCCTTGCCTTCGGCCTGCAGATCCTTGGCCGTTTGCTGTCGGATATGGCTCATCAGGCTGAGGGACACTTCATCGGACACCGCCAACGGCCCCACCGGCATCCCGGCCTTGCGCGCTTCGGTCTCGATCATCGGCGCGGCCACGCCTTCGCCGAGCATGGCGATGCCTTCGTTGGTAAAGGTGCCGAATACCCGTGAGGTGAAAAAGCCGCGACTGTCGTTGACCACAATCGGGGTTTTCTTGATTTGCAGTACGAAGTCAAACCCTCGGGCCAGGGTTTCGTCGCTGGTGCGCGCACCTTTGATGATTTCCACCAGGGGCATTTTGTCCACAGGGCTGAAGAAGTGCAGGCCGATGAACTTGGCTTGATCGGGCACCGCCGTGGCCAGGCCGCTGATGGGCAAGGTGGAGGTGTTGGAGGCGATCACCGCGTCAGCCCCCACCACGCTTTGCGCCGCGGCCGAAACCTTGGCCTTGAGTGCGCGGTCTTCGAATACGGCCTCGATGATCAGGTCGCAGCCGGCCAGGTCGGCGTCATCCAGCGTAGGATGAATGCGCGCCAGGGTGGTTTCGCGCTGTTCGGCGGTCAATTGCCCACGGCTGACTTTCTTGTCCAGCAATGCGGCCGAATGGGCTTTGCCTTTTTCAGCGGCGGCCAGGGTGATGTCTTTGAGCACCACCTCGATCCCCGCACAGGCACTGACATAGGCGATGCCCGCGCCCATCATCCCGGCGCCGAGCACACCGACTTTGCGCGTTACATAAGGCGCAAAACCCTGCGGGCGCGAGCTGCCGGCGTTGATTTGGTTGAGCTGGAACCAGAAGGTGCCGATCATGTTTTTTGCCACTTGCCCGGTCACCAGTTCGGTGAAGTAGCGGGTTTCGATCAGGTGCGCGGTGTCAAAGTCCACCTGGGCGCCCTCGACCGCCGCACACAGGATTTTCTCCGGCGCAGGGAAGCAGCCCTGGGTCTTGCTACGCAAAATCGACGGGGCAATGGCGAGCATCTGCGCGACTTTAGGGTGGGACGGCGTGCCGCCGGGAATTGCGTAGCCCTTGTTGTCCCAGGGTTGCCTAACGTCGGGATTAGCCAGAATCCAGGCGCGGGCCTGGGCCAGCAATGCCTCGCGATCCGCCGCCAACTCATCAATCAAGCCCGCTTGCAGGGCCTGGGCGGGCCGCACCTTTTTGCCTTCGAGCAAATACGGCAAGGCCTTTTCCAGGCCAAGCATGCGCACCATACGCACCACGCCGCCCCCACCTGGCAACAGGCCAAGGGTGACTTCCGGCAAGCCCAGTTGCACTGACTTGTCGTCCAGCGCGACCCGGTGATGGCAGGCCAGGCAAATTTCCCAACCGCCGCCCAGGGCCGCGCCATTGATCGCGGCCACCACCGGTTTGCCGAGGGTTTCCAGGCGGCGCAACTGCGCTTTCAATACCAACACACTGTCGTAGAACGCCTTGGCGTGGGTTTTATCGACCTTGATCAGCTCATTGAGGTCGCCCCCGGCAAAAAAGGTTTTCTTGGCCGAGGTAATCACCACCCCGGCGATCTCGTCTTTTTCAGCTTCCAGGCGCGTGAGGGTGGCCGCCATGGCTTCACGGTAGACGGCGTTCATGGTGTTGGCGCTCTGGCCGGGCATGTCGAGGGTCAGCACCACGATCTGGTCCTGGCCTTTTTCGTAACGAATGGCATCGGTCATGACAAATTCCTTAGGCTCAGAGGCGTTCGATAATGGTGGCGATCCCCATGCCACCGCCGACACACAAGGTGGCCAGGCCGTAGCGTTGCTGGCGCACCTCCAGCTCGTCGAGCAAGGTGCCGAGGATCGCGCAGCCGGTGGCGCCCAAGGGGTGGCCCATGGCAATGGAGCCACCGTTGACATTCACCCGTGCAGCGTCGATGCCCATGTCTTTGATGAACTTGAGCACGACCGAAGCAAAGGCTTCGTTGACTTCAAACAGGTCGATGTCTTCAACCCGCAGACCGGCCTTGGCCAGCGCCTTGCGAGTGGCCGGCGCGGGGCCGGTGAGCATGATGGTCGGGTCGGTACTGGTCACCGCCGTTGCGACAATACGCGCCCGCGGTTGCAGGCCCAGCTCGCGGCCTTTGGCCTCGGAGCCGATCAGCATCAGCGCGGCGCCATCCACGATGCCGGAACTGTTGCCCGGCGTGTGCACATGGTGGATGCGCTCCACGTGGCTATAGACCCGCAACGCGGTGGCGTCGAAGCCCATCTGGCCCATCATTTCGAAGCTCGGCTTGAGCTTGCCCAAGCCCTCGAGGGTTGAGTCGCCGCGGATAAATTCGTCATGGTCCAGCAGCACGATGCCGTTCTGGTCGTGCACCGCAATCAACGACTTGTTGAAGGAACCGTCTGCCCGCGCCCTGGCGGCTTTCTGCTGGGACTGCAGGGCAAAGGTGTCGACATCCTGGCGCGTGAAGCCTTCCAGGGTGGCGATCAGGTCGGCGCCAATGCCTTGGGGCGTGAAGTGGCTGTGCATATTGGTTTGCGGGTCGAGTACCCAAGCGCCGCCATCGCTGCCCATGGGCACGCGGGACATGGATTCGACGCCGCCGACGACCACCAGGTCTTCGAAGCCGGAACGCACCTTCATCGCCCCCAGGTTCACCGCTTCCAGGCCCGACGCGCAGAAGCGATTGACCTGCACACCGGCAACACTGACATCCCAGTCGGCCACCAGCGCGGCGGTCTTGGCGATATCGGCGCCCTGGTCGCCCACGGGGGTGACGCAGCCCAGGACGATATCATCCACTTGGCGGGTGTCGAGGTCGCTGCGCTGCGCCAACGCCGTGAGCAAGCCCGCCACCAGGTTTACCGGCTTGACGCTGTGCAGGGCACCGTCGGCCTTGCCTTTACCTCGGGGCGTGCGTATCGCATCAAAGATCAAAGCTTGGGTCATGACATCCTCGAACCGCTGTGGGTGTGTGCCCCTACCTTAGGCCCGATTGACACGGTTTCAATGACGGATGCGCTCATTGCTTTTGACCCCCTCGCTCGGACGAACGGTAGGTCTCTATGGGAAATGCCTGATTAATCGTTTTAGCTGTCTAGCCCTAGGCCTGGCGCCAAGATGGCAATAAGCCTCATGCCGTTTTTAGCGCAAATACTTCTTAGCTGATATGAAATGAGTCTAAGCCAGAAAGAACGGGCGCTCTAAGGTTGAATCTGTAAGACGCTGCTGCCGGGTTTTGCTGGAGCAGCTGTAAGAAAAGTGCAACGTCACCTCGCGATACTGAATACAACGGCACGCATTTGACGCTCAGGAATAACAACAAAAGAAAAGGCAGTCAGCCATGTTCAAACAATCGAAAGTACGTCAGGCGGGACTTATTCTGTTCGCCACCACCTTGATTCTGATCTTGCCCAATTTAACCAAGGTTATTGGGTGACACTCCCAGCTTCCGTGCACACACCGCACCAGGCCTGCAGCTTTTGGCAGCACCTGCCAGGACATTGCGCTTAGCGCTCCTGTTGCAGGGGCTGTCTTTTTACCTGCCGTTTTCCGTTATCGTGTGCGCCCTCACTCTCTCGCAACGGGGCTGCGCCTTGAAACCGATCCTCGCCCTTTTTGCCCTGCTGCTGAGCCTGCCTGCGACGGCGGCACAGTTGACCATCGAGTTGGACCACAGCCAAAAGACCTGGCAGACCGCCGAGCTGCTCAAGCACCCGGAGGCTCAGACGGTGCAGATCGTCGATGATGTGTCCTACAAGCGCACTATGACCTATCGCGCGGTGCCCCTCGCAGTGCTCTTGCCGGGCCTTAAACCTGCGAACCACCTGCAAGCCGTTGCCCTTGATGGTTTTGCCGCCGAACTTGCCGCCGCGCCGTTACTAGACAAAAACGGTGCCCGCGCCTGGCTGGCGGTGGAAGACCCGGCCCATCCATGGCCACCGCTGGCACAAGGCAAGCCCAGCGCTGGACCTTTCTATCTAGTCTGGACCAACCCTCAAGCCGGACGTATCAGCCCGGAACAGTGGCCGTTCCAGGTATCAAAATTCAAGCAGTTGCAGACGGTTGGCGAGCGTTTCCCGGCGTTATTGCCCGACCCGAAGCTGGCGGCAAACGACCCGATCAACCAAGGCTTCGCGTTGTTCCAGAAGAACTGCCTGGCGTGCCATCGCCTCAATGGCGGCGGTGATGCCCAGATGGGGCCGGACCTGAATGTGCCCTACAACCCCACCGAGTATTTCAGCGGCGACTTCCTCAAGCGTTACATTCGTGATCCGCAGAGCCTGAGGCACTGGCCACAGGCGAAGATGCCGGCGTTTACAGCCAGTGTATTACCGGACACTGAGTTGGACTTGCTGGTGGGATATCTGCGGCATATGGCGGGCCGCAAGTTGTAGGAGCGAGCTTGCTCGCGAAAACCCTGAGAGCATCATTGGGTATCAGGCTTCCCGAGTAATCGTCGATCGTTCCCACGCTCTGCGTGGGAATGCCTCTTGTGAGGCTCTGCGTCACGCTTTGGGACGCGGAGCGTCCTCGGCTGCATTCCCACGCAGTGCGTGGGAACGATCAATATCGATCATACCCACGCAGAGCGCGGGAACGGTCATTGCTGCGGCGCCACGAATACCTTGGCGTGCATCTGCTCATGCCCACCGCCACGGCGCATGCCACGTACCGGGCAGGCGTCGAGGTAGTCCAGGCCGACGGCCAGCTTCAAGTGCCGCTCCGGCCGCGCCAGTTGGTTGGTCACGTCAAAGCTGTACCAGGCGTCATCCAGCCAGGCTTCGGCCCAGGCATGACTGGCCAGGTGCGAGCTGTCTTCGGTGTACAAATACCCCGACACATACCGCGCCGGGATCCCCAGGCTGCGTGCGCAGGCCAGGAACGCATGGGTGTGGTCCTGGCACACGCCAGCGGCACCTGCAAAGGCCTGGGCGGCGCAGGTATCGACGTCGGTCGCGCCGGGGGTGTAGACCATGGAGTGGTTAAGCGCCTGCATCAAGTCGATAAGCGCCGTGCGGTCGCGGCGCTGATGGCAGTGTTGCTCGGCAAACCCGCGCAGGGCGTCGTCGGGCTCGGTGAGGCGCGTCGAGCGCAGGAACGGAAAGGCAGACTGGCTTTCGTGTTCGGCCTCGCGCAATTCATCGATCTCCACCACGCCCCGGGCGCCGATGATGATAGCGTCGTGGGGTTCGTCCAGCGTGAGCACATGCAAGATATTGCCGAAGGGGTCCACCTGTGCCCGCACCGGGCGCGGCAGGTCGAGTTGCCAGCTCAGCACGTGTTGGCGCTCGCTGTCATGGGGGGTCAGGCGCAGGTACTGGATGCTGGCCCGCACCTGGTCTTCGTAGTGGTAGGTGGTGTCGTGGCTGATGGAGAGTCTCATGCCGCCTCCAGGTAGGAACTGTAGATGGCGTCGCCCAACTGGCGGACCAAGGGGATAAAGTCGGTCAGCCAGGCATGCAGGCCTTCCTCGAGGATTTCGTCGATGGCGGTAAAGCGCAGGCGTGCATCCATCTCGGCGGCCAGACGCTGGGCCGGGCGGCCATTGAGGCCGGGCAGGCTGGCGAGGATCTGGTCGATCTCTTCGCTGCAAGCGCGCAGCGAACGCGGCACATCTGCGCGTAACAGCAACAGCTGGGCCACTTGCCGAGCGCCTGGCGCATCGCGATAAATCTCGGTGTACGCCTCGAACGACGACAGTGCGCGCAGCAACGCACTCCATTGGTAATACGCGTGAGCCGTGCCATCGCTGACCGCCGCCGCCTGTTCGCCGGCCATTTCGTAGCGTGCATCCAGCAAGCGCAGGGTGTTATCGGCGCGCTCGATAAAGGTGCCCAGGCGAATAAAGCGGAAGGCATCGTTGCGCATGATGGTGCCGTACGTGGCGCCCCGAAACAGATGGGAACGCTCCTTGACCCACTCACAAAACCGGCTCATGCCGTAATGGCTGAGCCCCTGCTGGGCGATATCGCGAATGTCCAGCCAGGTGACGTTGATGTTTTCCCACATGTCGGCGGTGATTCGCCCACGTACCGCATGGGCGCTGGCCCGCGCTGCGCCCAGGCAGCTGTAGATGCTCGCTGGGTTGGCCGCGTCCAAGGCAAAAAAGTGCAGCAAGCGTTCAGCGTGCAATGGGCCATGGCGCGTGTGGTATTCCTCCAGGGTGCCGGTGATCAACAGCGGCATGGCCAATTCGTGCAGGCCATCGCCGCGTCCGTCCTGGGGCATCAGCGACAGCGAATAGCTGACATCGAGCATGCGCGCGAGGTTTTCGGCGCGCTCCAGGTAGCGCGACATCCAGTACAAATCCGAGGCAGTTCTACTCAACATGGCATCAGTCCTCGACCACCCAGGTGTCTTTGGTTCCGCCGCCCTGGGACGAGTTGACCACCAGCGAACCTTCGCGCAGCGCCACGCGGGTCAGGCCACCCGGTACCACGCGGGTCTCCTTGCCGGACAACACGAAGGGGCGCAGGTCGATATGACGTGGGGCGATGCCGTTTTCGACAAAGGTCGGGCAGGTGGACAAGCACAGGGTCGGCTGCGCGATATAGGCGTGTGGCTTGGCCTTGATACGCGCCCGGAACGCTTCGATTTCTGCGGTTGTAGACGCCGGGCCAACCAACATGCCGTAACCACCGGAGCCCTGGGTTTCCTTGACCACCAGGTCGGGCAGGTTGGCCAGTACGTGGGACAATTCGTCAGGCTTACGGCATTGGAAGGTCGGAACGTTCTGCAGGATCGGCTCTTCGTCGAGGTAGAAGCGGATCATCTCGGTGACGAACGGATACACAGATTTGTCGTCCGCAACCCCGGTGCCAATGGCGTTGGCCAGCACCACGTTGCCGCAACGGTAGGCGGCAAGCAGGCCGGGTACACCGAGCATGGAGTCCGGGTTGAAAGCCAGCGGGTCAAGGAACGCATCATCGAGGCGACGGTAGATCACATCGACAGCCTTGGGCCCGTCGGTGGTGCGCATGAACACACGGTCATCGCGCACGAACAAATCCGCGCCTTCCACCAATTCCACACCCATTTCCCGAGCCAGGAAGGCATGTTCGAAGAACGCGCTGTTGAAACGCCCGGGCGTCAGTACCACCACACTGGGGTTATCCAGTGGGCTGGCGCTTTTGAGGGTGTCGAGCAGCAGGTTAGGGTAATGGTCAATGGGTGCGATGCGCTGGGCAGCGAACAGTTCGGGGAACAGACGCATCATCATCTTGCGGTCTTCGAGCATGTAGCTGACACCGCTGGGCGTGCGCAGGTTGTCCTCGAGCACGTAGTACGTGCCGTCGCCATCGCGTACGAGGTCGACCCCGGAGATGTGCGAATAGATATCGCGGTGCAAATCCAGGCCCTGCATTGCCAGTTGGTATTGCTCGTTGGCCAGTACCTGTTCGGCAGGAATGATGCCGGCCTTGATGATGCGTTGGTCGTGGTAGAGGTCGGCGAGGAACAGGTTCAGCGCCTTGACCCGCTGGATGCAACCGCGCTCGACAATCCGCCATTCACTCGCCGGAATGCTGCGGGGGATGGTGTCGAAGGGGATCAGGCGCTCGGTGCCTTGTTCGTCCCCGTAGAGGGTGAAGGTGATACCGGCGCGGTGGAACAGCAAATCGGCTTCACGCCGGCGCTGGGCCAGCAGATCGGCAGGGGTATCGGCCAGCCAACGGGCGAACTCGCGGTAATGGGGGCGAACCTGCCCTGCCCCATCGTACATTTCATCGTAATAAGTGCGGATCATGCCGTACTCCTTGTCACCCGGACGCAAGAACCTTCGCAAGGCCCGTGCCAGCGGCATAAACACTTAATAATCAGTCAGTTGATTAATCCAACCACATTCCTCGCACCGTCCTGGTGCGCACAATGGCTTGGGTCACGTCGCGCGCCTCATCGCAATGCGGTCTTTGACTATCAACAGCATAGCCAGAGTTGATTTCACTGCCCGGCTGGCACTGCGGATAATCACCTCCATCGGCTGAACCGGAGATGTCCTACAGCGAAACCTTTTGTGCAAGCGATATCGTGTTACTTCGTGTACTGATCTACTCCCTTGAGCTTCCCTTTCCGCCACCCTATCCGGGTGGCTTTTTTTGCACGTAAAACACCGCCCAAACAAAATCGGCCGACCCAAAGGTCAGCCGATACGCTGTGGTGCTCATAAATACCAACTACATGGGTAACCCACGCACCTCCTGCTTGACGCCCCATCCCTCGATAATGCCGCCCAGGGGCTCGACTACTGCCTCAAAGTCTTGCTCGAAATCTCCTATGCCGTCGTAGGTTGCGAACATGATTTTGCTCAGTTCCAGGTACCAGGCGCCATCGTCGCGCGCGCTGACCTGGGCATTCAGGGACTCCCCACGAAATCGACCCGCAGCCCTGCGCGCCCGTTCCTCATCCGGGAAAATGGCGTAGAACTCAATGGGGTGAAAACGCGAGAAGTCAAAGCCGCCTTCTTTCATGCGGCGCAGTACGTTGGTGCTGATGTCTTCTTGATAGGCTGTGCTCATGAAACGTCCTCCTCAAACCGATGGATAGACTTTCCGTGCTTCCTGAAGCCCCGCGCCCTGCTGGCGCGGGCACCACGGCATAACAACGCCGCAGGAAAACAAGCATGTAGCTGACAAGACCAGACCTTAGCGATTCATTCGCTGATCTCGATTGCAGAGTAGCGCGAAGCTATCACCTCCACCAGAGGTGCTCGTGTGGCGTGTGAAAAATGTTTAGACGGAGGGAGAAATATCGAGAATCTGGATACTGTTCTGGTCTTTAAGAATCTTGACCGTCGGCTCGGGTTTCCGGCCTTCCAGGTCATTGAGATCGAGTTCGGCAGCGATCGGCACCAGCTTCGCACGAATCATATGCGCAGCGTCTTCGAGGCTGGGCTTTTGTTCGCAGGTGAACTGCTGCACGGACGTTTCACCGTGATCATCAACGAAGGTAATTTGCCACGTTTGCATCGGTGCCTCCTCGATAAAACCCATAGGTGGGCTTACAAGTATCTGGACCTTGGCGGCGCGCAAAACGTTCCGCTCAAGCCCGGAGGCACCGGATCAACTGCACTTATTTTTCAGCGTGTTCTTTCAAGGCTTTCAAGGTGTTGAACGGCGCTTCCACCACGAACTTGTTGGCCAGCCACGAGGGGACACTGCCACCTGGCTCGGTGTGTACCTGGTAGGTGACTTCGGTCTGGTTATCGCCCTTTGGCACCAGCTTCCAGAAACCGTCCACCTGGGCAACCCGCACGTAGCCTTTTGCTTCTGGTTTGTAGGTCGGCACACCTTCCAGTTTGCGCGTGACGGTGCCGTCAGCGGCTTTGGTGGTGGTGACGTGGATGTACGAGTCGCGGTCCGTCACGGGGAACGGCGCCTTGAATTGGGTGTAGGTCCAGGCCTCGTCGCCTTTCTTGTCGACGAGTTGCTGGGATTTGCATTCATGGATCCATGCGCAAGCACCGACCACATCCTCCTGAAGCGCCTGGACCTTGGCCAAAGGCGCCTTGATCACCGTCACACCGCGATACGCCTTGTACTTGGAACCGGCAATCTCGCTCAGGGAGACCTTGATACCGTCTTCGTCCTTGGCGACTTGCCAATCCTCAGCCTGGGCAGTAGCCGCAAACAACAGCGTAAAACCGCACAGCACAGCCACTCGTTTCAGCGAACCCATCGTTGTATTCCTTATTGTTGAAGTTCCGATAGTAAAGCCCATCAAGCCGCCGTCATCTGTTCCCACCAACCGATCAGGCGGATGGCATCGGCCTGGTCATTGCCGCACACCTCAATATCGGCCTTGAAATCACTGCATACGGCTGGCCGCTGCGGTTGACCGAACAACTGGCACAGTTGTTCCGCCGACAAGTGCACGCAGCGAACGCCAGCGGGTTTGCCCTGGGGCATTCCCGGCAACGGTGAACTGATGGAGGGGGCAATGCAGCATGCGCCACAGCCTTCACGGCATTTCATGACCAGCAGGTCCTCGACGACTCAATAGGGATGGCCGGGCTAGAGTACGCCCTTAAACAGCCGTTTTAAAATGGCCCAACAGGGGTTTTTCGCACAAAACAAAAGTGACCGATCAGTCTGCGACAGATGGTCGGCGACCTGGGTCACCTGTGGTGCGAAAGATTATTGCTTGAATTCGAAATCCAGCGCAGCGCCTTCAACATCACGGCGCTCTTCGTTACGCAGTTGCAACTTCATCTCATTGCTGAGCAAGCGGCCGTTGATCTGGAACGCGCTGTTGTCGGTGGGCTTTTCGCCAAACATTGGCGGCAACAAGGGCACACTCTTGGGCTTGGGCATGGTGCCGATGGGTTGCAAATGCCTGACCATGTCCGAAGGCAGAGACAGGTCCAACTGTGCCGGTGGCAGTTTGGTCTGGGCGACTTCATGGGCCGACTTGGACTTGCTCGCCACGGGTGCACGCTTTTTGGTCGAGGCGGCTTTCTTTTGTGCGGCGGGGGCTTTTTTCGCAGGCGCTGGCTGCTTGGCTGAGGTCTTTTGCTCGGCACCGACAACAGGCTTGCCTTCAGCCACCGGCGCTGCAGCCAGCACGCTGCCGGCATTGCACAGGCTCAGCAGACCCAGCATCAACGTAACGCGAAAAATAGAAGTCATATCGCCAACAGCATTAACGGCAGAAGGCCATATGCTCGCTTGTTGTGCGCGGCATGACAAGGGCACAGATCAGTCTTGTCCCCTTTGCTCGCCTCAAAAACCCGCTGCGGCCTCCTGGCACAGCTGGCTGGCAAGCATTCCCAGGGTCATCAACGCCCTCTCCGCCTCGCGGTTCCACGGCGTGCCGCAATTGAGGCGAATACAGTGGTTGAACTGTTCGGTATTACTAAAGATCAGCCCTGGCGCAATGCTGATGCCTTGTTGCAGGGCACGCACATGCAGTTCCTGGGTATTGACCCGCCCCGGCAAACTGACCCACAAGATAAAGCCGCCGGTCGGGCGGGTCATCTGGGTGCCTTCGGGAAAATACTGCTGCACCGCCAACTGGAAGGCGCTGAGGTTCTTGCGATATTCCTGGCGGATGTAGCGCAAATGACGGTCGTAGCCACCGTTTTCCAGATAGGCCGCGACGCCCATCTGCGTGACGCTGCAAGCAGAATGCGTGCTGAACATCTGCAGGCGCTGGATTTCCTGCTGGTACTTGCCGGCAATCATCCAGCCAATGCGCACGCCCGGCGACAAGGTCTTGGAAAAGCTTGAGCAATAGATCACCCGGTCGAGGCGGTCGTAGGCCTTGAGGGCTTTAGTGCGGCCGAGTTCGAACATCAACTCGCCGTAAATATCATCCTCGACGATCTGGATATCGAAGTCCGACGCCAGGCGCAGCAACTGTTTCTGTCGCTCCTCCGGCATGGTACCGCCCAGCGGGTTACTCAGGCGCGTGGTCAGCACCAGCGCCTTGATCGACCATTGGTTGGCGGCCAGTTGCAAGGCCTCCAGGCTCATGCCCGTGGCGGGGTCGCTGGGGATCTCGATAACCTTGAGGCCCAGCAGGTCAGCCAATTGCAGCAAGCCGTAATAGGTTGGTGATTCAGCCGCGATCAGGTCGCCAGGGCGCGTCAGCACGCGCAACGACATTTGCAATGCATCGACACAGCCGTGGGTGATCACCACTTCGGAAGGGTCCACTACCACGCCCGCATCACGCATGCGGATCGCCACCTGGCGGCGCAGTGGTTCGAAGCCAGGGCTGAACATGTAGCTGAAGGCCCGTGGGCTCTGGAAACGCGTGACCTTGGCCAACTGCTGATGCAGTGCCCGCACTGGCAGGTAGTCGACACTCGGCACCGCCGCACCCAACGGAAACACCCCTTCACGGCGCGACTCGACCAGCACCTGCTGGATGATGCTGCTACGGGTGACCAACCCTGGGCGCTCGACCCGTGCGATATCGGGCGTAGGCGCCGTGAGTGCTGGCGTCTGGTGCACGTAGTAGCCCGACTGCGGCCGCGCCCGGATCAGCCCCTGGTCTTCCAGGTTGGCGTAGGCCTGCAGCACCGTGGCATGGCTCACATTGAGCTGGGAACTCATCTTGCGCACCGACGGCACGCGCTCCCCCGGTTGGTAGACACCGCGCCGGATGTCCTCAGCCAGTTGCTGGGCAATACGTTGGTAAAGCAACAGATTGGTCATGACGCAGCACTCGATTTCACGGGTATTTTATTTTTGTGTGAAACATACCAGCACAGTTTAGAAGTGTACGGGGACAGTTGCCACAATAGTCGAGCGCGGGCGGGAGTGACAGTAAAAACTGCGGGGGGAGTTAGGGTGGGCATCGCCGAAACGAAATGTGGGAGCGGGCTTGCTCGCGAATGCGGTGGCTCAGTACTGGATGTGCTGACTGACACACCGTATTCGCGAGCAAGCCCGCTCCCACAATTTGGATCTGCGTCAGCTGTTAGCGGGCAGCGCCCAGTTGGCCTTTTTCGTCGGAGAACACAATTTCAACCCGGCGGTTCTGCGCACGACCACGCTCGGAGGCATTGGCTTCCACCGGGTATTGGTCGCCATAGCCCTCGACCTCAATGCGCTTGTCATCGATACCCAGGTCCATCAACAGGTCGGCCACCGATTGAGCACGGTCGCGGGACAGTTTCAGGTTTTCCTGCTCGCCACCGGTGTTGTCGGTGTAGCCCTCGACGCGCACCCGACGCTTGGGGTTCAGTTGCAGGAATTGCACGATCTTGAGCACCGTGCGGTTGGCCGAGTTCTGCAGCTCAGCTTCGCCGGTGTCGAACAGTACGTCCCCGAGGGTCATCACCAGGCCACGGTCGGTCTGGGTAGTGAGGCTGGCGATTTGCGCTTCAACCCACTTGCCCTGCTGTTGCACGCTGGCCAGCTTGTTTTCGCGCAAGGCCAGTTGCAGGCGCTGACGCTCCAACTCTAGTTGGGTGCCGCGCTCGGCATTCAGGCCCTGCTGGGTGTGCTCACGGGCGATGGCGCTGTAACGCTGGCTCAGGTAAGCGTAATGCACCACATCGGCGCCGCTGCCCCAGTAGCTGGACAGGCGATCGGCGCGGGCCAGGGACTCGCCGGCGCGGATCACGTCCTTGGGCGCGAAGCGCAGTACGTTGGCGTCTTCCTTGACCTTCTGAAAGTCATCGCCGGCCTGCTGCAACGCCTGCTCGCTCGTGGGTTGGCTGGCACAGCCGCCCAAGGCCGCGCCGCCCAGCAGCAGTACACAGCTCAAACTACGGATCATCGGGCTCATTGTGCGTCTCCCAACTGCAGTTGCTTACGCAGGCGAGTGATACGGGTATTGAGCACGTTCAATTGTTCCTGGCTCTTGCCGGTCAGCACTTTGGCCTCGGCCAGGCGCGCGTCCAACTCAGCCTGCTCGGCGCGCATACGCGCACGCTTGTAGGATTGGTCGGCCATGTTGCCCTTGGCCCTGGCGAATTTTTCTTCGGCCAGTTTCAGTTCGGGGGATTCATCGGTGTTGGCCCCGACCGCAGTGGCTTGTTCCAAAGCTTGCTGGGTCAGACGCATTTGTTCGATTGGCGCAGGATCGGTTGCACATCCTGCCAGCGCAACAACGGCGAGGGCCGCGAAAATAGCTCGAAAAATCACTGTAAATCCCTACTTTGTTGGGGTGCCGACAGGTTGTTGCAGTTGCGCTTTCCAACGCTCCAGATTGCGCTGCAGCGCGGCTTGAGCGGCACCGGAGGCGAGCAATTCTGTCATCTTTTTCGTCAGCTGTCCGCGCAGCCACGGATCATTGCAGGCCGAGTTGTGGGAAATCGCCAGGTATAGGCCAGGCTGATCGACAGGCACTGCATGGGCCACCAGGTCATTACTCATGCCCAGAGTCTGGGCCATGGCCATGCCGGAATAGCGCCCAGCCAGCACGTAGTCCACCTCACCCAGCAACAGTTTCTGAAAGGCCGGCGTCAAGCTGGGCAGGCGTTGCAGGTTGAGTTGCTGGCCGGCGAAGGTCTCGAACTCGGCGCTCAAGCGCGCACGTTCCGATACCGCACCTGTGTGGCCGTGCAAATCCGCGGCGGTGGAATAGACCAAGGCTGAATCCTTGCGCGTCCACACCAGGTAGTCGGTCTGCATCAGCGCCGGATGGATGTAGTCGAAGTGGTCCAGCTCACCCAGGTTCAGCGGTGCATCGGCCAGGATGTCCATGCGCCCGCTACGCGCTTCATCCAGGGCCAGGGAGCGTTTGCCGCCGTAGAGCAGGTCGATTTTCAGCCCGAGGTCCTTGCCCACTTGTTGCAGCACGTCAGCGGTGGCGCCGATCAGGTGCGTAGGGTCCTGGGGGTCACGCCAGAGTAATGGCGGCGCGTCCGGGCTGCCGGTGATCACCAGGCGCTCGCACTTGCCGGCGGCGAGCGTCAGGCTCGGCAGCAGCGCAAGGCCTAGCAGTACAGTCCAGGGGCGCAGCGCCATGGCATGTTCCTTCCTAAAGTGCTCGCGAAAAACGTCAACGATAACGCGTATTTTCTGAATAAATGCGGCGCCTGTACGTTTTTCGCGAGCAAGCTCGCTCCTACAGGGAATAAAAAAACCCGGTCATAAGACCGGGCTCTTTATAAGTGAAGTGGCTGGATTAGACCAGCTTCTCCAACTCAGGTATGGCTTCGAACAAGTCCGCCACCAGGCCATAATCGGCTACCTGGAAGATCGGCGCTTCTTCGTCCTTGTTGATCGCAACGATCACCTTGGAATCTTTCATACCGGCCAAATGCTGGATAGCGCCGGAGATACCGACGGCGATGTACAGCTGTGGCGCCACGATCTTGCCGGTCTGGCCGACCTGCATGTCGTTGGGTACGAAGCCTGCGTCAACGGCTGCGCGGGAAGCGCCGACCGCAGCGCCCAGCTTGTCGGCCAGGGCGTACAGGTGCTTGAAGTTGTCACCGTTCTGCATGCCACGCCCGCCGGAAACGACGATCTTGGCAGCGGTCAGTTCAGGACGGTCCGACTTGGCCAGCTCTTCGCCGACGAAGCTGGAAGTGCCAGCGTCGTGGGCAGCGGAGACGGCTTCAACGGCAGCCGAGCCACCTTCGGCGGCAACCGGGTCGAAACCGGTGGCGCGCACGGTGATGACCTTGACCGAAGCATTGGACTGCACGGTGGCGATGGCGTTACCGGCGTAGATCGGGCGCTTGAAGGTATCGGCGCTTTCTACCGAGATGATCTCGGAGATCTGGTCAACGTCCAACTGCGCGGCAACGCGTGGCAGGATGTTTTTGCCGTTGGAGGTGGCGGCAGCCAGGATGTGGCTGTAGCTCTTGCCCAACTCTGCTACCAGTGGTGCAACGTTTTCCGGCAGCTGATGCGCGTAAGCGGCATTGTCAGCGTTCAGGACTTTGCTCACGCCCGCGATTTTCGCAGCGGCTTCAACCACGGCGCCAGCGCCCTGCCCTGCTACCAGGACGTGGATGTCGCCACCGATCTTAGCGGCTGCGGCCACGGTGTTCAGGGTGGCCGGGGCCAGCACCTTGTTATCGTGTTCGGCGATTACGAGGATAGTCATGATCAGATCACCTTCGCTTCGTTTTTCAGTTTCTCGACCAGTTCAGCCACCGACTTGACCTTGATGCCCGCGCTGCGTGCAGCCGGCGCTTCGACTTTAACGGTCTTGTTGGTAGAGGCGGTGGGAACGCCCCAAACGGCCGGGGGCAGCGGCTCCAGAGGCTTCTTCTTGGCTTTCATGATGTTTGGCAGGGACGCATAACGCGGCTCGTTCAAACGCAGGTCGGTGGTGACGATGGCCGGCAGTTTTAGGGAAACCGTCTGCGCGCCGCCGTCGATTTCACGGGTGACCGCAACGCTGTCGCCGCTCACTTCGACTTTCGAAGCGAAGGTGCCCTGGCCGTAGCCGGTCAGTGCAGCCAACATCTGGCCAGTCTGGTTGTTGTCGCTGTCGATGGCTTGTTTGCCCAGGATCACCAGTTGTGGCTGTTCCTTGTCGACAACGGCCTTGAGCAGCTTGGCAACGGCCAGGGAGGTCAGCTCTTCAGCGGACTCCACCAGAATGGCGCGGTCGGCGCCCAGGGCCAGAGCGGTACGCAACTGCTCTTGGGCAGTGGTCGGGCCGATGGACACCACGACGATTTCCGTCGCCACGCCTTTCTCTTTCAGGCGTACAGCTTCTTCCACAGCGATTTCGCAGAAAGGGTTCATCGACATCTTGACGTTAGCAAGGTCGACGCCGGAATTGTCCGCCTTGACGCGAACTTTCACGTTGTAATCGACAACGCGTTTGACAGCTACAAGAACCTTCATGGATTCCTCGTTACTCTCCGGTGAAAAGAAAGTCGCCTAGGCGAACCTGGCGGTTGATGCTCATCGGCACACAAGGGCACCTCCAAAGACCTCGGCTGTGGCCTTGCACACGGGAAATGACGACCGTTCGTCAGTGGTGACTGAGAGGTCATTCTTTATCGCGGCGTGTAAACTGCGCTCCAACGTTGGGGCGCGCATCACCTTTATTGCCTTCGGCCTGTCTTTGGACGTGCTCTTGAAACCTGCAGTCTGCCTACGGGAAGCGCAAAACCGACCGTATCTTGACCGGAACGCCTATTCTGGTCAATACGGCAAAATGGTCAGTCATAAGCCCCGTTGCTTTGATTTATCTAGGCTGCAGGCAATTCAAACAAACGTTTGTATTGGACGCTGTCAGTGGTCTATATATAATGCGCCACCTAGAGAGACAGGTGGGTGCTGCCTTCGCGCAGAACCACACCGAACCTCCACCCATTAGAAAAAAAAGCCTGTTGAGCCTTGAGTAGGAGATAGCCTGTGGAACGCGAATACATGGAATTCGACGTGGTCATCGTCGGCGCTGGCCCGGCTGGCCTGTCTGCCGCCTGCCGACTGAAGCAGAAGGCCGCCGAAGCCGGTAAGGAAATCAGCGTCTGCGTGGTCGAGAAAGGTTCCGAAGTCGGCGCCCACATCCTCTCCGGTGCCGTGTTTGAACCACGTGCCCTGAATGAACTGTTCCCGGACTGGAAAGCACTCGGCGCCCCGCTCAACACCCCGGTGGTGCGCGACGACATCTATGTACTGCGCAGCCCGGAAGCCTCCACCAAGGTGCCCGACTTCTTTGTGCCCAAAACCATGCACAACGAAGGCAACTACATCATTTCCCTGGGTAACCTGTGCCGCTGGCTGGCCCAGCAGGCCGAGAACCTGGGCGTGGAAATCTACCCAGGCTTCGCCGCTCAGGAAGCGCTGTTCGACGAGAACGGCGTGGTACGCGGCATCATCACTGGCGACCTCGGCGTTGACCGTGAAGGCAAGCCAAAAGACGGTCTGTACACCCCGGGCATGGAGCTGCGCGGCAAGTACACACTGTTTGCCGAAGGTTGCCGTGGCCACATCGGCAAGCAACTGATCCAGCGCTTCAACCTGGACAGCGACGCCGACGCCCAGCACTACGGCATTGGCCTGAAGGAAATCTGGGAAATCGACCCAGCCAAGCACCAGCCGGGCCTGGTGGTGCACACCGCCGGCTGGCCGCTGGACATCATGGGTAAAGAGAACACCGGTGGCTCGTTCCTCTATCACCTGGAAAACAACCAGGTGGTGGTTGGCCTGATCGTCGACCTGTCCTACAGCAACACCTTCCTGTCGCCGTTCGATGAATTCCAGCGCCTCAAGCATCACCCGGTGCTGGCCCAGTACCTGGAAGGCGGCAAGCGGGTCAGCTACGGCGCCCGTGCGATCTGCAAAGGTGGCCTGAATTCGCTGCCGAAGATGGTCTTCAAGGGCGGCGCGCTGATCGGTTGCGATCTGGGCACCCTGAACTTCGCCAAGATCAAAGGCAGCCATACCGCGATGAGGTCCGGCATGCTCGCCGCCGACGCCGTGGCCGCCCGCCTGTTTGCCGAATCCGAGGGCGGTGATGAACTGACCACGTATGTCGACAGCTTCAAAGCCAGCTGGCTGTACGAAGAACTGTTCGCCAGCCGTAATTTCGGCCCGGCTGTGCACAAGTTCGGCGCAATCATCGGCGGCGGTTTCAACTGGCTCGACCAGAACATTTTCGGCGGCAAGATCCCTTTCACCCTGCACGACACCAAGCCGGACTACGCCTGCCTGAAGCTGGCCAAAGACAGCCAGAAGATCGACTACCCCAAACCCGACGGCAAGCTGAGCTTCGACAAACTGAGCTCGGTGTTCATCTCCGGCACCAACCATGAAGAAGAACAACCGTGCCACCTGAAACTCAAAGACCCAAGCATCCCGATCGGCACCAACCTGCCGCTCTACGATGAACCGGCGCAGCGCTACTGCCCGGCTGGCGTGTATGAAGTGGTGACCAAGGAAGACGGCGAGAAACGCTTCCAGATCAACGCCCAGAACTGCGTGCACTGCAAGACCTGTGACATCAAGGACCCTTCGCAGAACATCACCTGGGTGACGCCGGAAGGTGCGGGTGGGCCGACTTACCCGAATATGTAAGGCTGCTTGACCAGTGGTTCTACTATGATCGTGTGACCAGGCTGCACCGGCTGAATCAATGGCTTCTTCGATTCAGCCGGTGGACGCGCTGTCAGCGGTGCTAAAATCGCTGATCGGCTCAACTGACGGCATTCGTTTTCAACGACTCCAACAGTTCGACCATGTCTTCAAAAGATTGGTTATCCGGTTGAATCTGTTCCCTCAGCTCCCAAATACTGTAGCGGTCATTGGACTGTGCCAGGTTAACCCCTGCCGTCTTCGCCGAACCAAAATCCACCGGATAACACTTGCGAGTATTGGCGTCGTAAAGAATATTCCTTGCGGCCAAATCATTGTGAGCAATGCCGGCGTTTTCCAACTCGACCAGCATATTCAACACGCTGGCTGATAACCCCTCGGGCAAGGCTTTATCCCCGGCCATCAGTTGCTCAAGCGACTCTCCCGGCACTTTGGGCATACGCATATAAGAAACGGTGTCAGCAGCATTGCTGCCAAGGAACGTCGCACGCTGTTCTCCATAATATAGGTTAAATAACGCCACCTCATTTTTCATATCGGCAATGCGCTTGGTAGCCGGTAAAGGGAACGTTACTTTGATCACATAATCAGCATCGTCCGGGTCGGCATACACCATCGCACGGGAGCCAAACCCGACGGGGTCTTTCAATCGTCCCTCAAGTTCATCCAGCCCACCGCCCATGACGCCTCTTCGACGCCAAACACCCTGAGCATCGGGCTTGGCAACAATGGCGCTACTGGCCAACTGGTCGGGGTCATGTGGATCGACTACACGCAAAATGTAATGTGTGCCGTCCCCGGCATCAGGGGCATCGGCGACGTAATAGGGTCTGCCACCTAACTCGATTTCCCGCATACCTGGAAAAGAAGCGCCAGCATTAGGCGTTCTCATCAATTGCAGGTCGTTTGTCTGTGAGTCAAGTTCCCAGCGGTAGCGTTGGGCGGCCTTGCTGTTGGTTAACGAGGGTTCTACCAACTCTACATCTGCCTTCGCCATGGCAATTTCATGGGCCAGTTGCAAACCTGAGATCACCGCTGCGGCACCGCCGGCTACTCGATCATTTTGCGTCATGCCATCAACGGCGTCATGAACTCCGAAGACAATGTTGCCGGTGTTACCGATGATGGGCAGGTAACCGAAGGTATTGCCCCAAAATTCTTTCGCGGCTTTCCAGTTCTGCTGCGACGCACCAAAGACCTCAGTCTGGTCGGCCCACCTTGCGTCTTTTGCGTTAACAGCCTGAAAGTGAGAGGCAATGCCGCTCTTCAGATCGCCAAACTTCAAGTAATAATCACTGTCTCTCGATTGGGTGTAGTTGAATGTCTCCCGAACGGGTACGGCCCTATCCGCAAGCAGATTTTTTCTGCCTGGGAAGGTGGCGCTATTACCGTGAATAAGCGCCCCCAGCACATAGTCTGCCCTTGGCCAATGCGCGTCTTTGCCGCCTTGCCGGTCACGGGCGTTGAAACTGCTCTGCACATGAGCACGATTTCTTTCAGCCCATTTGGCAAAGTCATCATCCCCGTGCAGTTCACTGACAGTGCCGCGTCTCAAATCGACCATTAAGCCTTTATCAGGTCGATGGTCATAATCACCGTGATAATGGACATAAGGAACAAAGGCATAACCGGCCAGAGAGTAGCCGTATATATTTGGAACAACGACGTTTCCATTGTCCTCAAGTGTACGAATGATGGCTCTCTGGCCCGCCGGCGTAAGCTGACTGAACGTAGCCTTGTCGTCATGCAGACCTTGCAATGTTCCCTTGACCACATAGGCGTCCGCTTTCCCCGAGCGCTCTGCGAGCTTGCCCTCAGGGTCGCGCATCGGCTTGGCTACGTCTTGTTCCCAATGACGTTGAAGTACGCTGCCCAGGGCCTCAAGGTCGTTGATCATTTCCTTGGACTGCGCATTGATATGCATGCCTTGGGCGTTCAACTGGCCCCCCGGCGCTACTTTATCGTGCTTCAAAGCACCGGCTGCAATTTGCCACGCCAAGTAGGTGCGTTCATCCTGATTAGTCAGATGCGAGGCACCATTGAGTTCCTTGACGTAAGACTGGAACGTCACCGTGATTTTTTGATGTGGGTCGTACCCCGCCGCCAGCAATCCACCGCTGAAATAACCTGCAGGCTCCAAGAACGGACGCAGGTGCTGGAATCTGATATTGCGTTGGCCTTCGTCGCCAGTTTCCATAGTCCGGATCTGCGCAACAACACGACCAGCATAGGCATTGATTCGCCGTTCACGCTCGCCAAACGTATACCTCGCGGTAGGCGGTGTTACATCGAGCGAGCCGTAAATTACACCCTTGGAAAAATCAAGTTCGTGACTCGGGTCAGGGGCGACTGTCGTGTTGTTGACAACACTCATTTTCATGCCTGCCGGACCGTTAACCTCACCTGCGGTTACAGTGTTTGCAGGCAGCGCAGAAGCGGATTGCTGGGTGCTGATACGAATCGTATGAGTGAGGGGCTGAACTTTCACGCGCACTACCTCCTTGGTTCCAGACGCTAATTCGCCTGGTGCAATCGTGAGTGCATAACAAGCCAGAGCCGTTCCGTTGCCCCCGCGCAGAAACAGTTATCAGGTATTGCCCCCTATTCGATCTTCATGCAAGCGAGGCTTATCTGGCAGGCGTACCCGGCAGACTCAGGCGGCTCGCTCTTCACCAGGGTTACGCAAAAAGTAACGCTTATATTCGCGACTGAACTGCGACGTACTTTGGTACCCCACCTTGTGCGCCGCCTGCGCCACGCTCATGCCTTCCACCAGCAGCAGTTGCTGGGCCTTCAATAACCGCAAGCGCTTGAGGTACTGCACCGGCGACAACAAGGTGCAGCGTTTGAAATGCTCATGAAAGGTCGACGCGCTCATGTGCGCAAACCCGGCCAACGTCTCTATATTCAGTGGCTCGGCGTAATGGGCATGCAGGTGATTCAATGAGGTGGCGATGCGCGAAAACTGGCCCTGCTGTTCGACCAGTGCGCGCAACACATCCGCCTGGGGCCCACGCAAGGCGGTGAACAACAATTCACGCACCCGCGCCGGGCCCATGATCCGGCTTTCCAGCGGATCGTGCAGGCACTGCAACAACCGCTCGACGCAGCCGCGCATCGCATCGTCCAGCACCACCGAACTCATCGACTCCAAGGTCTGCGCGGTCGGCGGCGGCCCGGCCTGCATGCCCATGGCAATCACCAACTCGCCCAACACCACGCGGTCGATGCCTACCGTCACGCCATACAACGGCGCCTCGGGGGCCATGGCAAAGGTCTCGCATTCGAACGGCACCGGCATGGCCTGGATCAGGTAATGCCCGGCGCCATACTCCAGCGTGCGCGGGCCGAGGTAGGCGACCTTGCTGCCTTGGGCCACGAACATCAGGCTTGGCTCATAGATCTGCGGCCCACGCGCCACATCGCAACTGGCACGCAGCACCTGCACTCCGGGCAGGTGAGTCGGGGAAAAACCATCGCGGGGCGTGAGCCCTTCGATCAAGGAAACCAGCGTGGCATTGGCATCCAAATGGCGGGTCAACAGCATGGCAAAAAACTTCGCGAATGAGGGATGACAGCATCATCGCAGGTCTGGCGGCCAATATATCCAAACCTCAGGCACTGCCGGACGAATAGGCATGAGACTCGGAGCATTTGCCATGTTCGCTCCAAAGGCCTGCGCGCAGAATTTGCCGCCTCTGCAGTCCAAGCTTTTGTGAGGTTTACTATGTACACCGCCATCGGTTACGCCGCCCAGTCGGCCACCACGCCCCTCGCCCCGATGTCTTTTGAACGCCGCAGCCCGCGCGTCGATGACGTGGCCATCGAGATTCTCTACTGCGGCGTATGCCACTCCGACATCCACCAGGCGCGCAACGAGTGGGGCATCGCCGTGTACCCGCTGATGCCGGGCCACGAGATTGTCGGCAAAGTCACCGCCGTCGGCGCCAACGTGACGGCCCATAAAGTCGGCGACCTGGTGGGCGTAGGCTGCATGGTGGACTCGTGCCGTCACTGCGAAGCCTGCCAATCAGACCTTGAGCAGTATTGCCTCGAAGGCCCGACCATGACCTACGCCACGCCAGACCGCGTGGATGGCAGCAACACCATGGGCGGCTACTCCGACAGCATCGTAGTCAGCGAACACTTCGTGGTGAAGATCCCGGCCAAGCTCGACCTGGCCAGCGCTGCGCCGATCCTGTGCGCAGGCATCACCACCTACTCGCCCCTCAAGCACTACGGCGTGAAGGCCGGCGATAAAGTCGGGATCCTCGGCATGGGCGGCCTGGGCCACATGGGCATCAAGTTCGCCAAGGCCATGGGCGCCGAAGTCACGTTGTTCACGCGCTCGGCCAGCAAGGCCGAGGAAGGCCGTCGCCAGGGCGCTGACCATGTGATCGTGTCCACCGATGCCGAGCAGATGAAGGCTGCTGCCGGGCACTTCGACTTCCTGCTCGACACCATCCCGGTGCAGCACGACCTGAACCCCTACCTCGACGTGCTGCGCTTTGACGGCGTGCATATCCTGGTCGGCCTGATCGAGCCGGTGGACCCGCCCGTCAACGCCGCCAAGCTGGTGCTGGGCCGTAAAGTGTTGGCCGGTTCGCTGATCGGCGGCATTGCCGAAACCCAGGAGGTCCTGGATTTCTGCGCCGAGCATGGCATTACCTGCGACATCGAGATGCTCGATATCCGGCAGATCAACGAGGCTTACACGCGCATGATCGCCGGCGACGTGAAGTACCGCTTTGTCATCGATATGGCGAGCCTGAAAGCCTGATCAGGCCTTGGCGCCCAACTCCGCTGACAGCCGGGCTGCGACCTGTTTGATCACAGGGATCAGCTCGGCCATTTTCTCCAGCGGCATGTAGGGCACCGTACTGGCGATGCTGATACCGGCGACAATGCGCCCGCTGGCATCGCGCACCGGTGCGGCCACGCAGCGGATCGAAGGCTCGTTGTCTTCCAGGTCAAACGCGTAGCCACCCTCGACATACCCATGCATGCGTTGTTCGAACTGCGCCCAGGATTGCTCCGGGTGCTGCGGCCATTGCAGGCTTTTGCCCGCCGTCGGCAAGCTCGCCTCGTACAAGCGCTGCCACTCCTGCGGCGAATCATCCAGCATCAACGCCTTGCCGATACCGGTGCGCGCCAACGGCATGCGATGGCCGACCCGCGAGCGCATTTCCGGGCCGTTGCGGCCGGGGTTCTTGTGCAGGTACAGCACCTCGTCGTATTCACGAATCGCCAGGTGAATGGTGTCACCGGTCAGCGCCGACAACTCATCCAGGTACGGCACCGCCAGGTTCACCAGGGGCAACTCTTCACGGGCCTGGAACCCCAACTCGATCAGCTTGGGCCCCAGCAGATAACCGACCTGGGGCACCACGCGCAGGTAACGCTCGTCCACCAGGCAACTGGCCAGGCGGTGCGTTGTGCTGCGCGTGGTGCCGATGCGCCGGGCGATCTCCTTGAGATCCCGCGCACCAGCCGCTACCGCTTGCACCACGCCCAGGCCGCGCAACAGGGTCTGGGTGCCGTCTCTTATACACATACGACGCTGCCGACGCTATGCAGGGTGTGGCATGCGATGGCCGACCCGCGATATGTAAAAAAACACAATGCTGTA